>JAOZKN010000092.1 GCA_029935315.1 Desulfocapsa sp. | reverse complement strand
TGGATACACACCATACCCAGGTTTAAAAACATAAACTGCGGGCTCATAACTCCAGGCATGACCAGGTTTTAGGGTCGTCAAGCGAAGCTCAAGCAGAAACTCTCCCTGCTTATCAGTCAAAGTCTCTTTAAAGCCCGCATAATAAGAGCTGAGCCCGGCAAGGTTGGGGACAGTAGTGTAACAAGTCATAAAGACAACAGCCCCCTCGATTGGCTCCTTCGTCTCAGCATCCACAACCTTCCCAATATATGGACCAAACTTATTTGTAACGGCGCACCCTGAAAGCAATGCTAAAAAAAGCACTGGTGCAATAAAACGTATAAGTGCCTGGACAGTTATCACAACATCCCCCCTTCCTCGGTTAAACTCTTTTCTAATAATTCTTAATTCGCCATATCCCATCGGGGTCTTGAACAAAAAGAACCTGGAATGAGTACTCGACATCATTATATGTAGTCCTCAAGTCGTAAACCGCTCCAAAACCATCATGTTCGACCAAACGGCATGTACCCATTTTGTTAATCATTTGCGATAAAACACCCTGACTGGAAAGAAACTCAAACTGCTTCTGATACACTGTTCTCGAACCTTCAAGGAAAAATGGCAGTGCATCATTTATTTGATCAGAAAGCAGAGCCTCCTTCATTCCACTCCACTTGGCCTGGAGCAAAGTATCAAGTTGTTGTCGATCCATAAGTAAGATAGCGACCGTATCACTATAAACATTACCATCAGTATCACTCAACTCCGCAGTGAAAACATAAATGCCTGCTTGACTCATGGAGATATTCACATTTTTCGACGTATCAGTGTCAGTATACCCCACATCTCCAGGGGCGAGACCCGAGAAGACAGGTGCCCCTTCACCGGGAAATGTTGCAGACACTCGCAAAGTCGTATCCAAAGGCGCCAAACCAGATTCCGTATCAGCACTCAACTTCACATATCGATTTGAATCCTCGGCAGTTACTGTAACAGTCTTCTCAACATGTTCACCATTTACATCAACTGCTTGGACAGTGATTGTGTTTTCACCTACCGTAAGCGGTACATGGTTAGCGACAAACGTTCCGCCGTATACCAGTGCAATAACACCGTTGACCACCACCCCGGTTTCAAGGCCGTTCACCTGGCTGACTGTCCCGGTAACCATAACATTGGGTCGTGCAAGTGTAGTGTTGGCTGCTGGAGAGGTTATTGTCAGTGTTATCGGACTTGGAATCACGGTAACAGTTGCCTGCTCGGTGATAATCCCTCCCGGGCCTGTAGCTGTAACGCTATAGACAGTATCTTCTGTGGGAGAGACAGACAACGAACCACTGGAAGCCACGCTACCTACTCCCTGGTCAATGGAAACACTTTCCGCATTGGCCGTACTCCAGGTCAAGACCACAGGCTCCCCTTGCTTTATGGAAGAAGGTGCAGCACTGAAAGATATTGTGGGAAGCGGATGAATGACAGTGATGGTCACACTTTTAGTTGTTGTTCCCCCGGGGCCAACGGATGTAGCTATATAGGTGGTTGTAGTATTCGGACTCACCGGCAGTGAACCCTGTAATGCGACAGTACCTATTCCCTGGTTAAGAGTAATGCTGGCAGCATCGCTACTGGTCCAGGAAAGAACAATAGATTCTCCTGCCATAATGCTTATGGGATCAGCAGCAAAGCTTAGAGTCGGTGGCGGCTGCATGACAGTCACGGTAATACTTTTCGAGGTTGTTCCTCCAGGGCCGATTGCCGTTGCCGTGTAAGTCGTTGTCACTGCAGGAGAGAGTACGCTTGACCCGAAAGTACTGACATCTCCTATTCCCTGATTTATTTCCACTGAATCAGCATAGTTGCTCGTCCAGCTCAGCAGCGTGGAATTGCCCCGCATGATAATCCGCTCACTCAAAGAAAGACTCAGGTCTGGAAGAGGATTGGCCGGCACAACGCTTATGGTCACGCTATCTTTTGCCGTTCCTCCAGGGCCGGTTGCCGTCATTGTGTAGGTGGTCGTGATGGTTGGCGATACGACCCTTTCACCGCCCAGCTCCACTTCACCGATGCCCTGATTGATGGCACAGCTAGTGGCGTTGGCATAAACCCATGTCAACTTGCTACTCTCACCTTCCCTGATAGTCAAGGAATCTGCATCCAGATCAGCCAGTGGCTGAACAAAGGTAATATTGACAGACCTCCTGATTGTCCCGCCGGTACCGACCATGGTGAAAGTGTACCAGGCAGGTTTGAGGGGAACAAAAGTCATGGAACCGTTACAATCCACGGGGCCGATATCCGGGGTGATGCTGCAAGTCTGAGCGCGGGTACTGGCCCAGTCCAGGGTAGTGCTGTTCCCGACTTTGAGTATATTGGGATTCGCTGAAAATGTTCCAGCCGGCCTTATCTGGTAGAGGGTGACACTTCTGCTTGTTGTCCCTCCGTAATTTGTGGCCGTCAATGTATAGGTTACAGGCAGACTCTCAGGAGTGACTGTCAGGCTGCCGCTGAATGCAACTTCGCCGATCCCCTGATTAAAGGATACAGTATCTGCGTATTGAGTTGACCAGTTCAGCGTCACACTTCCACCCAGATCCATATAATGGTAGGAATACGGAGTGAGGTTCACCACCGGCAAGGGATGATATAATCGTATGTTCCTGGATACGGAACCTCTTTCATTGGTGGCAGTCACGGTGTAGTTCAGAGGCAGTGTTTCAGGTGTAACCGTTATCGTTCCGTTATGCTCTACCTCTCCAATGCCCTGGTTAAAGGAAACTGTATCCGCACACCCGCTCCAGTAGCCGAGACTCACACTTTCACCGAGAAGGATCGCTTTTGACCGCCACGGTGACATACTAACTGTTGGCAGGTCAGGAAAACTTATCCTCCTGATTACGATGCGACCATTTACGGTTGCAGTGAGTGTGTAGGTACCCGTCTCTGCTGGATATACTACCTGAGTGCCAGTCGCATCCACTGGACCAACATCGGGCGAAATAGATACATTCGTTGCATTGTTGATGTGCCAGGAAAGCGTCATGGGCGCTCCCGGTGTCATATTGCATACAGGGCTAATCTTGAAAGACTCCGGAGGAACCTCCACATAGATATAAGCTCGGCGACTACTGCTCCCCCCGGCATTGGCAGGATAGATATAGTAGTAGTCGGATTTTGTGGGGGTCAGCACCTGAGATCCGGATACGGGAACAGCGCCTATACCGTGGCTGATACTTCTGCTTGTTGAGCAGGGAGCGTCCCAATACAGGGTAGTACTTTGTCCCAGTTTGATGCGGTTGGGTGAGAAATAGAGAGAAGCCCCCGGTGCCAGTGGAGCATATTTTTTGATCAGGGCAGCATCATTGAAAGCAGTCAACGTATAACGAGTGGGAACCTCCGGAGAAGGTATTGTCAGGGTGCCGCTTATGGGTACTTCTCCGATTCCCTGGTCGATAAGAACAGTGGAAACCCGGTTCGCAGACCATGTGAAAGTGATATCGCCTCCGGGATTGAAACCGGAACAGGGAGAGACGGAAAAAGAGACCGTTGGCGTGGAATAAACGTAAAGCCTGAATATCTTGCTGGTTTCACCGCACCGGCCATCATCCACCTTGATCTTGATATTGTAATACCAACCCTTCTGGTTGCCGCCTGGAGTCCACTCCAGAAGTCCCGTCTCCGGATGAATAGTCATACCTGCAGGTGCATTTTCCAGGGAGTAGGTCATCGTGTCGTCGTCGGGGTCAACGGCTTTTGTCTGATACCTGTAGGTTGATCCCCAATAGGCATTTCTTGGGGGAGTGCCGGAAGTGATAGCCGGATAATCAATACGGCCGGGCTCTGTCTGCCGGGTTATTTTGTGCACCGGAATGATTTCCCCGGTCTCTCCGTCCACATCAAACACATGCCAGACATTTCCGTATGCATTGGGAACACTAAAGACCAACGGTTCACGGCTGCCTGAGTAGACT
This sequence comes from Desulfocapsa sp., assembly GCA_029935315.1. Lineage (GTDB taxonomy): Bacteria > Desulfobacterota > Desulfobulbia > Desulfobulbales > Desulfocapsaceae > Desulfocapsa. Next base: position 7,659 of record JAOZKN010000092.1, on the reverse strand, counting down.
GTTACTTTCGCTCCAGAATTGTAGAGCCAGCGAGTGTTATAATAACGGTTTGTAAAATCGTGGACATAGAAGCGGTAAGTCCCTGACACCATATCAGTGATAGTGATTGTCTCAGGGCCGTATCCATTCCGGTCATCCAGATCAAGGCTGGCTGTGGGGGTGGTTTTATTGAAGTAATAACAATGATAACGGCAACCGTTTGCATTCGGTTCCGTGAGGTGTGCCTCGAGATCTGCCGGCTTTTCTGTCCAGGTGAGCACGATACGAAAATCTCCCTCATCCAGAACAGGAGAAAGAACGATATCCTGGTTGGTCAATTCCGCACCAGCGCTTAAGGAGACAGGGCGCTGGTTGTCGATATAACCAGCGTGGGAGACGGTAATGATATATGAATCAGCAGCCAGATCCGGGAAAAGGAAAATCCCTTCCTCATTGCTTTCCACACTGGCCACTGCGTCCCCGGGTATACCGTTCTCTTCAAGATAAAGACGGGCCTGCACTCCTGCGAGAAGATCACCGTTCACCGCATCAATGATATAGCCGGAGATACTGCTGTCACCGAACACAAGACGGCAAAACGTTGCGCCTGCAAAGACAATATTGTTGGTTTCATCTTCCTCGTCATAGATACCAGCGCCTGTGCCGTCATCATCCAGCCGGGCATAAATGACGGTTTCTGTGGTGGGAGGATCAGGCCACTGAAAGGAGATGGTCTCCACTTCACCCAGGGCCAGATTATTGTCACTGGTGGCTGTACCGATCAGGACACCGCCCTCTTGCGGATTGCCATCGTAAAACGCCACATTCACACCAGCCTGGATTGTGTCTTCTCCTGTATTGCTCAGCAGTAGAGAGATATCAACAGAGTCAGGACAGTTTTCAGTTTCAATCAGCAGATCCGAAGCCGAGATGTCATAAATGGGAACATCCTGAATGATCTCCAGAGAAATGTAGGTGCCCGGCTTGCTTTCCAGCTCAATCCGTAAGGTGTTGCTTTCCAGTAGATTAATCGGCACTTCCAGTGTGTATGTCTGGTGCTTGAAATCAGCATGGCTAAAAAGAACTTCTCCATTCAGCGTTATCGTTCCACTTGTTACCCTGTTATCATTGTTGCTCTTTTCTCCGGGTTCACCATTATGAATGACCAGGATTGCCTCTCCCGGAAATGCCTCAAACAGTTCATTGTAAATATTGGGGGCACCGGTTGTCCTAACGTATTGTTGTGGGCCAAAAGCGGTGATTTCAGCGGCACACAGTAACGTGGGAACAACAGCAAGCATGGTGAAGAAAAGAAGAATGATTGGTTTTACAATACGCATGGGTAACCTGTCCGGTAGCCGAATTTGAAGAAAAGGTAAACGTCCAATACAGCCTGTGCTGCCAAGATAAGGACATTTTCTATTCAATAGCCCTTGTACATTACGGGAATCTTATGGAGACAAATCTATCTGCTGGCTGTTCAGGTAACCAGGAACAAATCAAGTCCTCACAGCTCCTAAAATGCCTAACAAGATTTACCCTTGTATCGTATTTAAGGATTACTTGTCAAGGAAACTTTCTACCGTTGGTATGAAAAACAAATATCCGTCAATTCACTCAACAAGGGAAATGCAATGCCTGAAAAGGCATATTGGCAAAGTGGGACACGGATTCCCATTTTATTTAGACTGCCAATTTGGTAAAATAACTGGATTCCACTTCAATATGCTAAAATCTGGTTGGCTGGATTCCGTGATACTCAGAACAAAAGCTTTCTTTTATATTTGAAAGAATGTGAATTCAGGTTTAATCATAGAGACGAAAACAGTTTGCTTTTGCTGCTTGCTATGCTGAGAAAAAAGCCGCTGTTCTGGTCTTGAGCCAAAGTTTATTTACAATATTGAGAAAGAAGAAAGATTATGCTTGGAATAGTAGACATTGGCATGTTCGTCACGGCAGGATTGATTTTAAATATCACTCCGGGTGCAGACGTGCTCTACATCACCAATCGCAGTGCCATTCAGGGAAGCAAGGCTGGAGTAGTGGCCGCACTGGGTATTGGGGCAGGATGCGTTGTTCATGTTCTGGCTGCAGCCCTTGGCCTTTCCATGATCCTTGTCTCCTCATCACTTGCCTTTTCTGTGATCAAATATCTGGGGGCAGCTTATCTACTCTACCTTGGAGTCACCACCTTTCTCAGTCTGAAACAGAAGGAAAGCGAAAAACCACGGCCAGCAACGGTGCTGCCGCTGGCAAAAATATTCTGGCAGGCAGCCCTGATCAATGTCCTCAATCCCAAGGTAGCCCTCTTTTTCATGGCCCTCCTCCCACAGTTTGTCTCTCCCACTGCGGAACAGCCTGCTCTGGCATTTCTCTTCCTGGGCGTTCTCTTTAACGTAAACGGTACCCTGGTTAATATCCTTTTTGCCCTTTTTACCTCGACTCTGGCCCTGAAAATAAAGGCCGGTTCCACACTGCCCCGTCTGCTTAAATCTCTGGTGGGGACCATCTTTGTTGCTCTTGGTATTCGCCTGGCCCTGACTCCTTAATCTTCCCTGGAGACAGATGCACACATCTTCCTTTCTGCGAAAACCTTAAAACACTCCAACAGCGCAACAGAGAGGTTCACAATATAATATTGCAGTTGTAAATCGATATCTTGGGGTATACATTGAATAATAAGGATGCAAATAAACACACTTGAGATCTACTCTACGATAAAATAAACTGAGGGACAGTACAGGAATTCTGTTATCTATAGCCTATGAAAAATACAATCAGCTGCCTGGGACTTCTCTTCCGGGGAGGAATCCTCTTTGTTCTGGTTCTTGCCTGGATGTGGGGCTCCATGGCCATTTTCTTTGTATGCCCTGACCCTGAATGGTTAAAAATCCTTACGGCCACTCTCTTTGCGACCCTGTTACCGGCAGCATTCCTCTTCGCTCGTTCTTTTTTCAAAGGTCTGCTCCTCTGCCTGGTGTTCTTTGCCGGCCTCGTTGTGTGGTGGCAAACGCTGCAGCCCACTGGTGAAAAGGAGTGGGCTACAGATGTGGCCCAGGTTGCCCATGGTGAAATCCGTGGCAACAGACTGACCATGCACAATGTTCGTAATTTTCGCTACATTGCCGACAAAATTTATGATGAAAAATGGGAAACTGAAGAACAGTGGGAAACACGAGAGTACAATCTTGATGACATTCAGGGGATGGATCTGTTTCTTTCCTACTGGGCCTCAGAGCATATCGCCCATACCATCCTCAGCTGGGATTTTGGCAACGATCAACACCTGGCCATTTCCATCGAAACCCGTAAAGATATCAGTCAGGAATATTCGGCGATCCAGGGGTTCTTCAAACAGTTCGAGCTTTCCTACGTAGCCGCAGACGAAAAAGATATTATCAGGTTGCGCAGCAATTACAGGAAAGAACGGGTCTACGCGTACCGGCTCCAGGTCTCAAAAGAACGATCCCGGGCTCTGCTGCTGGACTATATTGCCAAAATGAACAAGCTGGCAGCCACCCCTGAATTTTATAATGCCCTGACCCATAACTGCACCACCGCCATCTACCTGCACACCAAGGCCATTAATCCTGGCGAGCCCCCGCCCATGGACTGGAGAATTCTCGCCAGTGGCCATCTTGACGAACTCCTCTATGATAAAGGACTGATCGGTAAGCGCATCCCCTTTCCAACACTGCGGGAACAGAGCCGGATTGATCAGCGGATGCAGGCCCATGATGAGGAGCATTACTCGAAAATCCTACGCTATGATCTACCAAAACCTTAGAAAGGAGTAAAAACAACATTAATAAAAAAAATACTTTCAATTCTCTGTACACTGTGTACTCTTTTTCTTATGAGCAGCTTTGTAGCAGTGACACCCGTCTGCTCGGCCCCTGACGTCAAAAAACAGATACGCCAGGACTCTTCGGGTAAAAACGCTGTACGGTAATATCCATTGACCAGTCATTTTCTCCTCCACTTTCGCCCTAAGCGAATCCCCAAAGACGCTTTACGCTTCACCCTCACCTGGGGACTTGGCGGTATGGCTGCACTGATGATCGTGCAGCAACTGTTCTCCGGGGTCCTGCTTGGTTTTTTTTATGAACCGCATCCCGTTCAGGCCTACGAGTCAGTACAACATATTCAAAGTAAAGTCTTTCTGGGCCAACTGCTGCGCAATCTGCACCACTGGACGGGACATGCCCTGGTCATTGTGGTGTTTCTCCATATGCTGCGGGTCTTTGTAAGCGCTGCATTCTATCCACCCCGGCACTGGAACTGGCTTGTGGGCCTTGGCCTTGGACTCCTTGTGCTTATAGCAAATTTCAGCGGCTACCTGCTGCCATGGGATCAGCTTTCCTACTGGGCCGTTACCATTGCCATCTCCATGCTTGGCTATATTCCTGTTTTGGGAATGGGTTTGCAGAACATAATACGGGGAGGTGAAGAGCTGGGGGCCGCAACACTGCAGTTATTTTATACTATCCACACCACTTTGATCCCACTTGCACTGGCTCTGCTGATGGTTTACCACTTCTGGTTTGTACGCAGGGCGGGTGGAGTCCTGCTCAGCCCAGCGAAAAAAGAAAACACAGTGGAGACAACTAAACGGGAATATGTTTCCTTTGCACCGGAACTCCTGGTGCGGGAGATAGCATTTGCAGCCATGGTGAGCTGCGCTCTTCTCCTCTTCTCCATGCTTGTTAATGCTCCACTTGGCAATATAGCAAACCCCGCATTGACTCCCGCTGCTGTGAAGGCCCCCTGGTATTTTCTGGGAGCCCAGGAACTCCTGCTCCACGTACCTGCAGTGTTTGCAGTCTTTGTTGTTCCCCTTGTGCTTGTTCTTTTTCTCGGGCTTATTCCTTTTGTCGGACAGAAAAATGGTGAGCCATCTCCTCTCGTCAAGTTTCTCTTTTACGGAACTCTTGCACTCCTTGTGGGCTTAACCATCACTGGTATCTGGTTCCGCGGGCCGGGAATGCAGCTGGTATGGCCATGGTAAAGACACCGCAGCCAACATCACGTAGAGGATTTCTCACAAGGCTCTGGATCGGCCTGGGAGTTGTCGCTTTCCTGCAAATCCTGGCAACAACAGTACTCTCTCTTCTCTCGGGGAGAAAGCGCTCACAGACAGGGCAGGATCAAATTATCGAGGTTGGCAAGCTAAGTGACTTCCCTCCCGGCTCTGTCACCTTCATAGCCCTTGGACACCTCTACCTCTGTCACCTGGACACTGGCGGCTTTCTCGCCATTTCCAGAAAATGCACCCACCTTGGCTGCGCCATCCCCTGGGTTACCGAACGCAAGCAGTTTGAGTGCCCCTGTCATGCCTCTGTCTTTGACATCACCGGCAAGGTCCTCAAATCTCCGGCACCACGCGCGCTGGACCTTTATCCCATCAGCTTTAAGCGTAATCAGGTCACAATCAACATCGGCAAAAGTATCAAACGTTCCACCTTCAAAACTGAGCAACTGGCCCATCCGCAGGAGCTCAGCTAAAACCATGCAGCGGTGGAAAATTGCAGGCATTATTGCCACTCTGATTATTGTCATTTCCCTGCCTCTCTACGCGCTGAAACAATACAAAAAGGGGGCTATCGCGGCAGAAAAAACGGCAGCAGCAAGTTTTACCAACAGTGAAAGCTGCGCCAAATGCCATAAGAAAGAATATGACGAATGGCAGGAATCTCACCATGCCAAAGCCATGGCCATAGCCAGTGACAAGACAGTGCTCGCTGATTTTGACAACACGACCTTCAGCAAAGATGGTATTGAATCCCGCTTTTATCGTAAAGACGGTGGTTTCTTTGTCTATACCCGCGGAGCACAGGGGGAAATGGCGGAATTTGAAATCAGCCACACCTTTGGCTACTATCCCTTGCAACAGTACCTGATTCCCTTTCCAGGCGGTAAAATGCAATGCCTGCCCATTGCCTGGGATCTGCGCGAAAAGAAATGGTTCCACCTCTATCCGGATCTGGAACTGGACCCTGAAGAATGGATTTACTGGACTAATCAGGGCCAGAACTGGAATTCCATGTGTGCTGATTGCCACTCAACAGCGTTGCAAAAAAACTACGATCCGCTGACCGGCAGTTACGATACAAAATGGGCGGAAATCAATGTTGGCTGCGAGGCCTGCCATGGAGCAGGCGCAAAGCATATTGCCTGGGCAGAACTCCCCGAGATGGCACGTGTACAGAAGGACAACGGTTTACTGGCGCAGACATCTGCCATAAGTAACCGTCAGCATGTTGAACTCTGTGCCCCCTGTCATTCCAGACGTTCAATGCTGGGAGACTATTCCCACCTGCAACAGGATCTCCTCGACACTGAAGTACCCCGCTTACTTGAAGATGGACTCTACTTCCCGGATGGTCAGATTCGGGATGAGGTCTATGTGTACGCCTCTTTTGTGCAGTCAAAAATGTACGCAAATGATGTACGCTGTGCAGACTGTCATAATGTGCACAGTATAAAGCTGCATCAGGAGGGCAACAAACTCTGCCTCCAATGCCACCAGGCATCGCTCTACGACAGCAAGGCACACCACTTCCATAAGCAAGAAGGTGAAGCGGGAGAGGCGATCAAAAATGCTGCTGGTGAGATTCTCTTTACGGTGGGAAGCGGGGCACAGTGTATTGGCTGCCATATGCCGGGTCGAACATACATGGGCAATGACTACCGGCCAGACCACTCCATCCGTATTCCCCGTCCTGATCTCAGTATAGCACTGGAAACACCCAATGCGTGTAACCGTTGTCATATTGACAAATCCAATCAATGGTCTGCCGACTACACCCAAAAATGGTACGGCACTCAACAAAAATACCATTACGGCAGTACATTCAGTACGGCACAAAACAATGACCCGCAGGCATGGAAAGAGTTGCTGCAGATTGTCTCCGATCCCCTTGCTCCCCTTCTGGTCCGGGCAACGGCACTCTCCCTGCTGGGCAGATATGAGGACGATGCAGTCCTCCTTCTCTTTCGACAGAGTCTGATGAGCGAGGAAGCGATTCTCCGCAGAACAGCACTGATGCACCTGCCCCGCCTTTCTCCCCGGGATTTGCAGCAAATGGTGCTGCCACTGCTTGCAGATCCTGTCAAAGGCGTACGTATTGAAGCAGCAAGGTTATTAACCCTGCTCCCCGCCGCACAACTTCAGGCAAAAGAACGCACTCTCTTTGATCAGGTTCTACAGGAATATATTGATATTGCACTCTACTCCGCAGATTTTGCCGCATCCAGGCTGAACCTTGGAGCAATCTACAGCAACCTTGAACAGACAGAAGAGGCCCTGAAACATTTCAACAAAGCTGTCGCCATTGACCGTGACTATCACCTGGCCAGAACCAATATGGCAGTCCTCTACAGCAGGCAGGGAAAACAGGATCTTGCCGAAAAAGAGTTGCGCAAGGCACTGGCTGTCAATCCAGACCTGCCCGACATTCACTACTCTCTGGGCCTGCTCCTGTCAGAACAGAAACAATACCAGGAGGCGGCAGAACACCTGCGAGCAGCTGCAGCCGGCATGCCGGATAATGCCAGAGCACACTATAATCTGGGCCAGCTCCTTGTCTTTCTCCAGCTGCATGGTGAAGCGAAAACAGCACTCCAGCGAAGTGTTGAAATTGCCCCCGGCAACATGCAATACCTGCAGGCAATGGCACA
>JAOZKN010000020.1:28524-31897 GCA_029935315.1 Desulfocapsa sp. | reverse complement strand
ATGAGTATTTTTGCTCTAAATCGAGGCGCGAGGAAAATTTTACCACAGGCATATAGTTGATATTCCGAGGATAAAATTTCCACAGCAACGAAGAGTTAGAGAAAAAAGGCCATTTATGGACAGGCACTAACTAATCATATAACCTGGAACAGAAAACCATGCTTGAACTTCGTTTTATAAGAGAAAATCTGGATCTTGTTCGTGAGAAAACAGCCCATAGAGGTCTGAGCACAGACAAGGTCGACAAGTTTGCATCCGTTGACTCCAAGCGCCTGGAGCTGCTGCAGGAGGTCGAAAGCCTGAAGAATCAGCGAAATACGGCATCCAAGGAAATCGCACAGCTAAAACGTGGAAGTGACGAGGAAAAGAAACAGGCCGACAGCCTGATTCCGAAGATGCGTAAGGCATCGGACCGTATCAAGGAACTGGATAAAGAACTTGGTGATATCCAGGAACAACTGCAGGACCTGGTGCTCTCCATCCCCAATCTCTGTAGCGATGACGTACCCAAAGGGACAGATGACGAAGACAATGTGGAGTTTAAAACATGGGGAGAAAAACCTGTATTTACCTTTACTCCCGAGACACATTGGGAGATCGGTGAAAATCTGGATATCATTGATTTTGAACGCGCAGCCAAACTTTCCGGCGCTCGCTTTGCCCTGTTAAAGGGTTTTGCCTCTAAACTCGAACGGGCTCTCACCAACTTTATGCTCGATCTGCACACCCAGAAACATGGTTACGAAGAAGTACTGCCCCCTTTCCTGGTGAACAGTGCTTCCATGACTGCGACTGGACAACTGCCAAAATTTGCGGAAGATCTCTTTGCCATAAAAGACTGGGATCTCTACCTTATCCCCACCGCCGAAGTACCAGTGACCAATATTTTTCGCGATGAAACCCTGGATGAAGACCAGCTGCCCATCAAATATACAGCATACACACCTTGCTTTCGCTCAGAGGCAGGCTCTTACGGTCGTGACACAAAAGGCTTAATTCGCCAGCATCAATTCGATAAAGTCGAACTGGTGAAGTTCACAAGTCCTGAGACTTCAGCTCAGGAACTGGAAGACCTGCTGGCAGATGCCGAAGAAGTACTGCAACTCCTTGGCTTACACTACCGGGTAGTTACCCTGTGCAGTGGCGATCTTGGTTTCTCTGCCACCAAGACCTACGATATAGAAGTATGGCTGCCGGGCCAGGAAACATACCGGGAAATTTCATCCTGCTCCAATTTCCTTGATTTCCAGGCCAGACGTGGCGGAATTCGCTACCGTCCGAACGGACAGAAAAAAAGTAAACTCGTACACACCCTGAATGGCTCGGGACTGGCCGTTGGCAGGACACTTCTGGCTGTGCTGGAAAATTACCAGCAGGAAGATGGAACGATTGCCTTGCCTGAGGTACTGAAGCCCTATTTCGAAAAACGCTTTTAGTAGTGGCGTCCTAAACAATCAACACATGTGGTGGATTACAACTCTAGATCATAGCGTTTAATTTTCTTCAACAAGCCCTGCCGGGTAATATTCAATAATTTAGCAGCCTGTGTCTTATTGCCATGGGCTTTTTTCATTGCTTTAAAAATAAGCCGTTTTTCCAGGGACACCACCTGGCTGGGCAGGGTGTACTCATCTTCCGGCGGCAGCGCATCCTGCAAATCGTTCGCATCTGCAAAAGCCCGTAATTCCCGGGAACAGGTTACCACCTCCATAACCTGACCACTGGGAGTAAGGGCCACCAGTCGTTCTACTTCTTTCAACAACTGACGTACATTTCCAGGCCACGGATACTCTTCCAGCAGGCTGAGCAGGGCGGGACTGAAGCCCGTCACTGTTTTATCAAATTTACGATTAATATTTTCAAGAAAAGAGAGAGAAAGGGGCATAATATCCTCTCGTCTTTCACGCAGAGGCGGAATCTCGATTTCTACAGAAAACAGTCTGAAAAACAGATCTTCACGAAAATGTCCTTTTTCCACTTCTGTCGCAAGATTTCTATTGGTTGCCGAAATAAGCCGCATATCATACTGGATAATTTCATTGCTTCCCAGACGACAGCCTTCCTGTTCCTGGATAGCACGCAAAAATTTTGGTTGTACCATAAGGGGCATTTCTCCAATTTCATCAAGAAAGAGAACCCCCCCCTCAGCCTCTTCGAAACGCCCCTTCCGACTTTTGTCCGCTCCGGTAAAAGCCCCTTTTTCGTGACCAAAAAACTCGCTCTCCACCAGTGATTCCGGCAAACAGGCACAGTTCACGGGCACAAATGGAATATCCTCATTCCCTGCACACTCATGGATCATCTTGGCAATAAGTTCTTTCCCGGTCCCATTCTCCCCCTGAATCAGGACATTCACCGGGGTATCACGCAATACGGATACGAGATCGAGCACTTCACGCATGGCAGGACTTTCAGCAATAAAACGCCCCTCACGAACAGCAGCAAGTTCCAACTGCGTAATTTCTTTATCAAATTCATCTGTGATAGTGGTAATTTGTTTACTCAGCAGGAGAGACTCAAAAGATATGGAGAGATATTCAGCAATTTCTTCCAGCTCTTTGCGGTTTTCATCGGTAAACAATCCAGCGTCCAGACTATTTAAGACCTGAATAACTCCAAGAATGCTTTGATCCGCAGCACTCTTCACCGGAACACAAAGTGTATTTCGACTGACAAAACCGGTCTGTTCATCCGCCAGCAGATGATACCCTTCTATCTGGTGCAGATCATTTTCTATTACAGGCTTTCCATCCCCCATAACACGCCCGACAATACTCCCCTCCAGAGGTGCTTCAATTACATTTTTTTCAAGACCTGTCCCATACATGGAGACCAGCGAATCACCGCCTGTCTCTTTGAGAAAAATAGAACAGCGCTCAACATGCATCAACTTTGGCAGCAACTTTATATAAAACATTACCAAAGCGTTATACTCTTCAACGGTCCAACGATGACCAACATGGGCAAGCCTTCGCCTGAGCGTTTTTACATGATTTTCCAGTTCCATATTTCCAGTCCAGTGAGCAGATAGCTTGCTTAGAAAGCAAGTAAAAAGAGTTAACTCTACAAAGCCTGTAGAATTGATGCAGAAGTTATCATACATTTATTTTTTTAAAATACCAAACCGGAAATTCATTTTCCAGTAGACAACTTCAATACCACTAAAAGCCATCCTCATCTGCCAACCTTTGCAAAAAGAGGACGATCAAAACGGAAACAAACTTGTCGCTTTTATAACTCCTGCGAAAAAGGATCCGTAAACAGACGCAGCGACAAAGACATAAACACCTGAAAAAATTATTAAATACAATTTTTTGTACACGATGGTTCGATTATTGCTAACAACTAAACGGTGCCCATTCTTTCACAACCA
>JAOZKN010000020.1:18418-28424 GCA_029935315.1 Desulfocapsa sp. | reverse complement strand
AGTGGCAGGAAAAAGATAATCCCATCAAGCCAGGAAAACGCCGTCTGGAACATATCCTAAGCACCCTCGATTCCGTTTGCAGCAGCTATCCACACGACGACAGCACAAGCCTTCTCTGTAAACAGTTTAAAGCGCTGGCCAGCGAGATCGAGATCGCCAAAGACATCTTAATTACTGCAAACCTCCGCCTGGTATGCTCCATCGCCAAACGCTACACTGACAGAGGACTCAGCCTTGCTGATCTTGTCCAGGAAGGCTGCATCGGACTTATGCGGGCAGTTTTTCGCTTTGACCACAACACGGGAAGACGCTTTTCAACCTACGCCTCCTGGTGGATAAGGCAGTCCATTACCCGTGCCATCCCAGAGAAGACGCGTACCATCAAACTCCCTGCCCACTTCCTCGTTTCACGTAATCATTTCAACAAAACATTCAGCGGGCTACGAAAACAGCTTGGTCGCAAGCCAACCATGAACGAACTGGCCAAGAATACTTATATGGCACATGACAAGATGCTCACCATCATACAGACCAGTATCGAGCCAATGTCCCTTGACGAGCCGGTTGGGGAGCACAGTCAGAATCTGATGGGTATCCTGGAAAACAGGAATGTAAACCGTCCGGATGATGTTGCCATAACAACCGATCTCCATAAACAGATAGAGGAAATACTGGAGACCCTGAGCGCAAGAGAAGCACAGGTACTGCGCATGCGGTTTGGCATTGGAGGGACAAATGAGTACACCCTTGACGAGGTGGGAAAACGTTTTCATGTTTCACGGGAACGGATTCGCCAGATCGAGCAGGAAGCCCTGCAACGCTTGCGACACCCTACTCGAAGTGACCACATGCGTTGCTTTCTGGAGAATTAAAAAACCAACCTAAGACGTCACGCCCTTGAGGATTCCATGGCAAGGGTCAAAAGCCTGTCTATCAATGCCGTGAAATCCAGACCGGCTACCCCTGCTGCCTGGGGAAGCAGGCTTGTGGGAGTCATACCCGGAATGGTATTTGTTTCCAGGATATATAACTGCCCATCCTCGGCAAGTATCATGTCGGTTCGGGAATAGCCCCGCAGCTGCAACGCCCTATGACAGTCAACTGCGTGTTTTTGCGCAGTTCTGGTGATGACAACATCAACATCCGCTGGACAAATTTCCTTTGAAGCGCCCTTTTCGTATTTGGCCTTAAAATCGAAGAACTCAAATTCATCGCCCGGAATAATCTCAATAAGAGGCAAAGCCAGCAGCTCCTCATTCCCAAGCACTCCCACCGTAATCTCCTTGCCCTTGATAAACTCTTCCACCATAACCTGAGAATCATGCTCGTAGGCAAGACAGATACCTTGCTGCAGGGAGTCAAGATCTGCAGCCACAGACATACCAAGGCTTGACCCCTCACGGATAGGCTTAACAACCAGTGGCAATGAGAGCTTTTCCAGGATATGGGCCGCATCAACCTTATCCGCCTCCACAGCCATATACCACCTGGCCACCGGTAAGCCCTGCTCTCTATACACTATTTTTGCCATATTTTTATCCATGGCAAGCCCGCTGCCAAGAACACCTGCCCCCTGGTACGGGATCCCCAGCAGTTCCAGAAACCCCTGCATCGTACCGTCTTCACCATAGGCGCCATGCAGAAGGATAAAAGCAACATCTATGGAGTCGGCGTCCTGTGCAATACGAACAAGATCCGTCTTGGGATCGTAGCGGGTAAGACTATACTTCTCACGGTCAATGGCAGCTTCAAAACCTGCCGCCCCGGCTAAAGAAACTTCCCGTTCTCCTGAACGCCCACCGGCAAGAAGTGCCACTCGTATCTTTTTTTTCTCTGTCATTCTGTTTCCCTGATCTGCTTATTAGTTTGCCATGACTGACAAGTTCGTAAAAACCTAGAGCTGAGATGGCTAAGTAAAAACCTTCATATGCGAGGAGCATGATTTTACTGGAACAAGGCGTACTAGAGTACGTCGCAGTGACAGTAAAATCGTAGTGACGAAGCAGGTGAAGAGTTTTTATGACGCCATCATAGCCTACTACAGAGACATTCTAACATCCAGAAACAGATCCAGTTCCCTGCTGTTTTTTTTAACTTTCCAGAGTACTATGCGGCTATGGACACACAAATATTCCAGAAACTCGTTGCCATTGCCGGCAAAAAGCATTGCAGCAATTCCCCGGAAGAAATGCATTGCTACTCTTACGACAGCAGCAAACAAACATTTTTACCGGATGCCGTTGTTCTGCCGGACTCCACCGAGCAGGTCGTTGCAATCATGCAACTTGCTGACAAGTACAACATTCCAATAGTGGCAAGAGGTGCCGGAAGCGGAACCACAGGTGGCGCTTTACCCCTGCAAGGCGGAATCATAGTTTCCACTTCACGCCTGAACAAGATCCTCGACATCGACAAGAACAACCACACCGCCATCGTTCAACCCGGTGTTATAACCGGAGAATTCCAAAACGAGCTCAGAAAACACAAACTTATGTACCCACCCGATCCGGCCAGTCTCAAATTTTGTACAATGGGGGGCAACGTTTCCGAATGTGCAGGTGGGCCGTCGGCTGTGAAATACGGAGTCACAAAAGATTCTGTTATGGGTCTGGAAGTGGTTCTTGCAAATGGGGAAATACTCAACACGGGAACACGCACCGAAAAAGGAGTGGTGGGCTACGACCTCACCCGCCTCTTCACAGGATCTGAAGGAACACTTGGCATCATCACAAAAATTATCACCCGCCTGCAGCCGCTCCCTGAGCACAAAGAAACGTTTCTCCTTGAATCAGATTCTTTACAAAAAACCACTGAGCTTGTGACCACCATCCTCGGACACAACATCCTGCCCTGCACTCTGGAATATATGGATCGTACGGCCATTCAAATCGTTTCCAGCCTGCTCCCCGAAGATATCCCTGAAACAGTGCAGGCCATGCTTATTATAGAAATAGATGGCAGCCGGAAACAGGTGGCAGAACAGTGCGAACGCCTGAAAAAGCTCCTGGACAAGTACTCACATTGCACCTTGCGACAAGCCGTCACAGAAAAAGAAGTCGAACAAATCTGGCTGGCCAGACGTTCCATATCCCCCGCCTGCTTTCAATTGAGTAACTCTAAAACCAGTGAAGACGTTGTAGTTCCACGAAGCAGGATAGCAGAACTCGTTGGCTTTTGCGAAGAGATGGCACAGCGACTGGACATCACTATCCTCACCTTTGGCCATGCAGGAGACGGTAATATCCACGTCAACATGATGAGCAACGACCAATCTTCTGCCGAGAAGGAAAAGGTACTGGAGGCAAAAACTGCTCTCTTTCAAAAAGTTCTCTCCATGGAAGGAACCCTCTCCGGTGAACACGGCATTGGGATAACAAAATCCGCCTATATTCATATGGAACTGGATACCACCAGCCTTAAAGTCATGCAGCAGTTAAAGACACTGTTTGACCCGAAAAACATTCTCAATCCCGGGAAAATATTTCCTCAGAGTAGCGCAAGCCGATAAACTCCCTTTTATAGTTCCTACTGTCATATCTGGATTCTGCAAGAGGGTTTAATATCTGCTTCAGGGAGCGTTATTCTGGGAATTTCGTAGTATTTTTGCTCTTTTTTGCATTGTGTTTGTATCAGTCTTTGCGAGAAGCTCGCATGATACAAATACAATGTGAAAAAGAGCCCAAAAATCAAGAAGTTCACAGTCAAAGCGTACTGGAGTAGATCTTAAACCCGTTCCCAGCTACTGCAATTTTCTAACCAGACACCACTAAATCCGAATGGAAATAACAGTTGAAAACCAGGAAACAGACAGTCACAGCGAAAAAGAACAGCCAGTTAAGCCGTCCTGAAAAATGGGAGACCTCCAACCGGACAATACGAAAAACACTGACGCAAATCATAAAAAACAGGGCACACATAAGAGAACAGGAAAAATCCATTGACAGAGACTGAACAATTTTTTATATAAGGAGGATTACTGTTTTGACTCGTGCTATTTTTAGAAAAATTGATAAAGAAGATCCGGTACCCCTTTCACACCGAATATTCATAAATAGTTTGTTACATTTATTTTTTTACAACGGAGCCCCAAATGATTGAAGTTGAAGTTCGTGGAGATCTTGAGTATGCCATCAGGCAGCTGAAAAAGAAACTGCAGATTGATGGTATCAAACGAGAGCTGAAACGTCGTGAATGCTACGAAAAACCAAGTGTAAAAAAACGTCGTAAGCAGGCTGAGGCTCGTCGCAAGCTTCGCAAGTTCAACCGCATCAGACGTGGCTGATCCCTACGACGCAGTTCGCAGAAAAATATTAAACGCCCCTTGCACTATTATTTTGCAATGGGCGTTTTTTCTTTAAACAGACCTCCCCGGGGGATTCTGCCATCTCCAGCAAACCGCTTCCCAAAGAATTTCTCGCCGCAAAAGAGCTCTTCCTCCATTACCTGATCACCGAAAAAAGGTTCGCAGACAATACTGTCCAGGCCTATAACGGCGATATCGACATCTTCTTTTCTTTTCTTCGCCAACATATGAGAGCAGTACAGACCCTGGCTCAGATCAACAATAATTGCGTCCACAAATTTCTGGAAAAATGCCGAAGCAGACAGATATCCCACCGCAGTAACGCACGAAGAATCTCAGCCCTGAAACGCTTTTTCGCTTACCTCCATACGCAAAATCTCCTCTCAAGCAATCCGCTCAGTACCATAGACACACCCAGAATTGGCTCCAGCCTGCCAAAAGGATTATCCGTTGAGCAGGTGGACAGACTCCTCACGCCGCCCGCAATAAGCAGTCCACTTATCCAGCGTAACTACACCATGCTGCAACTGCTCTACTCCACCGGAATGCGTGTCTCCGAACTGGTGAACTTACCACTCACTGGCATCAACCTCACTTCCTGCTTTATTCGGGTCACCGGCAAGGGAGACAAAGAACGACTTGTTCCTTTTGGCATTCCTGCAGGAGATGCCCTCAGCAGTTATCTGGACTCGGCTCGTCCTCTGATCATGAAGGGAAGACGAAGCAATACCCTTTTTGTCAGCAACCGGGGAAAAGCTATGACCCGGCTCAGGTTCTGGCAGATAATTAAAGAGGCTGCGCGTGCTGCAGGAATCCGTAAAAACATATCCCCACACAGCCTGCGTCACTCTTTTGCCACCCATCTCTTAACCCACGGTGCAGACCTGCGCTCCGTACAGCTTATGCTTGGCCATTCCGATATAACCACTACACAGATTTATACCCACGTTGATGAAAAGCGGCTCAAATCCATTCACCAGAAGTTTCATCCCAGAAGCTGAGGAGAGTTGACAGTTTCATTCTGATAGTAGATAGTTAGAGGATGAAAGTCATAACCAGCCACCTCAATGCAGACTTCGACAGTCTCGCATCCATGATAGCAGCACAGAAGCTCTATCCGGACGCGGTCATGGCCTTCCCCGGCTCCCAGGAAAAAAGTGTCAGGCATTTTATCAGTGAAACCCTGCAGTACCGTTACACATTCACCAAGGCCAAACATATAGACCTGCAGTCCGTTGACACACTTATTGTCGTTGATACCAGACAGAAGAAGCGTATTGGCGATTTTGCCAAGTGCCTCAGCAACCCCGACATTTCCCTGCATATTTACGATCACCATCCTGAACAACCGGATTGTCTGCAGGGTGATACCGAAGTTATCCAGCAGGTGGGAGCAACTGCCACTATCTTCTGCCAGATTCTCAAGGAAAGGGGGATCAACATAAGCAAGGAAGAGGCAACACTATTCGGCATGGGTATTTATGAAGATACCGGATCGCTCACCTACCTCACCACCACTGCAGATGACCTGCTCGCCTGCGCCTGGCTGCTTCAACAAGGTGCCAAACTGGATGTGATTGCTCAATTTATCTCCATCGACCTCACCTCCCGCCAGGTCAAACTGATCCACGAGCTTACCTTAAGTGCACAGCGTTATACAATCTCAGGGATTAAAGTCGTCGTGGCCAGCCTCACCCTCCAGGAATACGAAGATGACTTTTCAATAATTGTGCGGCGGGTTATGGTCATGGAAAACCTGAATTGCATCTTTGCTCTGGTGTGCATGGAAGGTCGTATATACCTTATCGCCCGCTCCCGCATAGCAGAAATAAATTGCGGCAATATTGCCAGAGACTTCGGGGGAGGAGGCCATGCCACTGCCGCATCCTCCACCCTGCACAATATGAGCATGATTGAAGCGCAGGAAAGCCTGATCCGCAGCCTGCACAGACATGTACTTCCCCAGGCCATTGCTGAAGAAATGCTCTCACACCCTGTTATTTCCATCCCGGAACATACCACCATCCAGGAGGCCAACAAGCTGCTCACCAGGTACAATATTACAGTCCTGCCGGTACTGGCACCCACCAGCCCTGTCCAGGTTTCAGGAACAATATCCCGCCGAATTGCCGAGAAGGCCATCCACCACAATCTGGGTGACTCGCCGGTGAGCGATTATATGACCAGCGACATTGAGATTCTGCCCCTGAGTGCGACCCTTGCAGAAATCGAAGAGATCATCATAGAAAACAGACAGCGCCTGATCCCTATCATCCACGAGCAGGAACTGGCCGGAGTTATCACCCGTACCGACCTCTTGCGAATGCTCATCGGTGACAAGGGGCATACCCCCATGGATCTCGACCAGGATTCCGATCATCCTTCACGGGAAAAAAGCAGAAATATCCTCCAGATCATGGGAGAAGTTCTCGACAAAGAGCTTATCATTCTCCTGCAAAACATTGGTGAGGTAGCCGAAAATCTGGGGTTCAAGGCTTACTGTGTCGGGGGCTTTGTCCGGGACCTGCTCCTGAAGCAGAAAAACCTGGATCTTGATATCGTTGTGGAAGGAGACGGAATTGTCTTTGCCAGACAACTGGTAAAAACGCTGGGGGGGAGACTACGAACCCACGAGCGTTTTATCACCGCCAACATTACCCTGGCCGACGGCTTCAAGATCGATGTGGCCACGGCAAGACTCGAATATTACGACTACCCGGCAGCACTGCCCACGGTGGAACTCTCCTCAATCAAGCTGGATCTTTACCGTCGTGATTTCTCTATTAACGGCATGGCCCTGGAACTGACTCCCAATCGTTTTGGCATCCTTATTGACTTTTTTAACTGCCAGAATGATCTCAAGGACAAGCTGATTAAGGTACTGCACAATTTAAGTTTTGTGGAAGATCCAAGCCGGATACTGCGTGCCATTCGTTTTGAGAAACGCCTCAACTTTAAAATCGCCAAACACACAGAACGACTGATCCGAAATGCAGTGAAGATGAACCTGCTGGGAAGAGAAAGTAACCCAAGACTCTTTTCAGAGTTGCAGCAGATCTTTCTGGAAGCAAACCCAAGCCCTGCCATACAACGAATGGACGACTTCCATCTCTTTCCGTTTTTATGGCCAGACCTCAGACCAAACCTCAAAATCGACCGTCGTTTCAGGCACATACTAACCCAAACCCGCAGAACTATTTCCTGGTTTCGCCTGCTTTATCTGGAAAGCAACGGCGAACTCAGCCCCTGGCGTGTCTACCTGCTCAGTATTATGGCGCGCTCGAAAGCTGCCCAACTGGAATCCTTTTGCAAACGCTTTCAAATCCCGGAGAAAATATGCAATGAACTCATTCAGGAAAAATTGAATGCAGATGAACTTGCCGGCAGATGGTACAAACAGATGCCACAGAAAAACAGTGATATACACAGAGCGCTCTCTTCATTCTCCAATAACTCACTGCTTTACCTTATGGCCATTTCCAGAAAGAATACCATCAACAAGAGTGTTTCACTCTTTGTTACCTCCCTGCGAAATATTCGCCCTCTGCTAAACGGTGAAGACTTAAAAAAACTCGGGCACACACCCGGAAAGGAATTCAAAGGAATGCTGTCCTCTTTACGGGATGCGCAGTTGGACGGCATGGTTGACAGCAGAAAAAATGCAAAGCAATTTATCAGGGACAGTTTTCCGTCTCAAACTACTTCTACCTGATACTAATCGCGCAGAAAATCAAACATTGCCAGCTCTAATTCCTCGTTTATCCTATCATCGAACTCTTCAGGGGACAAAATTTTTTATCTATTCCAATTCAACGGGAATGCTGTATCTTGCGTAGCAATTGCAAACGAAAACACTCAGCACTGTCGAACGACACCCCATGAAACCACATCTACGCCAAAGCCTGGACGCATCGCTGTCCAGTGGTCTCCTTATCCTGAAACTGGTCATCCCTTTTTACATCCTGGCGGATATTCTTCTCTACTTTGACCTGTTGCGTCCTGTGAGTGCACTCTTCTTACCCGTCACCTCCATCCTCCAGCTCCCCGCAGAAACAGCCATGGCAATAACCGCTGGAATTTTCCTTAACCTCTATGCTGCTGTTGCCTTTGCGGCTCCACTGGGTCTCAGCTCCTACGAGTGGACTATCCTTGGGGTTTTCCTGGGAGTCTGTCATTCACTGCCCGTTGAAAATGCCATCATGAAAAAGCTGGGTATCGGGATTCTCTACTCCACATTTTTACGAATTTCCATGGCCTTTCTTACCACCTTACCGCTCTTTTTCCTCCCTCCGTCCTGGTACTCGGGAACCGCTGGCGAAACGGAAATCCAGCTCACCCACTATAGCTCTGTCCCTGACCTCCTCATGCATTCGATGACAAATGCGGCTCTTCTGGCTTTAAAGATAGTATGCCTTATTACCTTGCTTATCTTCCTGATGGACTGGCTGAAACGTACCCGATTTATCAGCAGCTACAGTGAGCGGGTACAAACATCATTCTCCCTGCTCACCGGTCAGCTACTTGGCATAACCTACGGTGCAGGAATTTTATTTAAAGAAGCCAATTCCGGCAACCTGAAGAAAAAAGATCTCTTTTTTATCGGCACTTTTCTGATGGTGTGTCACTCTCTTCTGGAAGATCCTCTTCTCTTTGTGCTCTTTGGCGCCAACTACTGGATCATTATTATCAGCCGTCTCAGCATGGCCTGTGCTGCTGCTTTCTTCTTTACACGTATCTCGTCATTTCACCAGAACTGAGCCCCCTGAATCTGCTGCCCACTGAGAAATTTGCAAAGAATCCACTCCAGGTTGCTTGCTAAAACACAGTAACTGGACAGAAGCATAACTTTCTTCATTGGTATTGGGTACAGGAGTTTCCCGGGAACCCTTGCGTCTGCCCATTCAGTGATTATTATTGTTGGCTCAATCTCTTTTACAGAAACCATGAACCGACGACATTATGAACGATATTATTCTACAGATAATTATTCTGGCACCGCCAATCCTGCTGGCCCTCACCCTCCATGAGTTTGCCCACGGCTATGTGGCGTATCGCTTTGGCGACCCCACAGCCCTGAACCAGGGCAGACTGACGCTCAACCCGCTGAAGCATCTGGATCCCATAGGAACCATTGCCTTTTTTATCATCCATATTGGATGGGCCAAACCCGTCCCCGTCAATCCCGGATATTTCAAGAACCCGCGAAAAGATATGCTCTGGGTGGCCCTTGCCGGCCCTGCTGTCAATATGGTACTGGCAGTGCTCAGTGCGCTGGCTGTAAAAGTCGTCTGGTTTATTGCAGCAACAATTCCCTATTCGCCCATGGCTGAAGCCATTCTTCTGCCCTTAAACGAAGTGTTAATGGCATCTGTGTGGATCAATCTGGTGCTCTGTATCTTTAACTTTCTCCCCATCCCGCCCCTTGACGGGAGTAAAATCCTGGTCGGCCTACTGCCGCCTGATATGGCTCGGTCCTACGCATCTGTTGAACGTTACGGCTTTGCAATTATCCTTATTCTGGCCTTTACCGGGATACTCTCAAAGATGATTATGCCGGTCATTGGATTTGCCAGAAATATTCTTTTGTAAAGCACAAAAAAAACCCTCGCACATTGTAAAAACAATCTGCGAGGGTGAAGTAAAACAAACAGCAGGTAATCTTGTTAGAAATCGTAACTGAAACCAACAGTTACCATATGGGCT
>JAOZKN010000020.1:13448-18318 GCA_029935315.1 Desulfocapsa sp. | reverse complement strand
CAGCAGGTAATCTTGTTAGAAATCGTAACTGAAACCAACAGTTACCATATGGGCTGCAGAGTCGGTAAATTCACCATTTATCCCTGCTGTCTCAACAGTGCGACTCTCTTTGTAGTCATAGAGATAGGCCATCCCAACTTCCATCTGCTCATTAATTCTATACTTACCACCCAGTGAATACAACCAGGCATTGCTATCCGGGAGCTCAAACCCCAGAGTATCAGTGGGTACAGGAGTTTCATCATAAGCAAAACCAGCCATCAGGGTGATATTCTGGTCTAACTCATAATCGACACCAATACGATACGCATTAGAATCATCCCAGTTTTTGCTAATTGGCTGTTCAAAGATGGGGTGCAACGCAGGGCTATCGTAAGAGAAGTTAATGGACTCGTACTCAGACCAGTAGGTTCTGTCCCAGGTCAGATCAACAATTACCGGACCGAAATCATAGGCTACAGAGATACCTAACACTGCAGGTGCCGGAATAGTAACATCTCCGCCAGTGTACTGGGTATGGCCCCCGGCTCCCAGTGTTACATCACCTTCCAGCCCAAGATCCACATTGGAACGATAGGTCACAGAAACATTCAATTCGTCACTGGGAGTATGAGAAACAGCCAGGTTATAGCCCCATTCGTAAGCATCTCCTTCCATAATACGGGAAAGTCCATGTGTTGCGGAATTACTGCGTACTTCAGCATCACTGTAGATCATGCGCACACCAGCAGCCACAGAGAACATATGATTGATCTTATAAGCAACTGTGGGGTTCATCTCCAGAACCTGCAGACTGTACTCTTCTGCGGTGGATTTAGGATAGGGCTGATCCCAGCGCTTTGTCAAGCCATAGGGGGCGGTGAAAGAGAGACCAAAACGAAAATCACTCACATCCGGTGAAACCATGAAAAAAGTGGGGATCAGAAACTGCTCGCTTTTGGAACTTCCATTCATCGCGGGTGTACGGTTATCCGTATAGGTGACAGATGGCAGGTTGATATAGGTAAGATCTGCTTCAAGCTGAAACCCGTCTTTTGTCCAGGACATATTGGCAGGGTTGTAATAACTGGTCACAGCGCCCGTTGATGATGCGATATTAGCACCTGCTTTGGCGGTGGCATCCACAGACTGTTCAGGAATACGATAACCTGATGCAAAAGCAGTTCCTGCAATCAGTATGGAACTCAAGGCCAGTAAGGAAATTTTCTTCTTCATGGTTCTCCCTCTCTTTTTTATACGTTTGTAAAAAGGTCCAATTTGAGATGGTTCCGTAAAAAATCTCATATGCGAGACACGCATTTTTTAGTTGATTCCGGCGTATGCAGCTACGTCGTAATTAAATAAGAAATGCAGTAACGAAGCAGATGAAACGTTATTACAACGCCATCTCGTTTAATGATTACCACTATATAAATAGCGTTTAATCTTATGTGTTGCTGTTTTAATAAATGGCTCCCGTCGCTCGACGATTTTTGTCAACCGGGATGCTGAGGAGAGGGTTTTATTCACCTCGCTTCGCGTACTCTCCCGGCACTTGTCAATATATCCCCTGCGTTCAGCCTGGGATTGCCCTTCGGTTTCCTCGTCTATCAACTCATAATCGGGATACACCCAGGCATCCAGTTTTCCATTATTCTCCACGACAAGGGACTCAACCACCCAGGGATAGGCATTCAATTTATGCTCAATGGGTTCGGGGTAGACATTTTCACCGTTAGACATCACAATGACATTCTTTGAACGTCCGCGAATATGCAGATTTCCGGCATCGTCCATATAGCCAAGGTCTCCGGTGGCCAGCCAGCCATCCTCACTCAACACCTCGGCCGTGGCCTCCTCATCCTGATAATAGCCCTTCATGATATTAGGCCCACAACCAAATATCTCTCCTACACCCGTAGCCGGGTCAGGATCAACAATCTTTATCTGCACACCGGAAAAGGGTTTACCTGTAGAGCCTACAGCTATGGTGGGGTCCCCCGGAGGGCCACCAGCCAGAATAGGTGCAGATTCCGTAAGGCCATATCCGATAAGATACGGGAACTCTGCCTCTTTTAAAAACTTTTCAACCTCAGGATTCAGGGCCGCGCCGCCAATCCCCATAAGTTGCAGGTTTCCGCCAAAAAAGCCAATCAGCTTGGCCCCGATTTTTTTATAGACAAATCTGCGCCCAAAAGATGTGCGACACAACAATGAAAGCAGCATGCTCTTTTCAATCTGGGGCAGGACACGTTTTTTATAAATTTTTTCCATTATCAGGGGCACAGAAAACATCACTTCAGGGTTTTCATGTGCACAAAGCCGTTGTAAAATGGCCGGCGTGGGTGTTTTCCCGGCGTAGGCAATTTTACAGCCTTTGATAAGAGGACAAATAAAGCCCAGGGTGAACTCATAGGTATGGGACATGGGTAATACAGACAGAAAGACTGCACCCGGTTGAATAATATCAAGCATGCTGGCCGCAGAGTAGGCATTTGCCGTCAGGTTTTTATGGGTGAGCATCACCGCTTTCGAATAGCCTGAGGTTCCGGATGTATAAAGAATGGAGGCAATATCATCTTCCTTCACTTCCGGAAAGGATTGGTCAGGAGCGGGTTCTCCTTCAAGGTAGGTTGAGAAATACGTTACATCCAGGACATCCTGTGCTGCAGCACTGTCATCCAGGGTGATTATGCGACGCAGCTCCTTCTGATTGAGCTCATAAATTTTGTCAATCTGACGACTGGTAACAAAAAGAACAGGAACAGACATCTCGTTTAAAATATGATGCACATCCGCTTCAGGTAAATCGGGAAGGATGGGAACCGCAATGGCACCCAGACGTACAATGGCAAGATAGGCCGTTCCCCAGTTAGGTGAATTTTCGCCAAGCAGGGCCACATGGTCTCCCTGCTTAACCCCCTCAGCGGCCAGCCGACCCGCAAGAACCATAATGCGATCACCAAATTCACGATAGGTCAATGGCGTTTCTGCGGCCATGCCAATGGCCTGGAGATTGCCATAACGCTCAATACTGATGTCTATTGTATAGTTCAGGGTCATCCGTACATCATTCGATTCCGGCATTAAACACCTCTAAGTGGCTACAAATTAATCAAAGAATTTTGCAAAACAAGCGTTCAGCATAGTACATAAAAGTAGTTTTGAGGTCAATTAAGAATGGTCTCGTCGCTAAAAACAGGCATTTTATCACAAGATACAGATATTTACCTTGACAGAGGAACACACAGCTTATAGAAAAGGATACTATAGTCTCTTATTTAATACAGACCTTTAACCACAGGTTATTTTCTACTTATGCGCTCTGAACAGAAATCGTTCTCAGTCTTACTTCTGCTTTTTATCAGTCTTGGTCTTGTCTTCTCTGTATCCTCGACTTTTGCAGCAGTTCCTGTGTTCAGCAATACTGCCAAGTGGAAAGCTACGCAAAAGAAGCAGCCTGTCCCGGACATTGTTGTTTCCGTCCCTGTTCCAACTACTGTTGTCAGCGCTCCGGCAACAAACAGAATTTCCACATCGGCAAGACCTGTATTAGGTCAGGCACGTAGCATCAGAGACGTCAAAAAACGGATTGGTCCCCTTGTTACTGCTGCTACTACCAAGAGGCTTAACCGGAAAATTTCATCTCGCTGTGCCATCATAATTGATGCTGTCAGCGGCAAGACACTCTACGCAAGAAATCCTGATACCCAACGACAACCGGCCTCAACCATAAAAATCCTCACTGGTATGATCGCCCTCAAGTCACTGGGTAACGCCGATCGGGTTTCAGTCAGCCGTAAAGCCGCCCGGCAACCACGTTCCAAGGTGTATCTCGACCAGAAGAAGAAATATAAGGCCAACGACCTTATCAATGCCGTACTCCTTGCTTCCGCCAATGATGCCAGCGTCGCCATTGCTGAAGAAATTGCCGGCAGCGAGAAAAAATTCGCCCAGATGATGACCCTGCGTGCAAACCTCTGGGGTGCAACAAAAACAGTTTGCAAAACAGCAACCGGACTCACGGCCAAAGGCCAGAAATCAACGGCTCGTGACCTTGCGACCATCTTCCGTTATGCCATGGAGGACCCTGCTTTTTCTAAACGGATGAAAAAGGTCAAGGTTCGTACCACAGAGGGGAAACTCCTGCGCAACCACAACAAGGCCCTGTGGCAGGTTGACGGGACACTGGGTGGCAAGACCGGATATACCAATGCTGCCCGCCAGACCTACGTTGGAAAATTTAAACGGGGCAACGATGCAATTATTGTTGCTATCATGGGCAGTGAAACCATGTGGGCTGACATTAAACAGCTGGTTTCTTACGGCTTCAAAAAGAAGGTTGCACTAAACGATGAGATGCAGTCTCTTGCCTCAAAAGTTGAAATGGTAGCAGAACTGTAATCACATCTTTCTGAGTTTCTCCACTGTAAGCGTTATGGCTCCAAACTCTTCCTCCACCATTCCCCACAGCAGATAAGCACAGCCTGTAGTAAGAACTGTTGCATACCTGCGATATACTTTGGGGAAGAAAACTGTTTCAAGCAGATCCGTTTCATCTTCAAAAGTCAAAAACTCCATGGCCTCCCCTGTCTTCGTGGAGACGATCTTTCCACTGATCAGCCACCCTGCAAAGAGCACACGTGTGCCGCTTCTTTCTTTCATGTCCTTTGCTTTTGTACGACCTTGCAATGCATCCCCATGGAGAAGCAGAGGATGTTGCCTGCATAAAAAGCCCAGGACCTGGTATTCCCTGCGGAAAAGTTCCCGTTGTGAAACTGCTGTAAGCTCTGGTGGGGGCGGCAGGCTAACAGCAAACAGCGAACTCGTTTTCTGTACCCTGTCAAGACACTGAAACTGGGCAAGCTCCCAAAAGAGTCTGCTTCTGTTG
>JAOZKN010000020.1:0-13348 GCA_029935315.1 Desulfocapsa sp. | reverse complement strand
CCCTGATTTGAGATCACTGCCGCCATGAATTCAGCAGGATAATGACTCTTCAAATATGCTGCCTGGTAAGAAACCCTGGCATAGGATGCGGAATGTGCCTTACAGAAAGAATAGCCATCAAAGCTCATCATCATCTGCCACAGACTCCTTCGAGTCCCGGCATCAATCCCCCCCGCCCTGCACCCTGAATCAAAACGTGCCTTATAATCCCGTAAACGCAGCACTTTGTCTTTTTTAGACATTACTTTCCGCAACCCATCCGCCTGCGCATGGGAAAATCCGGCAAGGGCCACTGCCACCCGCGACACATCCTCCTGATACACCATAAGGCCGAACGTTTCATCCAGCACATCTGCAAGTTTTGGATGTAAATGCTGCCACTTCCCACCGCGCAGACGCCGAACATACTCACGTACAAACTCATTGGCTGCGGGACGAATAATGGACGACTGCAGCACCAGTTGTTCAAAATCACCACTGGCAGCCTTTTGCTGCAGCAGACGCATGGCCGGACTTTCTATATAAAAACAGCCCATGGTCTTTCCGGCCGCAACATTTTCCCTGGTTTTCGAATCCTCTTCCGGGTGCCAGTAGCCCTCTTCAAAACTCCGTTTGCCTGTGCCTATGGAGGCGATACAATCCCGGATAACACCGAGACTTCTATTGCCAAGGAGATCTATCTTCACAAGCCCTGCCTCTTCAGCCCCATCCTTGTCCCACTGGATGATGGGAACACCTTTCGCCGCCAGTTCAACAGGCACGTATTCATGGAGTGGCCGGGGAGTAATAATTACCCCGCCGGGATGGACAGATATATGGCGGGGAATATTCACCAGCTGCGCAGCAAGATGTACGACCTGGGGCCAGGGTTCCGCATGGCTTTGCACTTTCTTAAACCCTGCAATTTCACCGGGTGCCAGACCAAAGGCCTTGGCCGTTTCACGTATGGCCATGCGTGGCTGAAAACGAATAATCGTGGCAACCATGGCCGCATGATTTTTGTATTTACGCAACACCTGTGCAAGGACTGCGTCCCGTTCGTCCCAGGCAAAATCAATATCTATATCCGGAGCATCACTGCGCCCGGGATTTAAAAAGCGCTCAAAGTAGAGATTATGCTTCAATGGACAGATATTTGTGATTCCAAGACAATAGGCAACAAGTGAAGCCGCACCAGATCCCCGCCCGCATATTCGCGGACGAGTCTGACTGCTCCCCCCTGCCCCGTGGACAATATCACGCACCACAAGAAAATAAGAGGAGAAGCCCATGGAATCGATAATTCGCAGCTCATGTTCCAGGCGCTCAACCACAGCCTCGGAGAGATCGTCACCATAGCGTGTACAGGCACCATCATACGCTGCCTGCTGCAGGGATTTTGCTGCATCTTCTTTTCCTGCTTTCCAGGGCGGCATGACCAGCCCGAATTCCGGCCCCTGAAAAACACAACGCTTCGCCAGCGATTCAGTTGCAGATATTACCTCCGGCCAGACAGCAAAACGCTGATGAAGCACTGCTGCTGGCTCTATCCAGGAGACAGCAGTATCTTCTGTGGTCGTTTTTTGCAGGTGACTGTTTGTTCTGATGGCCTGCATAAGTGCAAAAAGCTCTTTCTCCTGCGCTGTTGCCATGACCGCAGACATGCTGAGCACCGCCGGAACATCATTCACCTGTGCCCACTTACGGAGCCTGCTTCCCTGCTCCCTTGCCCTGTTTCCCAGATTTGCAGCGATATCAACCCCGCTTTTTCTCAATTTTTCCAGCAGGGGCAAAGAAGAGGATAGGACTGTCAGCCCATTATGATACCGTTCAAGGTCTCTTAAGAGACTGAACTGAGCATCTGTTTTTCGTTTTGTAATCAAATTGCAGACATTGCCATACCCGTGATGATCACGTACCAGGCAGATCACAGAATCAGATTCCTGCACATCACTTATTTCTACGCCAATCACCGGCCGAAGCGAAAACTCCCTGCATGCCGCGAGAAAATCCCAGAGTCCTGTCAGCGAATTGTAATCTGTTAGAGCAACAACGGAATACCCACACGCTCTGGCACAGGCACAGACTGCACGCGGTGAACTGCAGCCACGCATCAGGGAATAATAGGAACGGACAGAAAGAAGAAACATCTCTTTAGACAGAAGCGCCTAAGCACAGGCTTTTCTTACCGAAACGATCACGAACAGCATCCAGTGCCGCCAGAACCTTTTGCTGCTGCAGTTCTTGTGCTGACTCCACCACAAAAAGGGCCTGCTGGGGAGAACGGGGGAGAAAACGATCACAACAGAGCACACAACTGCGAACACGAATGCGGCGTTTCCAGGCTCTGTCAAGGGCCGTCAGGGCAAGGCGACGAAGGTGAAAATCATTGTCGGTACCAGCCTTTTCCGTTGCCTGACGACTGCAACTTCTGCCATCACTGTAGACAAGGGAAATCCCAATACGCCGGACAAGCATTTTCTTCCGGCGCAGACTCCCGCCCACTTCATGAACCAGGGCAGTGAGCACAGACTTGAGTTCCCCGTACTCATGGGTATCGTCTGCAAAGACATGCTCTCGTACTATTTGAAGAGACGCGTCCCGATGCATCGCCACAGGACTGCAATCCCGGCCCCGACTCGCATCATAGAGATAGCTGCCACGTTTTTGGAAGGGAACCATCAACTGCTGCCGGCTGAGCCCGGCCAGATCCCCGATGGTGGAAAGGTTAAAATCGGCAAAGACTTTCACTTCCCCGCCTTTCAAACCGGGCAGCAGGGTAAGGGGCAAAGGGGCCAGAAAGGAATGTTCTTCGCCTGTTCCCACAATATATTCCCCGAAGGGTTTCACCATTCTGGAGGCCACTTTTGCCACCAGTTTATTGGAAGCAAGGCTCCAGACAGGATTAAGCCCCAGTGATGTTAGCACCTGTTTACGAAGCCGCATTGCAATATCGGGGGCAGGCCCAAAAAGACGATGGGTACCGGTCACATCCATAAAAAGGTGTCCATCTTCTGCTCCCTGCTCCACCAGCGGGGTATAGCGGTCCACCTGTTTGACAAGGGCGGTCATGGCCCTCCTGTAGAGTGAAATCCTGGGATCAAGGACTTTTGCCCGCGGACAATAACGCCGCGCCACAGAGAGGGCCATCCCCTTGCGCACGCCTTCCTGGTAAGCCTCCTCGCTCATATCATACACCACGCCCCGGGCTGCATGTACGGGGGCTACAATAAGGGGAATCTGCACAAGGGATCTGTCGCAGACCCTCTCCACTGCCACCGCAAAATCTGTGACATTCAGATGAATGATAGCGCGATCCTGCATGCTCAGACGATGAGTTTCCGGAACATCCTGGCATTGTCAGGAGCCTGGGCACACACATGATTATTAAAAAAAACAATCCCCTTCTCCGCACGGGAACGTAAACTATACAGATACTTCTCATTCCACTCCTGCAACTCGTCCCTGCAGTAGGAATAATCAAATTTTTTCTGAATATTTCCGGTCTGCCAACCCTGTACATTACGGCCATGGAAACGGACAAAGAAGAGTGCAGGATTGGTTACAATATCAAGACAGGGGAAAAGCCCCGGCAAGGACGGAGCGTCCACCGTAACCAGTGTCACCCGACGCTGTTCGAGTTCTGTAAAAACAGAATCCCTTGCCCAGGAGATATGTCTAAACTCTACGGCCACCGGAAAATCGTGCAGACTGTCTAAGAGGCAGGCCAGATAATAGCGGTTCTGCACACTCCAGTTAAATTCGGGAGGCAACTGGATTAAAATCGCTGCCAGTTGTTTCTCCAGGGGTTTGATTCCCTCACGGTACAAGGCAAGCTCCTGCTTCCAGTCACGTTCCCGTTCATGGGTAAGGGTCCTGGTGAGTTTGGCGGCAAAGAGAAAATCCTCCGGTGCCTGTGCAATCATGCGCTGGATGGCTTCTGCCCGAACCATCTGGTACCAGGTATAATTCAGCTCAACAACCGGAAAGGACCGGGCGTACAGGGCAAGCATCTGGGGTGTCCTTGTGCCCTGCGGATAAAAGCCTCCATCCACCCATTCTGTGTAAGAGTAGCCGCTGGTTCCCACAAGCACTGGACACAAAGAAGTATCAGCCGTCATACGCCAAACAATCCCGGATCACCCCCACCACCTTCCCCTGCACCATGATTTCAGAGAAGGGATAACGAACGGGGGTAAATGTTTTATTTTCCGGCCGCAATTCTATATGATCACTGCCCAGAAAAAAGCGTTTCACCGTGGCCTCTTCCCCGCCAATGAGCACTGCCACAACTTCTCCGTTTTCCGCGTACTGCCGCGGCTCACACACCACCAGATCACCATTGAGAATCCCGGCATCATGCATGGATTCTCCGCGAATACGGAGGCAGAAAAGATTGTTCCCGGAAAACATTTCTCCGTCCACAAGTATGCTGCCATCCCATTCCTGCTGTGCATACATGGGAAGCCCGGCTGTAATCTGTCCCACCACCGGCAATTCACGAACTCTGCTTTTTCTGTTTTTTTGCCCAGACTGTTCCGGTAAAATCCGAATGGAACGACTGTAGTGCCCTTCCCGCTCAATTATTTTTTTACGTTCCAGCTGTCCGATAAGCTGTGCCACGGCATTACGACTGACAGCAAGATCATCGGCCGCTTCCCGCAGACTTGGTGCACGCCCGTCACTCGTGATTTTTTCCTGCAGATACTCAAAAAAAGACTGCTGCTTTTCAGTTAACTCCATACCACCTCCTATTGTCCATGTACATTGACAAACATACCGGCCACAAACACAAATGTCAATGTACTTCTACAGACAGAATAACACCAAAGGAAAATACAACAGTATTATTTTGAAATGTGCAAAGAAGCGAATCCAGAAGACTCCGAAAGGATTTATGAGTTGCTTCTGGAAGCGTCATCCCGGAAATTGCGTAGTATTTTCTCAATATTTTTTTCATTCAATTTGGATCAATCCTTGCGAGAAACTCGCATGATCCAAATTGAATGAAAAAAATTTTTAAAAATCAAGTAAGTTACGGTCAAAGCGGACAGAAGCAGCTCATAAATCCGTTTTCAAACTATTACAAGCAACAGCCAGACACCACTAAGCCAACATATACTCAAGAGCAGCATCCACATGAACACGAGTGGTATCAATGACAGGAAGAGAACTCTGTTCAACCGGCACAAGAAGTCCAATTTCGGTACAGCCAAATATCACTGACTGGGCGCCCTGAACGGCAAAGGTATCGATGGCCTGCAGATAGATCTGTTTTGAACGCTCATGAACCTCACCACAACAGAGCTCGTCAAAAATAATTCTATTAATCTCTCCCCTGCGGGCAGCATCCGGTGTAATGACTTCTATGCCCCGACGCAGCAGCCGTTCACGATAGAAATCCTCCTCCATGGTAAAAGAAGTTCCCAGTAAGCCCACTTTCTTCTCCCCCCTCGCCAGCACTTTCTCAGCCGTGGCATCGGCCAGGTGCAGGAAAGGTACAGTAATGGCATCTTCAATCATGGGAGCCACCTTATGCATGGTGTTCGTACAGAGTAACACAAAATCAGCCCCGCCACGCTCAAGACGCAGGGCGATATCTGCAAGTAAGCGGCCCGCCTCCTGCCACTGATTCTCTCGCTGCAACACTTCTATCTCATGAAAATCCACGCTTTCCATGATAATTTTTGCTGAGTGTAAACCACCAAGACGCTCCCGAACCTGCTGATTCAAAAGCTTATAGTAGAGCGCTGTGGATTCCCAGCTCATGCCTCCAATAAGTCCTGCTGTTTTCATAATAAATACGCGCCTCGCATATAGAAGTTTTTTTACTTAGCCATCTTAGCTGTATCAAAGTTAAAACGGTAGGGTGCCAGCAAACATATCTGCAACAGTAAAACAATTTGCCAAAACAATCATCGGGGTTATACTCAATCTTAAGGGAATTCCATTTTACAAAGAACAACTTGATTACCACCCAAGCTCAGCTACCGACAGGAACTTTTTTCTGATATAGCCAATAGCAAGGGTTGCAGCGGGGTACCGACACACAGATAAGCGAAGACTTCGATCCCGCAGCGAGGCACGAGCGTGGACGTTTGACGGTATCCTGCTGCAACACTGCGGTTCCAGAAAACTACCAAAAAATGAAGCTGAGGTTCAGTAGTAATCAGGAAGAATAATGACTGTGACAATTCTACCAAAACCAACATCTGGACAGCTACCCAAAAAACAAATGACCTGCAAACCTGAACTTTTTTCCTGGATGCGCGACATCAGGCAGCATCTTCATCAACACCCCGAGCTATCGTTTTGCGAATTCAAAACCGCCGCCTACATCCAGGAGAAACTGGCTGATCTCGGCATTGACTCCCGCGGTGGAGTGGCCGGCACGGGCATCCTTGCAGAAATCGGCCCCACTGACGCTGCTTACACCGTGGGCCTTCGTGCCGATATGGACGCACTTCCCATCAGCGAAAACACAGGCCTTCCATTTGCATCAACCAATAGGGGATGCATGCATGCCTGCGGACATGATGGCCATGTTGCCATGCTGCTTGGTGCCGCTTCCCTGCTAAGGGATATGAACCTTTCCTGCCGTATTCGACTCCTCTTTCAACCCGCTGAAGAAAAAGGGAACGGCGCTCTGCAAATGATCGAAGCTGGTGCCATAGACGGCCTTGCCGCAATTTTCAGTGGCCATATAGACACCCACTATGCAACGGGCGCAATTACCGTTAATGAAGGAATCATCTGTGCCTTTGCAGACCCTTTTATTATCAAACTCCATGGAAAAAGCGGCCATGCAGCCAGACCCCACGAGACAAAAGATGCCATCGTCGCAGCAGCAAGTCTTATCAGCGCCCTCCAGTCTCTGGTTGCAAGAGAAATTGACCCGAACCATTCCGCAGTACTGAGCATTGGACAAATTCACGCCGGAGAAATACATAACGTCATTGCCGACGAGGCAATCATTGAAGGAACCATTCGCTGTACCCACCCTGAAACAAGGCAACGCATGCTTGCAGGACTTGAGCGAATGGTGCGGGCCAATGCCTCCCTCTATGATCTTCTCTCTGAGCTTGAATTCACAGACAGCCTGCCTGCTGTTATCAACCCTAAGACTTCAACATCCACCGCCTACGACGCTGCAGTAAACGTTGCTGGTGAAAGAAATGTGATTTCCCAGGGACCTTCAAGCCTTGGCGGAGAAGATTTCGCCTTCTATCTTCAGAAAACAGAAGGCTGTATGGTACGCTTTGGGGCGCAACTGTCTGACAAAACCGGGCCGGCACACAGCTCAACATTTGATTTTGATGATGGTGTGCTCCCCATCGGCGCAGCCTGGTATGCACAGGTTGTATTACAATTCTGCAAAGAAAAAGGAATTTTACAATAAGGACAATGACAACAGAGAGCAAACATCCCCCTGCCACTTTTACATCCAGTCCTTCATACACCCTTGGGGTAGAGCTGGAGTTTCAGACCCTCGACCAGGACAGTCTGAATCTTGCACCACTGGCTCCCGTGCTTCTCGAGACGGCTCCATCCATTCTTCGTCCGCGAATAACCCATGAATGGATACGCTCTATCCTGGAAATCCGCACCGGCATCTGTCACTCCGTCCGTGATGTTGAAAATGATCTGCTGCAGACCTGCTCCATGGCAGAAGAACTTGCGGCAGACAACCACTGCCTCCTGTTTGCCGCCTCCCTGCACCCCTTTGCCCGTTCAAAGGATCAGGTACTCACGGAAGACATACGCTACGAACGCATTATGGAGGAGCTGCAAATCATTGGCCGCCGTTTTATTTCCCAGGGATTCCACGTACACGTGGGGATGATTGACGGGGATACGGCGGTAAAAGTATGCGACAGAATCCAGCCCTATCTGCCGCTTTTTTTAGCACTGTCAGCCTCATCCCCTTTCTTTCAGGGAGAAGACACCGGACTGATGTCCTATCGCACCAAACTCTTCGAAGCACTTCCCCTGGCTGGCATCTATGGAGAAATCGGTGACTGGAACGCTTTTCTTACCGATATAAGCATGTTACAACAGGCGGGAGTGATTGAATCCGTTAAAGATCTCTGGTGGGACGCAAGACCCCATCCAGAGTTTGGAACCCTTGAAATACGAGCCTGTGATCTTCCCACACAATTTGGTGACATCCTGGGCCTTACCGCTCTGATTCAATCTTTTATTGCAACCCTTGCCGAATCGAATGGAATCCCTTCATCCTGCAACCCGCAGTTCTTACGCTGGAATAAGTGGCAGGCGGTTCGTTATGGCCTGGATGGAAAATTTATTGATCCCTGTGGCTTTCTTGGTGGGGGAAGCATGACATTACGCGAGGCCGTCCTTCGCCTGATCCTGAAGGTCAGCCCCAAGACAGAATATTTTGCCTCCAAAAGATATATCAAGATGATAGACAGGATTCTGGAGCATGGCCCGGGCGCTGATATTCAACGCCGGGTGTACGCAGAAACCTGTGATTTCAAACAAGTTATCAAACAATTACATACAAAATTCTGGGAATGAACAAATATACAAAATCAATAGTCGCTTCAGGCCACCCCCTGGTCAGTGAAGCAGCGGCAAGCGTACTCAAAGAGGGCGGCAATGCCTTTGATGCTGTGGTTGCAGCTGGCTTTGTCTCAAGTGCGGTGGAACCGGCTCTGAACAGCCTGGGAGGGGGGGGCTTGCTCCTTGGCCACTCGGCCGCCAAAGGCCAGAATCTGTTCTTCGACTTCTTTGTGGATACACCGGGTCTGGGCCTGAAACAAGCGGTGCCGGAGCCCCATTTCTTCCCCGTTACCGTGCAATTTTCCGGCAGTGCCCAGGATTTCAATGTGGGCCTGGGCTCCGTTGCCGTGCCCGGAACCTTAAAGGGCCTGCTTCATATCCATAAACGTCTTGGTTTTATGGATCTTGGTGAAGTGCTGGCCCCCGCCATACAGTTTGCCAAAAGTCATCTTCTGAATAAACAACAGGCCTACTTTCTTAAACTTCTTGCTCCAATAATGACCCTTCTCCCCGAAGGACAACTTATTTATGAACCGGGAGGCAGCTACCGCAAAGAAGGCGATCTGTTGCACAACAATGATCTTTCCATCTTTTTGAACGAGCTTGCAGAAGAGGGAGGAGAAAGCTTCTATCGCGGGGAAATTGCAAAAAAAATCAGTGCAGAAATGGAGGACCAGGCAGGCCTGCTGACCCGTGAAGACCTTGCCGCCTATCAGGTTCAGGAACGGCCTCCCATGTCTGCAACGTTCCGTGATTACCAGTTCTTTACAGCTCCCGAACCTTCCATGGGTGGAGCACTCATCGCCTTATCCCTGTCCCTGCAATCCCTTGCAGGAATCCCGGAGTATGATTTTGGCTCCCGGGAGTATCTCCTACACACCAATGCCCTTATGCAGGAAGTGGAAAAACTCCGGAAAAGTGGCTTTTCCACTGCTGCTGATCTAAACGCCTTCCTCGGCAACCCCGAGCCAGGCAGCAAAGCCACAGCCAATATCAGGCGATTTTCCCGGGGAACAACGCACATTTCCATAGCAGATACAAAAGGAAACTGCGCGGCCATGACATGTTCCAACGGGGAAGGCGCTGGCTACTTTGCTCCCGGCACCGGTATAATGCTCAACAATATGATGGGCGAAGATGATCTGCACCCCGAAGGATTCCACAGCAGCCCACCAGGGCAACGGGTGGGATCCATGATGTCACCATCATTGCTGATGAAAAACGATACGGTGGAACTGGTCATTGGCAGTGGTGGATCAAAAAGGATCAGAACAGCTATCAGTCAGGTTCTCTGTCAGGTTATAGATTTTAAGCGTCCCCTTCAGGATGCGGTTGATGCCCCCCGCCTGCACTGGGACGGTGAAATGTTACAGATCGAACCCGGATTCCCTGCCGAATCAGTTGCCCCTTTAAAGAACCTGGTAGATGTGAATGAGTGGAAGGCAAAAGGGGTTTACTTTGGTGGTGTACATGCCGTTATCCCTGGTAAAGAAGGTGCTGCTGACGAGCGACGTGGTGGAAAAGTCCTTGAGGTTATCTCTTGAATACTAATTTCCTGCACAGTGCTACTTCCTGGATACAGGGCTTTAAAGAGCGATATCTGGCCGGCCGTGCCCGGGAACAAAAGTTACGCCAGGCAACCGATATGGTTGTCAAGATTGCGGATCCTCGCATTCGCCGGGTGGGCCGATACCGAAAAAGTCTCCGCGCCCCGATAAAGGAAGCCATGGCGTATTGTGACCATCTGGTTGAATCGTTACCCGGCCCCGTATGCCTGAGCCGCCGGCAATACCACAAAGATCCGCTGGTCAAAGCCCTCTTCGTTTCTGCAGATAACCTTGAGGAAGTACTTCACCTGGCTCAGGGAAAGAACACTTCCCCTGACCAGGAAAAGGCAAAAGACTCCGTTGCACTACTGACCATGACAAGTGAGGAGAAAACCGTCTTCAGGCATGAACAGCATGGGGATGTTGTTTTACGTGATGTGAAAAAGCGTACAGTTAACTTCACTGACCATCGAATTCTTGCCTCAAGCGCGACCCTGGACAAGACGAAAGAACGCCTCAAAGGGCGGGGACTTGAGGTTATGGCCACCATAGCCATGGAACAAATCGCATCCTTACGCGGAGATCTTGCCGAGCTGCGTGAACGCAGGGAGTATCTCAAGGCAATGCGGAAAATGCTCAACGGAAGGAATCGAACACTTGAACTTTTTGCCCATCGCGACCATGAAACAGTTGAAAAACTGCAAAACCTGGAAACACTGATCAAAGAAGTGGCGGAGGAGATCGATCTGCTACGACAAAAAATAGAACTGCCCAAAGACAGCCTTGCCCTTCTCCAGAAAATCATGGCCCGGCCCGAAGATACACTTACCAGCAACAAGAAAACCCTGCGCCTTGACTGGATGAATGTCATTCTCAGCGACAAAGATGATAACAAAGGCAATACTATTGCTCTGGCCGAACTCTCAATCAAAGACGAACTGCAACGTTCGGCAGTGCTTGTGGCATTTAAGGGATCTGACACCAGAGTTCATTGACAACTGGTTTCAAAGCCCCCCTTTTATCCGAGCGTACTGACTGCAAAAATGTTTGATTGCTCACGGGGGAAGCTTCATCATCCTCACCCCCAACAACAGGAAACAAAACAAAATGTGTGAATTCTGCAGCGAACATGGTGACGGTAAAGTCTGGTTTAAAAATGGTGAAAATTATGGCAGGGACTTGCTCAGCGACCTTGCCCGTCGAGACTATATTAATAACTTTTTCACCTCCACCATCGAAGAGGGAGCTGTGACCATCGGTCGCCTGGAAACCCTTTACGGAAAAAAGAAACGGCTGCCGGATCGTCTGGTAAAAGGGATGGTTGATAAAGCTAAAGTGGAACACTTTGGCCAGGTTGTAACCATAGAAGATATCCGGGAACTGGTCGGCAAGGCCGCCACGGTTGTCAGACTCCCCTGTGCCTGTCGCTGGGCCTCCATGAAAAAAGAAAACCGCTGCTGCTACTCTGTCAGTTACTCAGCGGATGCCTGGTACAAGGACCTCGATATGGGCTATTTTGGCCTTGCCCAGGATCAGGGACTGGAATCAGTGAGCCCGGCAGAGGCGATTGCCCAGATGGAAGCGTTGGAAAAAGGAGGTGCCGTCCACAGTATCTGGACCATGATGACCCCTTTTATTGGTGCAATATGCAATTGTCAGCCGGAAGATTGCCTGGGACTCAGAACCCTGTCCATAGACGTGGAAACCATGTTCCGTGGTGAAATGACGGCAGAAGTTGACGAGGAACTGTGCACTGGTTGCGGCTCCTGTGAAGAGGCCTGCCACTTCAGCGCAATCAACAGCATAGAAATTGGCGGAGAACACAAGGCCCATATCCATGCTACAGCCTGTTATGGTTGCGGATTATGTCGAAACAGCTGCCCTGTTGACGCCCTGTCCATGGTAGCGAGGCGATAAAATATGACTCCCCAAAACAACGACCCGCTGCACGGTATCACTCTGAAGATGATCCTCACCCGCCTGGTTGCCTATTATGGCTGGGATAAACTGGGCAGAAAGATCCCCATCAACTGCTTCACCAATGATCCGACCATCAACTCCAGCCTTAAACTCCTGCGCAGAACTCCATGGGCGAGAAAGAAGGTGGAAGCCCTTTACCTGAGAACCAGCTTTCCTCACCAATAAACACAAAAGCCACCCCCCGCAGTACACAGGGAAACACAATAATGAAGAAACGGTTAATGATAAATACCTTAGGAATCGTTCTTCGATTATTTGCCCTGCTCCTGCTGATATTTGGCCTGGCAGAAATATTTCTACGATTTTATTATGCATCCAATCCGGAAAACATTCTCTACTCAAAATCCTATGAAAGTGGAAAAGGGATTGCCAATGGTGTGGATTACAACTTCCACTTAAACTCCAGAGGCTACAAAGACACCAGGTTTACAGAAAAAAGGCAGGGCAGCTTAAGAATTCTGGCACTGGGAGACTCCTTTACATTTGGCAATGTCCCTTACGCAAAAACCTATATCCACTTATTGGAACAAAAGCTCAGTACCCTTACTCCCGAGTTGGATATTGTCAATCTTGGCCTGCCGGGCATCGGTCTGCGTGAACATGTAGCCATTTTTGCCCGTGAAGGACTTGCACTCCATCCCGACATCCTCCTGCTCTCCCTGTTTATTGGAGATGATATACTCCAGAGTACGGCGCCCAAATATTACAGTTATTCCTATCTTCTTTCCTGGCTGAATACCTTTATAAAGGAAAAACGGCAATATCAGGGGCGGGCATACCATCCCGAAGGGGACTACTGCGACACCTGTCGGGTGATGCCGGAAAAAGACCTGATGGCCCTTCAACAAGAACGACTTTTCCTGTACCGGAAAGGGAACAGGCAGTTATCAAAACATCTGCAACATACTCAATATTATTTAGATACAATCCTGGAATTATGCCAGCGACACAATATCCACCCCGTGGTCGTGCTTCTGCCGACAATCATGCAAAGCAATCCCTTGCTGCGCAAGAGCGTCCTGGCCGCATCCGGAGAAACGGGTGCGACAGAAGCAGACTGGCAGTGGGAGCAGCCAGGCAATCTGCTGAAGGACTATCTGCAAGAAAACAACATACAATATATCGACTTACTCCAAGCCTTTACAAGGGAAACGGGCAACAACTTATATCGAAAGGGAGACATACACTGGAATATCGCCGGCCATGCACTTGCTGCGGAGCTTGTATCAGCAGCGATACAAACCGATAAGGCCGAAAAATAAGGAAAGAAGTGGACAATTCCTACCCTGCATGATTGTTATATTATGTTAAGAAACAAA
>JAOZKN010000019.1:20270-32928 GCA_029935315.1 Desulfocapsa sp. | reverse complement strand
AAACTCTTCATCTTCTTCGTCACTTCGAATATGAAGTTTTTTACTTAGCCATCTGAAATTTAGGTTTTTACGAGTTTATCAAGTATGCCTCCAAACGAGGCGTATAATTCGTCAAGTAATCTGGAACCGCGTTCCAGTCGATCCTGATCGTCACTACATGTACTGGCCATACCCGAAAAAATAGCCTGAATACCATTTACTTCAGGCCTGCTGAACTTGTTATCTTTCAAGTCAATATCGTGGATGATTTCTGCTATGGCAATCATTGACCGGGAAGCCAGATCAAAGGTGTCCACAAGTACCTCAAAGGTGCAGCTATCCCCAATATGGGTAAATTCGCCTTCAAACATATCAAAGCGTAATTCATTGGCAGACGGGCGATATCTTTCATCCGCAACAAATTTCAATTGACCTTGCGGATCAATAAAACGCAGAATCAGCCAGGCACAGGCTATACGGTCAACATAGATCCCCTGGCGAGTAACCCACGTCCTGCCGCAGACATTCTTTTTTACTTCCCGGGTTTCTGGAGAAATCTCTTTCTTTGTTTCTCTAAGAAGAGCGTCACACTCGCCCAGGATTCGATCAGCGGCCCCACGACCGGGAGCATTAAAAAAATCGATGGCTACAATCTCAGCAAACCTGTTTTGAATGCGGGAAAACTCTTTCTTTTTCCTGAGAAAGAATGAGCCGGAACCCTCTGCTGCATCCGTTATTTCCCTGACAAATGATTCAGTCTCCTTTACAATTTTCTCATATTCCTGATTCCTGGCTGTCTGAAAAAGCAATTCAATCTGGGAATCAGAGAGTCCCTCCAGAAAAACTGTCCTTGAAAGCGAGGCTGTTCCCCCACCATCAGTGATCTCTTTGATTATCCAATGCAGATCCTCATATGCCTGCCCACTGTTGGGAAGCGCATACACCGATTGCTTGATTGCCACCGCCCCTGTTTTTTGCAATCTACGCCATATTTTCACCCGAAAGTAATCTGGTTTAGGCGGAATCTGGTGGATAAGAAGAAGCCATTCTGTTTTTTGTTGATCACTCATCGTCTCTCCTTGTAACTAATGCTATACGTAAAGTATAACAACTGTATCATTTGTCAAGAGCCATTCCTGAACAAGTATCAGATGGATTGTGCTTCTACTGCTATCGGTGTATACAAGGTTTAATACACAAGATAAAGGAGAGGGAGATGAGAACTGTCACAAAAATGTTTGGTCGCTTAGCTGTATGTCTTTTTGTTCTGTTGTGGCTGCCTGGCAGTGGATTTGCTGCTGTTTCCGGTATTACTCCTTTTGTCATGGATGCCATGAAGGTACTAAAGCTTGAAAAGGGTGCTGAAGACCTGGGGGTATTGACCAATGCCCGCTATGTGCGTCTTGGCGGCAAGACCACCGAGCAGTATGTCCCTGTACTGGAGGCATTGACTGCCTGCTCCATCGCAAAAGGCAATCTGCTCTTTTTCAATGAGCGGCCGGAGGAGTCTCTGCTTGTTGCACTGGCAAATCGAAAAACCATGCAGGCTGTCGTTATTCGATATGACGGCAGTCAGGGAAAATCGAAATTTCTTTCCCTCAAAGACAGCGATATTCAAGACCCTGAATTCTTTTGGAACGCCACCCTGGGAGCAGCCGGCAAGGAAACATTTCATATTGTATCCATCCTCAGTGCCTGGTTTGCCAACACACCCTATGACTTTCGCCAATGTGCAGAACTGCATGGTCACCTTTGCCCGGGAATTCTCTTTGGCTATTTTACAGTCAAAGGGCTACTGCAAAAATATCCTCTGTTGCCAGGTGAAGAATACATATTTATAGCCAGTCCTAACGAATGTAAAGATGACGCCTTTCAGGTACTGCTGGGGCTGACGCCTGGCAAGAGGAATCTGATCGTTAAACCTGTCAATAAAAAGCAGATAAAAACGAACACAGAGATGCTGCTGAGCGGCATCATCCTTAAATGGTCCCGGAGTAAACAGCAAGGACTTGGCATCGTTGTGGGAATTGACTCTGATGCTATTCAGAAAGTAACAAAAGTGAATCAGCAGACACCACGTAATATGAAAATCCTGGCCGTAAGAAAGCTGCTTGATCACCTGGATGATTCTGCTGATTTCTTCACCGCTGAAAGAGAGTTTCCGCTGAGCAAAGCGTTGAAAGAACAACTCATGCAGGCGGGAACAAATCCCTATGTGCTCCTTGGCATGATGCCCGCTGCCACCAGCCCAAAAACTGAAGGAGAGCAGAGATGAGCGAATCTCAGCTTATCAAATCATTTCAGGATACGGCAGTTTCCTTCTCTGATAATCCCTGGATTCAGGCCGCAATAGTAGCTTGCCTGACCATTGTTATTGGGTCACTGCTTGCTTACCTTGTCTTTTCATTCCTGCGGGCAATCGCCAAACGAACCGGTTGGGTAATCGATGATCATCTGGTCCAGATTCTCCGCTACCCGGTATGGTACACCGTACTCCTGACAGGATTGTTGATGGCTGTTATTCTTATGCCATTATCACAGTTATCAACAACCTTCTGGTCCAACATCCTCTGGACCATCAATGTTCTGATATGGACCATTGCCGGTATCAAAGCTCTGCGTGCCATTCTTCAACGCCTTTCTACGGAAGAGAACAATTTTACCCTGATTCAACCCGGTACCCTGCCCCTCTTTTATAACTCGATCTTTGTTGTTGTGGTTATCTCCGGAATCTACAGTCTGTCCCGGGTCTGGGCAATTGATGTCACTACCTGGCTGGCCTCGGCTGGTGTCATTGGTATTGCGGTGGGATTTGCGGCCAAAGACACTCTGGCCAATCTCTTTGCCGGAATCTTTATCCTGGCTGATGCCCCGTATAAAATCGGTGATTATATCGTTCTTGATAACGGAGACCGGGGGCTGGTCCGACATATCGGCCTGCGCAGCACCAAGCTGCTGACCCGTGATGATGTTGAAATTACCATTCCCAATTCTATTATAAGCAACTCAAGGATCATTAATCAGTCAGGTGGCCCGGTAAAACGCTTTCGCCTGCGCATCCAATTCAGCGTTGCTTATGGAACGGATATTGACCAGGTACGGGCTCTCACCATTGCCATTGCCTCGGCAGAAAAACTTATCCTCAAGACTCCCTTACCGCGCCTGCGATTCCGTCGTTTTGAAGCCTCTGGAATTGCCTTTGAGCTTCTCTGCTGGGTTAAACTCCCCGCATTACGCGGCAGGGCCACCGATAGCCTCAACGAGGCAATTTACAATGCTTTTATTGAAGAAAAAATCGAAATCCCCAACAGTAAACAGGATCTTTACGTCAAGGAGATGCCGCTTGCAGACCCAAAACAGCAGTAGTCACAAAAAAAAACGGGGAGCCAGGCAAAGCATTTTTATTTATGACCATACTATCCTACAATCTCTGCATTGAGGCGGAACAAAACCTCATCTGGAATACGCGTGCAAAAGAAGAGCAGCATACTGCATTTTTGCGCAACGCCCGGGCAGTCATTTTACCCCAGGGCTGTTCTGAAAGGCTCTACCGCCTGAGCTGTGAAAACTGTCATGCTGTATTTCCAGATTATCGTGCCCGCTTCCAGTATCCCGGGAAAACCGGTCAGGCAGCATTATTTAAGAAGCACGCAGTTCCCCACCCACGGACAAATGTTTACAAAGATCTCCGGGAATGGGCAGCAGAAGGTGGAAGGGATGTTTGTACATTCCCGTCAGTATTCAAACTCAGCTGGGGCGGCGAGGGAAGCAATGTGGCCTTGCTGCAAAAGGAAAGTGACCTGAACCACTGGCTGAAAAAGGCAGCAG
The DNA here is from genome assembly GCA_029935315.1 of Desulfocapsa sp. GTDB lineage: Bacteria > Desulfobacterota > Desulfobulbia > Desulfobulbales > Desulfocapsaceae > Desulfocapsa. The sequence goes on along the minus strand of JAOZKN010000019.1, from coordinate 29,121 downwards.
ACAGTGAAGAAACCGGACAGAAAGGCTTTCTCATTCAAGAGTATATTCCCGCGGATGGCAGAAGCCTCAGGGTTGTGGTGATTGGCGAACGCTATTATTCGTACTGGCGAATTGCTCCCACCAAACACAAGGAAGGTCAGCAGGATCTTGCTGAGCGTTTCTATTCAAACCTGGCAAAGGGAGCAGAAATTGACCGTAATTTTATGCCAGAGAGACAGGAAGCGGCTGTGCAGGCACTTCGTTCTTTTTGCCAACAAACACATATCAACCTCGCCGGGGTTGATTTTATTTTTTCAGAAGAGGAGACAGAACCGGAGCCTCTTTTTCTTGAAATCAACTACTGTTTCCGCTGCAAGGGCATCGGAGGCCATGACAAGTATGTGGGATATCTGACCGATGCAATCAGGGAATGGCTAAGAATGGTTTGACGCTCTGCACTTCCCGTATTACATTTTCCCGAATTCGACAACAACGCACACGAACCTCCTCCAGGACACATCGACCATGAGTGAAGAGCTGGATCTCGACCATTTCAAAAAACGTCTTACAAAACGCTATCAAATTATTCTGGCAGACAGGGAGGCACAAAAGAAGAATACCGCTCCCAAGGAACTTGATCAAACCAGTGTGGGACGGCTCTCCCGAATGGATGCCATGCAGCAACAGCAGATGGCCAAAGCTGCCGCCCTTCTTGTGGACCAGGAACGCCGGCGAATCGAAACGGCATTAAAACGTATCGCCTCTGAAGAGTATGGCTACTGTATATTATGCGATGAGGAGATTGCCGGGAAACGCCTGGAGTTTGATCCCAGCCTCCTCACCTGTATTTCCTGTGCCCAAAATGCTGAAAAGCAATAAATTCACCTGACAGCCTGCCATGCAACGTATTCTATACAAGAACAATCGATACCAGACGCCTGACGATGCCAGCTCTTTTTTTGCCAGGCTGTTCCCCTCATTTTCCTTCTACACGAGCTTTATGGCACAGATCTACGTCTCAGCACGAAAGGCTCAGCGGGGGAACTACGATACTGAGGCCTGGCGTTTATCCAGCCTCAAAGTGATGCAGGCCCTGGAAAGAACCGGCCTGAAAATAAACATTTCCGGTATTGAGCACCTGCAAAACCTCAAGACACCCTGCGTGATTATTGGAAATCATGTGAGTATGATGGATACGGTGCTACTCCCCGCTATCCTTGCCCAGGAGATCCCGCTGACCTTTATCATCAAGAAAAGCCTTATGGATTATCCTGTCTTTAAACATGTGATGCGCTCCCGGGATCCCATTGCCCTTGGCAGAACGAATGCGCGAGAGGATTTAAAGACGGTAATGCTGGAAGGAAAAAAACGATTGGATCAGGGGATTTCCATTACTGTCTTTCCGCAGACAACCCGCGGCACAGGATTTGACCCCAAACACTTTAACACCATTGGCGTCAAGCTTGCCAAAAAGGCGGGAGTCCCTGTGGTCCCTGTGGCCATAAAAACAGATGCCTGGACAAATGGAAAAATCATTAAAGATCTGGGCCGGATTCGTCCGGAAATTTCAACCCATTTCGCCTTTGACGCACCGCTGCGCATTGAGGGAAAAGGTAAGGAAGAACATCAACGGGTGATTGATTTTATCGCCGGCAAGATTAACGAGTGGCAATAGCCCTGAATTCCTCACTGGCCAGCCAGCCGCTGCGCCCTGTTTCATCCTTTAGCAGCACATAATTATTATGTGTTTTTATTGGAGTCAGTAAACGTCCCTCCTGTATACTTCCCGTGGAAGCCGCTGATTCAAACGGCGAAATCCGCAGCCTTGCATCAGCCACAACCACCACCGCATCATGGTAATGGAGAAACTGCCCATACATGCCCATGCTGGCACTTGTGGCAAGCAGCAGACAGATCATGGCCACTATTCGCTGCGAACTTTTTTTCATGTTACGTGAAGGGGGGAGAAGCAGAACAAGAGCAAGCAATACAAATCCACAGAGTGCCAGGATCGTCCACTGATTCAGGCCCAGAAGCCCAACAAAATGCTGGGTAATGGTCTGCTCTTCCTGGAAAAGTCCCCTTTCTTTGCGCAAGAGTTCGAGGTTCCCGCGAATATCAGAGTCTCCCGGTGCCAGACGGGACGCCCTTTCATAATGCAGAATGGCCATACCGGTCTGGCCGGCCTGGGCATAACTGTTTGCCAGGTTATAGAGAAGGACTGACGACAAGTCATCCTCTGCCAGTGATGCAAAAGTATCGATGGCGACTTGATATTCACCTGCACTGTAAGCTGTCGTCGCCTTGTGAAACCGGTCATCTGCTGCCAGAGCGGGCCGGAGTGCAAGCGACAAGAGGAAGACAAAAAGTGTTATAGACCTTACTTGTTGTGTATATTTCATCACAGAATTTCCAATTCCTTTTTCAATCCACTGGCAAAGTCCTGCATCTGCTGCGCATTCAACTCCTGCCCACTGTAGGCGGACTCATCGGCCGCACTGAAAATAGTCAGCAGAACTGAATCAGCAGCCAGTCGCTCCTGCAGATTTGCAAGGGTTATGGCTGTGGCCTCCACCTCCCAAAGCAAACCCAGTTGTTCCTGGATTGTCAACCTGCAAATGGCCAGGAAGCCACGACTGTCATTACTCTCAAGCCGTGCGCCAATCTCCTTTTCACGTAGTGTGAGTAGTTGTTTCATGGCCTGCTGCCGCTGCAATTTCGGATTCGCCGCAAGCCGGGCTATGCGAATTTTCAGAATGATTGCAGCACAAATGGCCAGCAATAATACAGCGCAGAGAAGCTGAAACCATTTTTTTGCAAATAAAGGCTCAAGGGTCTGATTCATATTGCTGGAATCAAGTTGCAGTGGTGCAAGACCGGGAATGGTCTGCGCCACTGATTCCTGCTCCGGTACGACAGCCTGCTCTTCGCGCTCCGGTACCGGTTCTGCTTCCTTTCCGGGCGTTGTCACCACACCCTGCACCCGTAGTGGAATGGGAGAAGAGACAAGGTTTTTATAGCTTCCACTCTCGGGATCAAAATAGCTGAACAGCACCGCGGGGATTTCTGTTATATTGGCATCCTTTGCCACAACTGCCTGTTCAAAAACTTTCCTGCCCCGGTGATCACTCCCCTCTTTTACAAATTCAGATGAGGCGGTATAGGTTTTAAACCCCTCTGCCTTTTGCAGTTGCGGGGCCTGCACACGGTCAAAATTGCCCTCTCCACGCACCGTCATGGTGAGTGTTACAGGATCTCCCTGGGAAATGTCCAAAGGCATGGCTTTTACCTGCAGACGAAAATCGCCAATGGCACCGCCGAAGTTTTCCGGCCGTCCTTCCCGGGGAAGCGACAGTACCTCCATCTCAAGCTTCGGACTGGCCACCTTCACCTCTTTTTCACGATACGAGGAAAAGAAATCTCCAAAAAAACTGTTGCGGTTAAAAGGGTCCCGTTGTTGCTGGCGTAGGAGCAGTGTTGCATCCAACTCCATACTCAGCACATGCTGCCCCTCTTTTATGCCGGAAAGAGCAAAATCCCAGGTGAGGACTGTGTAACGACTATTCCCCACCACTTCCCGGGTTCGCAGTGGATCTCCGGCGGAGTGCTGCAGAACAAATCCTTCTCCTGCCAGCTGGGGAAGACTGTTGAGATTGGCCTGAATTCCGTCACGGAAATAGACCTTGATGCGCACGGGAACCACTTCACCGCTATAACTTGTATGTTTAGCCGGAATTACCCGCATAAATGCAACCTGATCCGCCTCACCTGAACGCAGTCTTGTTGTGGCCGCACCTCCCTGGGCAGATGCCTGGGTAGTGGCTGCTGTTTTGAGATCAGTCACTTCAAAGGCGATGGCTGCGGTGTGTAGCTCTCCTTCCTTATAACTCACCTTAAGGGGAGGGATGGTGAATTTTCCGGTGCGAGTGGCTTCCACTTGATACAATGAGCTGACTGAGGCAGAATAGGAGCCGTTCACATATTCCATCCGGGTTGACTGGCCACGTTGACGAAAAAGCAAGCCATCAACTTCCGGCATCTCTATCCGGGATGAGCGTACTCCCTGCACATTGATGGTCAGCTGCGCCGCCTGATCCAGGGAAAAACTCCGGCTACTCAGGGTGGCCGTGGCTGTCACTTCCGCATGCAGGGGAACAGCAGTGAGCAGCAAGGATAGCAGCAAAAATAAAATGCAGTATTGAGTCTTCATTACCAATCCTTTGTCGTCTGCTGAGTATCAATGTCTCCGTGCTGGACTACCGGTACAAAGTTGAGTTCCCCTTCTTCATCCTTCAAACTGTTTAACAACTGCATGGCCTCCTCAGACGTCATCTTTCCCAGACTTCTTCGTTCCTGATCTCTCGCTTTCTGTTCCTGTTCCTGTTGCGTCTGTTGCTCCAGATCTTCTTTCTCACCACTCTCTTCAGCACTCTCAGCTTCTTGTGGCTCGGCCTCTTCTTCGGAATCATTTTGCGATTCCGGAGAATCGTCTTCTGCAGGGGATTGCTCAGAACCGCCTTCTTTCTGGTCTTCGCCCTGCTCCCCTTCCTGATCTTCTTTATTTTTTTCGTTTTCTTTATCGCCCGGCTCTTGCTGCTTGTCTTTATCCTGATCCTGTTTTTGCTGCTCGTCTTTCTTTTCCTCTTCACCGTCCTGATCCTGCTTTTTCTGCTCTTCCTCCTGCTTCTGCAGTTCTTCCAGTTTCTTTTTCACCAGGGCAAGATTGTAGCCGGCATCATCATTCCTGGAGTTAAGCTGCAAAGCACCATCATAGGATTCAACGGCCTGCTGCCAAAGTTCCATGGCATGCTGATTATCGGTCTGCATACTCTCTTGCCCCTGCTGAAAAAGGGCATTCCCACGATTATAATAGGCTTGCTCCTGGAGAAGCAAGTCATCACTTTTTAAGGCCTCAGAAAAGGAATTTGCAGCATCTTCATACATATTATTTTTATATGCGGCCGTTCCATAATTATAATGCAACATGGCATCATCCGGAGCGTTCTCCAGTGCCTCGCTGTAAAATGCCGAAGCCGTGATATAGTCACCTGTTCCGTAGGCTTCTTCACCTGGCGAGGCCTTTGCATCATTGCTCAGCGGGAACAGACAACAAAAGAGCAGGATAGCCGTAAGTTTCTGTTTCCTCCGTCCTGCTGTTTTTATAAAGGGAATGCCAAGGCTCCGTTGAGACTTGCGCCCGCCCAGCAGAAACTCAAGGACAAGCAAGACAACGGCGGCAGCAAGGGGCCAGGCAAAACGCTCCAGAGGAACCTTATGCCGTTTTTCCGCAAGTTCCTCTTTGGGAATAAGAGACAACTTTTTCTCATAAATGGTCTGTAAGCCTTCCCCACTTACTCCCAGGGGAACATATAAACCAGAGGTCACTTCCGCAATTTTTGAGAGGCTGCTTTCATCAAGCTGGGAGGTGATAAATTGTCCGGATGCATCCTTCACAAATCCTGTTTTCCCGTTTCTGCTGATGGGGATCAGCTCCCCTTCTCTGGTGCCCACACCAACGGTGTAAATGGTCATTCCTTTCTCAGCAGCAGCCTCTGCTGCTACCATTGCATCACCCTGCAAATTTTCACCATCGGTGATTAAGACCAGGATCTTATGGTTGGCCTCGTTGGAGAGAACGGCCTCAGCCTCTTCTATGGCTGCAGCCAGATCCGTCCCGCCTTTGGGGATAATCGCAGTATCGATGGCTTCAAGGGAGCTCTCAAAGGCGCTGTAATCGATGGTCAAAGGGCACATAAGAAAGGCGGAGCCGGCAAAGGGCATAAGCCCCACCCGATCGCCTTCAAGCTGGCCGATAAAATCAAGGATCCCATACTTTGCCCGCTGCAGACGGTTGGGACGCACATCCTGGGCCAGCATACTTTTGGAAGTATCCACCGCAAAGAGGATATCAATTCCCTTCCGCTTGACATCCACCCACTTCACTCCATACTGGGGCCTGGCAAGGGCAACAAAACAGCAGGCAATGGCGACCAGGAGCAAAGTCTTTTTGATTGTTCTGCGCCTGGAAGAGACATTGGCACAGAGTTTCCCCAGTAAATGTGACGAGGCAAATCTGGCCAGCTCTTTTTGCCGTCTCCGCTGCATTTCTTTATAGAGAAACACCAGTAAAATGACGGTCACGGCTCCCACAAGAAACCAGAAGGGTTCGGCAAATGTAATTATATTCTTCATGGCAGTCGTTTTCTCCCCACCATAATTTCCATGGCCAGAAAAAACAGCGCGGCAAAGACAAGCCAGGAGAATAACTCTTTATAGTTTTCAAATTTCTTTATATTCCTGGTGGTGGCCTCCATGGTATTAATCTCTCCATACACCTTTTCCAGGGATTCGGTGTCCGTTGCCCGGAAATACTTGCCACCTGTCATTTCCGCAACCTCACCCAGGGTAGCATCATCAATATCCACCTTGACACGCACCAGACGTTTACGACCAAACTGATCCTTAACGGGCATGGGCGCCTCTCCCCGGGTTCCCGCACCAATGGTATAAATCTTTATGTCCAGTGTCTCCGCGGCTTCTGCTGCCACCAGCGGAGGAATGGTGCCGGTATTATTCATTCCATCAGTGAGCAGAATCATAATGCGGGATTTGGCATCACGATCACGCAGACGATTAAGTCCACTGCCGATTGCAGAACCGATGGCCGTTCCATCGTCCACCATACCAATAGATAAGGAATCCAGACGTTTCAATAACCAGTCATGGTCAAGAGTCAGGGGACTGACCATATAAGGCCTTCCGGAGAAAGCCAGCAGACCGATACGGTCGTTGGGGCGTTCACCAATAAAGCTGTGCATAACAGATTTGACAACATCCAGTCGATTTGCCGCCTTGCCATGCAATTTAAAATCCAGCGCTTCCATGGAACCGGAGACATCCACCGCCAGCAGAATATCAATACCACTGGCTTCTATTTCCGTTGTCGTATTTCCCAGCTGCGGCCTGGCAAAGGCCAAAATAAGCAGGGCAATGGCAATAAGCCGTAAGGCCGCAAGAATACGCCCCGGCCCGACCTTTCGCCCTTCCGCAAGATGCGCTGCAATCGATGTCGACGAGAAGACAAGGGAGGGAGCAAAACTCCTCCTGCCACGCAAGATGGCCAGCAGAGGAAGCAGTGCCAGCAACCAGAGAAATTCAGGGTGGAGAAATCGCATACTTATTTCCCTCCCCTGTCATTTTTCCGGGTGGCCTCAACAAACTGCTGAACTGCAGCTTCCATCTGTTCCATGGAATGTTGATCCGGGATAAGCCTGGCAAATTTTGCCAGATCACATTGATCCAGACATTTTTTCAGGCTTTCACTATGCTCGTCCAGTTGCATGGCTGTTCTTGCAGGTTGGGCCTGCAGTTCGGCAAAAAACTCCAGAGTCGTCTGCCTTCCTGTCGGCATATGAAAGCGATTTTCAATATATGCACGCAGAATATCAGAGACCTTCCTGGCATAACGGCTTGCATGTTCCTGTACCATCATGCTGCGTAGCTGCAGAAGTTCTGCCAGTGCTGTTTCGTCCGCGCCGGGGAGCACAATTTTCTTTTTCCTCTTCCGCAAAAACCAGAACAGAAATGCACAAAGCACACAAAAGAGCAGAGCAGCGCCGGCCATAAGCATATAATTCGGTTCTTCAGGCAAAAGCATGGGAGGCAGAATATCGCGTAACGCTTCTTCATTCATCTGCGAATCCTCCTCTGTCTCTTGCCAAAGAAATTCATCAGTGGCGGGATGTAAGAAGTCTCAGTGGACAGATCCAGAAGATCAACACCTGCAGAGCGAATGGCTTTATGCAGAACTTTTTCTCTTGCTGCAGCCACTTGTTTATAGCCTGTTCTCACGGTAGGATCAGAAGTGTCCAGTTCAATCTGAGCACCGGTTTCAGCATCCTCAATGGTCAACCAGCCGACATCCGGAAGCTCAAATTCCCGGGGATCGGAAATAATCATGGCGATCAGGTCATGGCGACGATTCGTCACTTGTAATTTAGGCTGCAACTCGGCAAGAGCTTCTTCAAAATCTCCGGGCAGACAAAAGTCAGAAATCAGAAATCCCACACACTTCCGTTTGGTCACACCGTTGACAAAATCCAGTGCAGCGATGATATCTGTTTTTCTGCCCTTGGGTTGAAAAAAGAGGATTTCCCGGATCAGCCGCAAAATATGGGAACGTCCCTTTTTGGGCGGAATATAGAGTTCCACGAAATCGGAAAATAATACCAGCCCCACCTTATCATTGTTGCGCACAGCGGAAAAAGCCAGCACCGAACCAATTTCAGCCATAATTTCACGTTTGGAGTATTCCGATGAGCCAAAGTCACCGGAACCCGAGATATCAATCATCAACATAATGGTGAGTTCACGCTCTTCCGTAAACTTTTTGATATGCGGAATTCCGGTACGGGCAGTGACGTTCCAGTCAATGGTTCGAATTTCATCACCCGGTACATATTCCCGTACCTCATCAAAGTTCATTCCCCGTCCCTTGAATACGGATTGGTAACTACCGGACAAGGTATCATTCACCAGACGGGAGGTTCGCACCTCCACCTGTCGAACTTTTTTCAGGATCTCTTTTGTTATCTGTTCTTCCATTTCAAATTCGTCAAAACCAATTTTTTAGATGGCTAAGTAAAAAACTTCATATGCGAGGAACGTGAATTTATTGGAATGAGGCGTACTTAGGTACGCCGTAGTGACAATAAATTCGCAGGGACGAAGCAGATGAAGAGTTTTCACCCGAAAAACGGGTATAAACACGACGCCATAGCCTAGGGTACGGGAACTGTATCCAGAATCTTCCTGATGATATCTTCACTGGTCACCGCTTCCGCTTCTGCCTCATAACTGATACGGATACGAT
>JAOZKN010000019.1:12490-20170 GCA_029935315.1 Desulfocapsa sp. | reverse complement strand
ATATCTTCACTGGTCACCGCTTCCGCTTCTGCCTCATAACTGATACGGATACGATGTCGCATAACGTCCATTGCTGCAGATTTCACATCATCGGGCGTCACGTATCCACGCCCCGCCAGAAATGCCAGGGCCTTTGCCACTGCTTTGAGATTGATGGTTGCTCTGGGTGAGGCACCGGTTTCAATATAATCGTGTAAATCAAGCTGAAAGCCCCTGGGATCACGGGTGGCACAAACAAGAGAGACAATATAATCCTTTATCTTCTCATCCATATAGATAGAATCCACAACCTTACGGGAAGCCAGAATTTCGTCAGGTCCAATCACCGGATTTACATTAATCTTTGAATCCGTATGATCCACCGTATCCAGAATCATACGTTCCTGGGTCTGGTTGGGGTAATCCACAACAACCTTGAGCATAAACCTGTCCACCTGCGCTTCCGGCAGAGGGTACGTGCCCTCCTGTTCGATGGGGTTTTGAGTGGCTAAGATTAAAAACAGATCCGGCAGTTTAAACGTTTCTTCACCGATGGTTACCTGCTTTTCCTGCATGGCTTCAAGGAGTGCCGACTGTACCTTGGCCGGTGCCCGGTTTATCTCATCAGCCAGAATAAGTGATGAAAAAATAGGCCCTTTCTTTACTTCAAAAATGGTATCTTTGGGATTGTAAATCTGGGTTCCTATGATATCCGCAGGCAGCATATCCGGAGTAAACTGGATACGACGAAAATCGCTATGCACTGCCATGGAAAGGGTTTTTACCGCAAGGGTCTTGGCAAGACCAGGCAATCCCTCAAGAAGAATATGTCCGCCAGTGAGCAAGCCAACCAGCAAACGCTCCACAAGATGTTCCTGCCCAATAATGGCTTTCCCCATCTCCTGCCGCAGCAGGTTCACCCAGGCGGAATTTGCAGCCACAGATTCATTTATGGCCTGAATAGATGTATAGCCCTCTGCCTGCGGTACAGACATTGCTTGTTCAGTCATTGTAATGCTCCTTCTTGTTACGAATGTGAAAAGTGCTCAAGTGTATGAGACAGACCATAGCACGGGAACATTACCTGAACCTTTCGTCAGCATTACAATGTCGTAATAATCCATGCTGCTTTCAATTAAACCCGGCATGAACAACAGCACAGAAAAGAATAATTCCGGATTCAAGACAAGTGAAGATGTGAAAAAAAAGAAAGGGGTCGGCAACTTCACCGACCCCAGAGGAGAAAACTATATATGAATTATCTTGCCGTGAGCCAGACAATCATTTTTTGTACTGAAGAGAAAACTGCATAACTAAACGTAATAATATCACAATCCCCAGCTGTGTCAACTTTTTTTGTATCACCCTCACAAAAACTTGAAAATTTATTTTCAGTAAACAAACCACGACTCTGCCTGAAGCCATCATTCCCCTTCAAATAACGCAGAAGTTCAATCAGTTACCTGCAGACCTGCTCGCTTCCGGGCGATACGCCGGAAAAGAAGGCCAGTGCACGTTTATCAGGCCTTCCCATAAAATATGAACCGGAAACGTCACAGATACGGGCTGAGGAGTATCAAGGTCACAAACAGTAACAATAAAATAGAGATTGTTTTTTTAATATTTCCGTTCTAATGATGACCCAATGCAGATGGTGGCGAGGGTAAGGACCCAAGCAGACAGCAGTAATTTTACAGACACAACAAATGGCACACAAAGCAGCCCACAGCTCACGGCCAGGCACAAGAAATGTTTTCAAGCTGCTTGGGCCCATCTTTTACAGACATCGGCTTCGTTTATTTATTGGACTGCTGGCACTGCTGGGCGTGGATTTCCTGCAACTGTGCATTCCACGAATTCTCAAACGGGGTGTTGATACACTCTCAGAAAACACCGCCCTGCAAAGTGATCTGCTCTTTCTTGCCGTCCTTATCTGCGTTATTGGCGTATTGGCTACAATCCTTCGTTTCTGCTGGCGATATCTGATCATCGGTTTTTCAAGACACCTTGAACGTGATATCAGAAAAAAAATATTCACCCATGTCATGGCCATGGATGGTTCCTTCTTCTCCAGATATTCAACCGGATCCATTATGGCCCATACTTCAAATGATCTGGCAGCAGTGCAGATGGCCTGTGGAATGGGGCTTGTGGCTGCCATTGATGCCCTTGTCATGTCGGTTGCCGCCATTGGTTTTATGTTGGCAATCAATGTAAATCTCACGCTGCTGGCCCTGGCTCCCATGCCCTTTCTGGCCATAGCCACCCGAATGCTTTCCGGACGTCTGCATAAACGTTTTGATCTTGTGCAGGAGCAGTTCTCTTCCATGACAGAGTTTGTCAGATCGTCCGTTTCTTCCGTCCGCCTCTTAAAGGCCTACACCCTGGAGAAATCCCAGAGTGAGCGTTTTGAAAAAATAGGCAGTGACTATGTGCATTCCTCCATTCGTGTCGCCATTATCCAGGGTCTGCTCTTCCCCGTAGCCACACTGGTTGGCAGTTGCGGTATGCTTCTGGTTCTCTATTTCGGTGGAAAACTGGTAATGGAGTCAACCATCAGCATGGGTGATTTTGTAGCCTTTGTCACCTATCTCTATATGCTTATCTGGCCAATTATGGCTGTGGGCTGGGTTGCGAATCTTTCCCAGAGGGGGCTTACCTCCCTTCGTCGAATCTTTCTTTTACTTGCAAGCAGATCAAAACTTCCGCCAGCATCCGTTGACTGTGATGCAGACGTGCGGGAATTTCGCTGTAACCATCTGAACTTTGCCTATCCCGATACGGAAAAACATATCTTAAAAGATATTACTCTGCATATAACACCGGGAATACTTGGCATCACCGGCCCCACAGGATGTGGTAAAACCAGTCTCTGCCAAGTCCTGGCCCGCATGTTCCCGGTCGCGGATAAAACTCTTTTTGCAGGCAACACTGATGTCAACCAGCTGAGCCCTGAATCTGTGCAGGGACTGGTCAGTTATGTTGGCCAGGAAGCCCTGCTCTTTTCCAGCTCCATCAGTGACAACATCAGTTTCGGTGCCCCTCATGCGAAAAAGCAGGAAATCATAGCCGCCGCAAAGGCAGCCGCCATTCATGAGGAAATACTCCATCTTCATGATGGCTATGACAGTACAATAGGAGAACGGGGAGTGAATCTCTCCGGCGGGCAGCGCCAGCGCATTGCCCTTGCCAGAGCTCTTGTCTGTGACAGACCGATTATGATCATTGATGATGCCCTGGCAAGTGTGGATACTGCCACAGAAGAGCAGATACTCCGCAATATTCGTCCTCTCCTTGGTGGCAAGACAGTTCTCTGGGTCAGTCAGCGCATCAAACAACTTTCTGCAACCGACAGGCTGCTCATCCTGGAGGATGGCGCAATCAGTGGCCTTGGCAGCTACGAAGAACTGTGCAGCACGAACGTCTTTCTGCGGGATATCCGCCACCGCCAAAGCCTGATTGAAGCAGCAGAGAGGAATGAGTGATGCGAAATTTCGGATATTTTGAGGAGGGCTACAAATCGAGTATTTCTGAACGCACCCTCCTGCTGCGCACCATGGCTCTGCTCAAACCCTTTATTCTCCCCTTCAGTGGTGCCGTCCTGCTCTCTCTTGTTGTTACAGGCAGTGGACTTGCCCTGCCCTGGCTGATGCAGCAGGGCATTGATCTTCACATCACTGACAGCAGCAACAGTATTGACGTACGCATGGCCGGCCTTGGAAACATTGTTCTTTTTTACGGGATACTGGTTGGCCTGAATTTTATCGCTTCATTCTCGCAGGTGATCCTTCTGGAATGGATGGGACAATCCATCATGCATACTCTGCGGCAGAAACTGTTCAGACACATGCTGCAGCTGAATCTGGGATTTTTCAGCAAACAGCCGGTTGGCCGTCTGGTTACCCGTGTAACCAACGACATTCAGAATATGCACGAGATGTTTACTTCCATCATGGTCACTCTTTTTAACGATCTGCTGAAGATGCTCTGTATCATTCTCCTCCTTATTTCGCTCAGCCCGAAGCTGGGGGCAATTCTCTGTCTGTTTATCCCACTGGCAGTGATCCTGACCTATTTCTTTTCAAAGCTGGCCCGAAACATGTTCAGGGACATTCGCAGACAACTTTCCCGGCTCAACAGCTTTATTCAGGAAACGGTATCCGGAATCTATCTGGTCCAGATTTTTGGCCAGCGCAGGCGGCTGGAAGAGGATTTCGCCAGGCTGAACGACAGTTATCTGAATAAAACACTGCGCCAGATCAAACTGTTTGGCACCTTTATGCCCCTCACCGAGCTGATGAGCTCCCTGGCCATAGCCATTATTCTCTGGTATGGCGGTGGCGAGCTGATCAGGCAACAGCTGAGCCTTGGAGAACTGGTTGCCTTTCTTTCCTATATGCGTTTATTCTTCCAGCCTCTTCGGGAACTCTCGCAGAAATATTCCATTGTGCAATCTGCCCTGGCCTCAGCTGAGCGCATTTTTCATCTGCTCGATACAGACCAGACAGAAGATATTGTTCTCTCCTCTTCACAAACACCCACAAAAATCGTACCTGGCGGGGATCTCTCTTTTAAGAAGGTCGACTTCTCCTACGTGAAGGGACAACCTGTCCTGCAAGGGATAAACTTTACGGTCAAGGAGGGGGAAACGGTGGCCATAGTCGGCCCCACGGGAAGCGGCAAATCCACACTGATCAATCTGCTGCTCAAATTTTACACGCCGGAACATGGTGAAATAAGTCTTGGCAAACACTCCCTGCAGGAAATTAATACAGATAATTTGCGCCAGGAGATCGGTGTGGTTATGCAGGAGATGCTGATTTTACAGGATAGCCTGCTCAACAATATCAGACTTGATACCGGAAAGAGCGAGAAAGAAATAGAAACCCTTATTGGCCAGGCGCAACTCTCTGGATTCGTCGACAATCTCCCGGAAGGCCTGCGGACAGTTATCGGTGAAGGCGGAAGAGCTATGTCCACCGGAGAAAAGCAACTGCTGGCCATCAGCAGAGTGCTTTGCCGTGACCCTTCTGTACTTGTGCTGGACGAGGCAAGTTCTGCCATTGATTCCAGAACAGAAGAGCTGCTGGAGCAAACCCTTGAGGCATGCTTCAGGGGAAGAACCGTCCTGATTATCGCCCACCGTTTATCAACGGTACAACGTGCTGATCGTATCCTGGTTCTTGAAAAAGGGACTATCTGTGAACAGGGAAGTCATGCCGAGCTCCTGGAAAAAGGTGGTTTGTACAGTAAACTGCTGGCCATTGATTTTGGCTGACCTCTACCGACCTGTTTTGCAAACTTGACAGAATAGCTCAAATCTTTTAGCCTCTCCTCAATCAATTCAGGTGTCACGAAAGTGATGAAAAAGGGAACCCGGTGTAAATCCGGGACGGGCCCGCCGCTGTAATCGGGGACGAACGTTGCAACACGTCACTATTTATCAACACAGATAAATGGGAAGGCGCAACAAGTAGGACGAACCGAAAGTCAGAAGACCTGCCTGAATACAAAAGTATGGATATCTCCGTGGACAAGAGATTTCATTGCTGTATCTGAGGACCACAACAGGGCATCCCCGGATCAATTACTTTAATTGGTCCGGGGATTTTTTTATTTCCGGACACTTTTCAATCTATGAAAGGAGATGAAAATGAAAAAGATTTACGCCCATGTTATCTGCCTGCAGCTGCTTAGCCTGGCAGCTGCCCCTTCTGTTTTTGCAACGGAATCCGAAAACCAGCCAGGTATGCTGGATGAAGTTCTGGTCACTGCCAGCCGTAGCGAAGAATCTGTTAAATCGGTGAGCGCCAATGCCACCATCATCAGCCGCGAAGATATTCAACAATCTTCTGCCGCTAATGTTGGTGATCTGCTGGCAGAACAGGCCATTGGTACAATTAAAAAATACCCGGGAAATCTTATTTCTGTTGGTATTCGGGGATTTAGAACCGACACCCATGGGAACGATCTTCAGGGGCATGTGCTGATCCTGCTGGATGGCCGTCGGGCCGGAACCGGAAACCTTGCCAAGATCCTCACCAAAAATATAGAACGTATTGAGATAATCCGTGGCCCGGGAGCCGTCCAGTATGGCTCTGCCGGTATGGGTGGGGTGATTAATGTTATCACCAGACAAGGAAGCGACAACTCCATGTTTGTAGAAGCCAGAGGCGGTTCCTTCGACACCGGGGAGGCCAGTATCGGTGGCACAGCCCTCGCCGGCGGTCTTGATTTCGCCGGCGCCTACACTTACGGGACCACAGGTGATTACAAGACCGGCAATGGTGACAGATATAAAAACACCGGTATCGACTACACAACCGGTTTAAGCGCCAACCTGGGATACTCTTTCTCCAACAGCAGAATCGCCATGGTTGTCACCAGTTTCAAGGTGGATGAGGCCGGAAATCCCGGCCACCTCAGCCAGAACGATCTCGACAACACTTCCGATAAAGAAAACTACTCCGCAGACCTGAACTATAAAGGCCAGTGTCCGGTGACAGGCTCTGAACTTCTCGCCCGCTATTTTTTCGGAAAAGACCAGAATAGCTGGCTGGCTCCAACGGCTTCCAACGCCAGTGGCTGGGATGATGGCCAGGAATCTTCCAACAAAACAGATCAGCAGGGAGCACAATTTCAGGTATCGAATGGCTTTGGCCCCATTGATTTTACAGCAGGGTTTGACTGGCTTGATTACGAAGTAGAAAACAGCTGGACTCCCAACAAAACCACCTACGAAAATCCTGCTCTATTCCTGCTCAGCAAAGGAACATTCCTTGACAGCAGTCTCAGTGCCAACATAGGACTTCGTTATGACTGGTATGACGTCAAAGTAGAAGAACCTGCAGGACGTGACGCTGACGATTCACACTTCACTCCCCAGGCAGGTGTGGCCTGGATGGCAACAGATAGCCTGAAAATCCGCGCCCAGTATGGAGAAGCTTTTATGATGCCTTCTGCCGATCAAATGGCAGCAGATTTTACAAGTTTTGGCAGCCGCGTGCTTGGCAATCCGAACCTTGATCCTGAAACAAGCAACACCTACGAGGGTGGTGTGGATTTCAGCCAGCATGGCTTAGATGCTTCACTCACCTATTTTTATACAGATTTTGAAGATAAAATTGTTTCAACCTATCTGGCAGATGGCTCAAAGAGCTGGCAAAACCTGGGAGACGCCACCATCTCAGGATTTGAGGCAGAATTCGCCTACGATATTGGTGTACCCATGAATCTTGCCTGGGAAGTCCGCCCCTACCTGAATATTACCTTCCTTGATACCTATGAAGACGATACTAGCGGAGAAGACTTACAATATATCTCGGACACCAACTTTTCCGCCGGACTTGTAGTCAACAACGGGGAGGGGATTTCCTGTCGTCTCAATGTTGCCTATGCAGGAAGTCAGGATATAGTCGATTATGAATCAGGATATCCGTATCAGGAGACTACACTTTCCTCCAACACAGTTACCGATTTCACCGCTTCCTGGCGTGTGTATGAAAATCAGCAGGCGGGCGCATTTACCCTGCGTGGTGAAGTAACTAATCTTTTTGACACTGATTACGCATATGTCCAGGGCTATCCTATGCCGGGACGTGGTTTATACCTTGGACTTCGCTGGGACTATTAAGTAACTTCCACCTCATAGGCCTTGCTCAGGCAATGTCTATGAGGTATTTTAGCAATACAGGCCAGCAA
>JAOZKN010000019.1:0-12390 GCA_029935315.1 Desulfocapsa sp. | reverse complement strand
CATAGGCCTTGCTCAGGCAATGTCTATGAGGTATTTTAGCAATACAGGCCAGCAATATTGGCCAGGTTCCATGGGGATTATAACCTGGCCAATTTTTAAAACCGGCTCCACTACACAAGACGAATCTATACTGGGAAAACATATGCACCAGCACGGATACATCGGCCGCAAGATGCGGATTCCAAAGCTTAAGACCAAACCCGCAATCATTGTTGCCGCTTTTGGTACCTCAAGCCGGGCAAAAGCACCTCTGGCGATTTTCCAGGCGGCCCTTGAAGAACAGTTTCCTGATCATGAAATATTCTGGGCCTATACCTCCGAGATTATCTGCCGTAAACTGGAGCTGCCGACAATAAAAGAAACCCTGGCAAAGGTTGAGGCAGCCGGATATCGCAAGGCTGTGGTGCAACCCCTCCATATATTTCCCGGCACTGAATACCAGCAGCTGGCGGAAACATGCGAATATTTCCCCGGCCTGCGAGTCTTTTTATGCGAAACACTTCTTCATCGCTGGGATTTCGTCAACAGAACCCTGGCAGTTGTTGAAAAAGATTTCCTCACCGCTGACCAGGGGCTGAACCTTCTGGCCCTCCATGGTACCCCGCTTGCTGCTGATCCGGTTACCATTGCCTACCTCGGCCTAAGCCAACTGGTGTCCGATTTGTACCCCAATGTTCTTGCCGCATCCATCGAAGGTATACCCGATCATACTGCCGTGCTGTCCCGCATAAAACGAGAAAAACTCGCAGACCAGTATCCAAAAGCACGTATTATTCCCATGATGTATATGGCTGGCATGCATGCGGAAAAAGATCTTATGGGCGAGACAGACAGTTGGCGTACAGAACTTGAGGATATGGGTTTTTCCGTGGATTTCCCCCTGGTGGAGTATGAGAACAATACATATTTTAAAGGGCTTGCTTACTATCCGGAACTGATTTCGTTTTTTATGGATCGCTTGCAACGCAGCCTGAAACTGGCCAAGCTATTCTAATGATAAAAAAACTTACCACAGTAGTGCTTTTCTGTGCCCTCCTCTTCAGCCTGCAGAACACGTCCCGGGCAACAGAATATCCACAACGTATAATCTCCTTAGGTCCCATTAATACAGAGAATGTTTTTCTTCTTGGTGCCGGAGAACGGCTGATTGCAAACACCGATTATTGTGTCCGCCCTGAAGCTGCAAAGACAAAAGAAAAGATCGGCTCGGTTATGCAGTTTTCCGTGGAAAAAATCATTGCTCTGAAGCCTGACCTTATCCTGGCCACGGGCCTTACCCGGCCTCAGCAGGTGACGCAGCTGCAAGCCGCCGGTATAGCAGTTATTCATGTCACTCAACCCGAATCTTTTGCAGAGATCTGTTCACAATTCCTGGAACTTGGACAGCTTCTGGGCCTCGAAAAGCAGGCAAAAGAGATTATCGCCAGAGCCAAAGCAAAAGTAGCCTCAGTCCAGAAAAAAGTTGCCCATCTGCCAAAACGAAAGGTACTGTTGCAGATAGGCACTAACCCCTTGTTTTCCTCTGTTCCATCCTCTTTTACAAACGACTTTATAGTCCTTTCCGGAGGAATTAATATTGCGGCAGAACAGCAGACAGGAACCACAAACTATGAAAAGGTTATCGCGGCAAACCCGGATGTTATCATCATTGCCATAATGGGTACCGAGACAGGCACAGCAGCCAAAGAACGGGATAAATGGCAAAAAATTTCAGTCATTTCTGCTGCCCGAAACAATCGAATTTTTGTCATTAATCCTGACCTTGCCTGCAGCCCTTCACCAAATACCTTTGCAGAAACCCTGCAAACGATAGCGGCCTTTATCCACCCGGAATTCACTGCTTCTTTGCCATGAACAACTACTACGATCTTTTTCAAAACGGCGGCCCGGTTATGTGGCCACTCCTGCTCTGTTCCATTACGGTACTGACAGTGATTCTTGAACGAGCACTCTTCTGGTTCAGTCTCAGCCGAAAACGTGAACGTCAGCTGATGGACACAGTCCTCACCCTGGCCGAAACCGGACAATGGAAAGTAATTAAAGAACAAACTGAAGGTTCCAGAGATCATATTGTGCACCTGCTTATCGTTGGTATCCTGCACCGGGACTATGATATGGGCAGAGCCATGGAAGCAGAAGCAGAGGAAATGCTGCAGCGCATGAACCGCTTGATGCCCATCCTTGATACCATGATCACGGTGACACCCCTGCTTGGTATTTTTGGTACTGTTCTTGGGATTATCAGTTCATTTGATATGCTTGGCTCAAGTGGCCTTGCCGATCCCAAACTTGTAACATCCGGGATAGCACAGGCGCTTATCACCACAGCCACAGGCCTTGGCATTGCCATTATTGCTGTGATCCCTTACAATTATTTCAACTCACGCATATCCCATTCCATCCATATAATGGAAAAATACGCAACAAGTCTGGAAGTGGTTTATAAGAAACTTGAGAACAGATCATGAAACTTCGCCGCAGAAGAATCAAAGCCGCTCGCATCGAAATGATGCCGCTTATTGATATCGTCTTTCTGCTGCTGGTATTTTTTATTTATGCCATGCTTTCAATGGCGGTGCACCGGGGACTTCGCCTTGATCTTCCTGAATCTTCCCAGGCTGTCATCAACAGGCAAAGCCACGAGCCGATATCGCTCTCCATTGTCCAGGCTGCAGAGGGAATCCAAATAAAGATACACGAGACCGCTGTTGAGCTGGAGAAACTTCCGCAACAACTGCTGCAACTGCAACAGGCAGATGGAGCACAGGAAAACCCGGGAGTATTGCTTTTTGCCGATGAGGACATCTCCTATCAACAACTCTACACTGTTTTGGATAAGCTGAAAGAGGCCGGAATCTCTGATATTTCCCTGCAGTCAAGTACGGAGTAGAAACTGTGCAACGTCTGTTCCCGGCTGTGGTGGCAGCCCTTTGTTTTCATCTTCTCTTTTTTTTGTTTCCTGCAAGACATCCCGTTGATACAGTGCCGCAAATAACGGGAGAAGACACCATTCGCATACGTCTGACTGCTCCTCCGGCGAGTATTCAAAAAAAGCAGGAACTCCAGCAATCTCCTGTCCCTCCAACTCCCCAGCCAGCCACTGCTTCCTCGCCTGTGCAGACACTCCCCCAGAAGAACGTCGACCCTGTGGTCATTCGCGTTAAAAAACAAAAACATCGCCTGCAGCCCATGGAGAAAAAACCGGCGGAAGTTGTCGCGTCACCTGATTCCAGAGCAACTCCCCCAGAACAGGCTGTGAGCATTGCGACACCAGCCAGCCCCGCCGCCATTGTTAAAGCAAAACCGATGTATCACAGAAACCCAAAGCCAGCCTACCCCTCAATTGCCAGACGGAGAAACTGGCAGGGAACAACTATCCTGCTGGTCAGAGTTTCAATAAATGGAGAGGCCAGGGAGGTCAGTATACACAAGGGAAGCGGTTATGAAATGCTGGACAAATCAGCACTGAGTAGTGTCCGGCAATGGCATTTCCTCCCTGCTACCGAAAATGGAAGAGCAGTAGCAATGGATGTACTGGTACCGGTACATTTCAGATTACAGTAAGGAAAAAACAGACGCACAACAAAAAAACCTCCTGCTTAGCGAATGTACTATCCGATAAACAGGAGGCTGGGAGAAGGTGGTGCCTTACTCGCGGCTTGTTATTTTGCTGCTGTAACCTTTGCTGGAGCCTTGTTTACATATTTAAAGAAAACTGGGAAGGCTACGAAGAAGGCTACACAGATCAGATACTCTATCCCTTTGATGTGAGTATAATAATCTACCAGAGTGTGCAAAGGTTTTACCATTCCGATGGCGACCATATACTGTCCTGCCAGTTCGCCGACCGACCAGCCAACTGAAGAGAGGGCACTGGTAAGGGCTGCTGCAACCCAGAGACACATTATTGAACCGGCTGCCAGGATTACTCTGCTTGCTGTTTTTGATGTATTATTTTTCATGATATTTCCTTATATTTTATTTGTTTCTCGTTAATCCGTTAGCCAATAACTGCGGTTAAGTAACCCTTAACAACATTGAGAGGTCCTATGCTGATCATTGCGCTGGCGAGACAGGCAAATCCCCAGATTCCTACGAGAGCAGCCATGGTCATTCCTGCGCCCAATGCAAATTTAGAAGTTTCGTATCCTGCTTCAACTTGAGTTCTGGTTGTTGTGTTTGTATTTGTAGTCATGGTGTCCTCCGTAGTGGTTCGTTTTACTTAGATTTCGTTTTCTTTGCTTCTTATATTGCATCAAGCATGCCAACTCTCTCACCACTTTTTTATTTTTCACGAAGTACTAGACAACTACCTGAAATGACGAAATATTTAACAGTTAAATCTTCATTTCACACTTGCCACACTTTCGGGGTCAGCGAATACAGAGAAAAACAATTATGTGGTATTGGGATGAAAATATGTAGTTTTGCTCCGGCAGATGTGTTGCAGGCTTTACGGATAGGTGTAGTACTGGTCTGAATTCAAGTCATATTGCTCAAGCAGTACTTAGCTTTAGTACAGGGAAGTGAGTAATCGTGGTGGCGCTTCCGGCCAGTGACCTTTCTTGAGAAGGTCACTCATGGCTTACACCGCTGGGGTGTATCCAGAAAAAGGAGTTGGATTAAATAATGACTGTCAAAACAGGAATATGCCTCTAACTGAGTTGCCTTGACACATAGATATCTTGACTTTCGGAACGGCGTAGAACCGTAAATTTATTACGTATATACAGTAGAAATCTCTTATAGGCAGAGGTGGGTGAGTGATTAGGGTTGGCAGGTCGAAGCACAACCGCTGCTCGTAAAATGATTTTTTAAAAAAGCTCCGGCCAGAATTATCTGACCAGTGCTTTTTTAAAATTGACTCGTCTGTGGCATTTGTATAGCAGCACAGTCACTCCTGCTTACCATTGCCGTCATGCCCGAAGGCTGTTTCGGGTATCCAGCATTATTGGTCGGTGGCTATCGATGCTGATCTGATAAACTAGTTGTACCGTAGTCTTTCACTGTTGTGGTGCTTTGCTGTTGCTGCCTACTTTCGTCAAAAACAACCCAACCGGATAAAAGTCTGGTTGGGTTGTTTTTAATGGTTCTTTTGAGGTTTTGTCTCTTGGTTGGGTTGTTTTTTTCTGATACCTGTCTTGCCTGTTATAGCGGGATAGTAAAGGTTCCAGGGAAAGGAGTGAACCCGGAGGGGTAGAGTCCTGGAACATTGGTTACTGTCTGGCTCACCGACAACCGGGTCGATACAGGCAACAAGCCAATAGTCCCACTCGAATGCAGGGGCTGTCAAGCTGACTGCAGTTGAAAAAGTCGACTGGGTATCAATGGCTGGGAGGGCTGTCGTCTGTAGCTGAATATTATCACTTTGAAAAATTGTATTTCTGGAGAGGTAGTAACGAATTGTTGAAGCAGGAGCTGGAGCCGTACCACGGTTTTTCACAGTGAGAGTGAGCGTAAAAGGATCATCGGTCCCCACCTCTTTCCTGCTGAGAAAAATCCGAGAGATATAGAGATCCGGTTGAATAATGGTAATGGCCTGGCCTGAAGAGCACTGGTTGTTGATGTTGGATTCATCAGGTTTGGGGTCAATACAAGCCCCTAACCAATAGCTCCCGACGATGGCGGGCAGTGTCAGAGATGCCCTTCTCGTTACTGTTTGGTCAGCGTAAAGGGGGGAAAAATAAGAGTCTAATAACTCATAATCGTCACTGCTGATGATATTATCGGAGGAGATGTAGTAACGCAGCCTAGTTTCCTCGGATGTGTCCGTCCCCTGATTTTTCACGATTGCGGTCATGGCATACAAGTAGCTGGAACCTGCCGTGAACTCTGAACCCGTTACCGAAAAATCGCTGACGATCAGATCCGGCTGTATTATGCTGATCTCTATAGCGGAAGTACATTGGTTGCTCGTCTGGGTTTCACCTGTCACCGTGTCGACACAGGCTCCCACCCAGTATGTGCCCAGGTCGGATGGGGCACGGATAACTGCCTGTTCCAGAGAGGTTTCTCCTCCGCTGAGGACGGATACAGTGTCAGTTGCTACCACTGTGTCACTGCTGCTGAGGGTCGAATCATCAGACAGATAGTAGCGCAGGGTGGAGCCTTGGATGATAGCCGTACTCTGGTTGACCACATCAGCAGAGAAAGTGAAGAGTGTTTCCGGGGGAAACGCGTTGGCGGAAATCTGGGCATTATTAACGGTCAGGTCCGGTTTGGTTGTGTAACTGATTGCCAGAGATTGTGTACTGCCGGCAACTCGTACTGCCATCCGTCCCGTAAAAGCTCCGTCACCAAATCTCACTATCAGGTTTTCTAGTGAATCTGCACAGTCATGGTTGATTGCATTATCTAAGAGTGACAAGTTTATACGGGTGGGGGCGACTCGAGCAGCACTCAGCCTCAGCCCGGGAGGCAGGTTCAAGACGGTGAGGTTACCTATTGATGTAGCCGTAGAGGTAAAGGTGTCTCCGCCGAGGGTGATTACGGCGGTACTTCTTATGGAACCGTCGTCATCAGCACTTTCCCTGAAGGTGTCGATACTGTAGGAAAGGGCCTTGTTGGATTCATCAATACGGATATTGTCCAGGGCCATGTCGCTGGTGAAGCTGTCCGCGGTTGTTCCTGTAATTTGTATGGTCACGGCCTTATCAACATAGGGCGAGAGATCGACAATATCCCCCAGCCAGTAATTGAAGTGGTTATCACTTCTCGTGTAGAGCGTGGTCCAGGTAAGTTGATCGGTACTGGCCCGGACGGCCAACTCTCCCATGGCTTCCCCATACATGTGGTAGGAGAAAGTGAGGAGTGGGTGTGCGACATTGCGCAAGTCGAAATTGGCCTGTATGGTAGCTGTCTTTCCTGGGAAGTTGCCAGTTGCTTCGGTATAGATGTAAAAGTTGCCGTCACTGGCAGCGGACGGGCCTGTATCAATGGATGGTGTTGCGCCGCTGTTAACCGTCCAGTCGAAATGATCGTCATTGCTCTGGTGCCAGTCGCCTGGGCTTCCCCTTTCAAAACTCTCATTGTAGGGGATTGTTGTAAGGAACGGCATGGTCGTAATGCTGAAACCCGCATCGCTTGCTCCCTTGATGGAAGGCTCGTTGACACTGCTGATACGGATGGTGTAGGAGCCGCTGGTGGGCAGGTCGGTGGGGATAGACCAATGAAAGCGGCCGTCATTGAGGGTGTCTGTTGCGATGGTGCTGTGGACTACTCCATTCCTGTAAAGTTCGATTTTTATACTTCCAGTGACGGAATTGCCCGTTCGCCAGCGGATATCATGTTTATTCCCTCGCCACAGGGTCTCCCCGCCATTGGGGGAGGAGATGAGGATGCCTTTCACATGCATCTGGACATCGACGAATTGGGGAGAGTTTGTCGCCATGCCGGATTCGATCTTGAGGTTGGAATAGTAAGTGGCCTCCCTCATGCCCGAGGTATCCATATTGACTGTGATTGTATCTTCCTCACTTTTGACAGTGCCGGTGGGGGAGTCAAATCCGATCCATGGGGCCAGTCCTGTCAGGGAGTAACGCAGGGTGCCGCCTCCACTGTTTGCCAGCTTAAATACTGCGCTCTTGGTCTCACCGCTAAGGAGGGTGAGGCTAATGGCTGTTCTGTCCACCTGGATTGCAGGTGGCTGATAAATGGTGAGCCAGACCGGTATGGTTTTCGATAAGTTTGTGGTGGCACTGGAGCCATGAATGGTGATTCTGCCGCTATACATTCCGGGGGTGAGTGAGTCTGTATCATAACTCACTGTGATCTGGTCAGCCTCGTTGCCAACACTCCCGCTGGCGGGGCTTATCTGCAGCCAAGGAACATTATCCGTTATAGCATAGGAGAATTGGTCTCCCCCCCTGTTGAAGATGGCAAATTGCTGGCTCTGGCAGTCACTGCCCTGGTCGCACCTCGGGGTGAATTGGCTGGATGTGGTGCCGATACTAGGAGGTGTTGTGAGATTCCCTGAGCCAACGGTAAAGGTGATATTGTCCCCTTGCTGGCCGATGGCGTGGAGATGAAGGCCGGAAGGCGTGGTACGCCCTGAAGCGGTATCCCAGAATTTCAGCGCCGGTGTGGTGGTGTCGGAGGCTTCCTGGACGTCACCGCTGTGGTAGGAGTCGTTTAGTCCGGGAGTAGGGTCATCGTACCAAGGAACGGTGGCGGAGGAAGGATTGCTTTCCACTACCATCAGTTCATAAGGGGTGGAGTAATCAGTGTTGTCAGCTGCACTATCTTCTGTGAAGATGGAGGAGTAAGTGTTGCTCCCCTCTTCGTAGGCGTGCCAGATAACCAGACCGTCGGTGGGGTTGGCGGTCTTGGTGGCTCCGCCCCAGATGCCTTCATAACCGGCATCCGTACGCATTGAGAGGAGGAAGTATTCTTTTGAGTTTGACGGGTTATTGAAGCGGTAAAAGGTGTTTTTATCCACCTCCAGAGCCCCGCGCATATGGCTTACACTGCTCAGTGGAATGATGCTTGACCATCCGGCGTGGAGCTTGAGGTAGCTATCGATACTAACCGGGTGTGTATTTCCGCTGGAGGCCATCAGACTGTAGGAGCGGATGGCGGCGGCATTATCGTCGTAACTGTAGAGGTCGGGAAAGTTACAGAGCATGTGGCCGTTCTCGTGGCAAAAGGTACCGATGGTCAACTGATTGTCCATGTCTGATATCTGATATTGAAAACGAGTGCTGACCCCTTCTGTGGCAAGACCAGCCCAGTTCGCCGTACCTTTATGGGGCCACAATCCCTCTCCCCAGTTATTGGGGCAAATGCCGGCATAGAAGAGGTTTACTCCATCAAGAACTCCGTCAGCATTTGCATCCACCTTACTGAAATCAAAGCCACTGGCCTTGAGAGCGGCAAGGCCCTCTTTCACAAGATCCCTGGCAGTACCGGGACCGTGGGAGTAGTAACTGCGTTCATGGGCAGCGGCAAAGTAGGCGGTGACAATATTGTTGTAGTTGAGGAAGTCGTTGGATTGTTGTTTGTAATAACCGTAAACCGATGTGGCATTGCCGAATTCCGTATAGGAAGGATCGTTGGCAAAGGCGTCAACCTGGGTCTGGGTAAGGGTGGCATCACCAAGTCGGTCTGAAAAACGGGCCAGCAGGGTCAGACCAACCAGTGTGCCGCTGGTAGTCGAAGTGGGAGGGGCTTGTATGGAGGTGGCTGAAGATTCAAGGGCCTGGGCCTCTTTTTCCAGGGCAGGGCTCCAGCGCTGATGGCCAAAGTCCCTGGGGCGCAGACGCAGTTGCTCTGCAGGGAGTAGTTTACCGCTGGGGCCAACACCGAACTTTTTCCGGCGAATGTCGCTTTTCTCCTGCATAGTCTTGGGAGACAAGCGGATGCCCTTTGTAAGCTTCACATCCATCGGTATGTCAGTATCGGCATGAACAGCGGTGGATTTAAAAGAGTTACTGGTGGAGTCCAACTGGGCGTAGCAGTAAAAACCGGTGACCGGATCCCTGGTCAAGGTGTAGCCGTCAAGGGTTTCTACGGTTGCATAGAACTCATCACCAAAAAGGCGAACCTGGAACTCTTTTCCGTCGGGTTGATAAAAGGTGAAAGTCTCGCCAAAATAGGGTCGACAGTTGACATTTCCGGCTGCCATGAGCAAGAGAAACAGTGTTAACAGAGAGAGCAGAGGGAGTAATACCATTCTTCTTTCCACACTATTTTGATGACGTTGCATAGGGGGGAACCTCTCTCCAGAATCAATGTATACTGTTAAAAGTGATAGGAATTCGCTTTCCGTTCGGAAAGTAGCAGAGAGAAAAACAAACTTCCAACCGCTCAAATTGCACTCCAAAGTGCACTGAAAGCAGTAGTACCAGGCGGCTTTTCGGATCGCCCGCCCCCCCCATTCACTGCTGGAAAGAAGACAACAGCCACAAATCTCTACTTTTTCCACAAAAACAGCAACATCAAAAGTGTGGCTTGAGTTGGCAATATTTACCAAGGAAAAAGGTGACGGAGACTTCTCATTCCCAATTCATAATCATTTTATTAAGGGATAACAGCACAACTGGAATCCAGTTCCTTGTCGGCACCATTATCCGAATATAAACAGGAAAGTGGTAACCTCAACCTGATAATAAAATTACTGGGTTAAGATTCATCGTAAAAAACTCCGCTACAGTCTTATGTCAGTCTATGGCATGAGGCGCCTTAAAGTCAAACAGGATTGCCAGTGGTAAGGTTAACCTGAGAGAAAAAAGTTAAAACTTGAGGTTATTCCTGATTTCTCTCAAGATCCCAAATTATCGTGTACCACATTTCGTGAAATGTTGCTGTAGTAAATGGGCAATGGCAAGGTCAAGCTCTTGGAAAATTGGCTCGGTTGAGCTTCTTCCTTCTCTCGGAATCCTGAATTGAGCAGCGACTATTCACTCCGAGAAGTCAGAATCTGAGGTGAACAGTAGGGATTTTAAATTGAAGCATTGGCAGAATACCAGGACCTTAGAGATGGCGATATTACGGTGAAAATCACTGGTTCACCCGGTGCATTTTTTTGTCAAGAATGACGCCCTGTTGTCCCTGGTGCTTTCTCTTCTCCTTCGCAGTAATTCCGGGAAACACGCCCGGAGGGGTCCTGACGGTAGTATTTCTTCAAAACCCGATAAAGGTCTGGTGCATGCTTAATCATTTGCCGTGGCTGATCGAAAAATTGCTCGGTTGCGACGGCGAAGAATTCCGCTTCGTTGGTCGCGGCGTAGGCATTGAGAAAAGATTTCTTACCTTTTTCAGTACGGTTTTTGAGACGGAGGTATTCATGTGAACATGTTTGGCCCCAGTCACGATATTCAGCCCGGTCTCTCAGTGGTGGGGTGCCATTAGTCGAGCCATCCAGCATATCGAGTTTATGGGCGAATTCGTGATAAATAACATTGTGACCTGATTTAGGATGGCGGCCTCCGTGCAGGGCTGCATCCCATATAATAATTACCGGCCCTCGCCGGAATGCCTGCCCGATAATGGGGTGTGCAGGGTCCACTGGGGCCATTGTACTTTCAAAGAAACCGGGCTTGCGTGGAGGCGGAACAACGGTGGAGGGGTAAACGATGATGGATTTGACATTTTTATAGTAGTTATGGGGTAGACCCAGAAGAAGTAAACAGGCTTGAGCGGAGATCGTGACGCAGATCTCGTCGGTAAGTTCCAGCCCACCGGCTCCTACCCAGTATTTCTCAGCGATAAAGACTTGGGTCAAGGCACGAAGATGAGCGCGCTCGGCATCTTCCAAAAAACAGTAGTGGCCAACATTACGGCAGATTATGTCTTCCCATAATGAAAGGAAAGGAGTCCGTGTAAGCTTCTTTCGGCGACGATCGACAAACCAACGAAACATTAAAATCTCCCGGTATGAGATAAGGTTCCCAAACAATATACGTAACAAATTTCCCGCCGACCAAAGTCAATATATTTCCACTATATACGTAATAACATAATGATCGAGCTTATGGTATAACAAGGTCATTAATATCCTGTTTTTTCTACAAAAGAAGAAGGAGGAACGTATGGCCGCACAAAATGATTTATTAGAAAATTACTAGCCCTCAGACCCGAGTGACTCCACTCAATCGTCTCAATCCCATCTTTTTTTTATCACTACATTATCTGGCAAGGAAAAATGCAGGCTTGATGGAGAAACTATTTCTTCCCTCTGCCGGTGCTCTGTACGTATATCGTCCCGGCAAACGCCAGTGTGTTTTGAACCGGGCTATAGAAAAATTAGAGAGAAGTGCTCTTCCCGGCTATGAATATGTCACCGCTCCTTTGTACGACAAGTACCGTCGTAATCTTACCATCAGCACCATCAGTCAGACTGGAGAAATATTACGTGCTTTCCTAGTGTTTTTACAAAAAACTGGAAGATCAGGCCTTGAGTTGAGAGTCTCAGCAAAGGAAGGGATTATTTTGAAGGAGGCTTCGGCCCCTTACAATACGCTTTTTGATGGTGAAAAGTGTACTCTAAGGCCAGATAATAGCTATTTCATTGACTTAAATGGCAGCAATTCAGGCTGATAGCTTGGTCCGACCCTGTTTGGAACATTTCATAAAATAAATAGGAATAGGTTTATTAGCCTAAAACAGAACATCACTGGGGATGGGCAATACTAAGCAAGGCAGGGAAAAACTTTGCAAAAATAAAAAAAGCACCTACAGCCGAAACTGTAAGTGCTTGAATTAGTGGTCGGGACAGGAGGATTCGAACCTCCGACTTCCTGCTCCCAAGGCAGGCGCGCTACCAGGCTGCGCTATGCCCCGACGTACAACAAAAATGGGAAAGCCCGATCTAATCTATTAAAAGACCGGGCTTGGTATTTTTTGGCTCCTCGAGCAAGACTCGAACTTGCGACAAGGTGGTTAACAGCCACC
>JAOZKN010000091.1 GCA_029935315.1 Desulfocapsa sp. | reverse complement strand
CCTGGCATATTGCAATGACTCCAAACTAAGCACAACTTTTCACCATTAAGGTGTATCCCTCAGATGGCAGAGTTTATAAATAAGACCTGCATAAAATTAACAAATCTGGCATACTATTTTTAAAATATCAAGCTCCCCAAAGTGTCCTATCATATGACTCCATCAATTAGTGTTATCATTCCACTTTTCAATCATGAAAAGTATATTGCAAAAACAGTAGACTCAGTATTACAACAAACACACGCAAATTTCGAATTAATCATTATCGATGACGGATCAAGTGACAGCTCCCGTTCCATAGTTTCCACAATTTCCGACAACCGTCTGCGCTTCTTTACCCAGGAGAACCGGGGAGCTCATGCAACGATAAATCGGGGGATAGAACTGGCAACCGGTGACTATATCACCATACTCAATTCCGATGATATCTATTATCCTGATCGGTTACAGATTTTTATCGACATTCTCACCCAGTCTCCGGAGATTGATGCACTTTTTTCACGGGTAGAGGCAATTAACGATGATGACAGCCATTACCTGCTATTCCCCAACGCTCCCAAACACCACATCCCACTGGAGCGAACAGTCCCGCAAAGAAGACTTGCAGTCGATCTTCTCGGCATAAATATTGTCACAACCACTTCAAATATTATATGTAAAAAAGAGGTTTTCGACGAGATAGGGACATTTAACAACTATCGATATTGTCATGACCTCGATTTTTTCTTACGGCTCTTCAATAAAAAAAACGTACAGTTTGTAAACACCCCTCTCCTCAAGTACAGATGCCATGAGACCAACACACTCAAAGAGAATGCTGCGTTGGTTCATTTTGAAAGCGCCATTGTCCTTTTCGATTTTTTAAGAGCAAATACTCCTGAAGATCTGTTTCCCGGCCTCTCACAACCACAGGCAATGGCTCATTTCTTCTCAATTCTGGTAAATCACAGAATTGATCGGTTGTTTTATGTGCTCTCTCAATTCGACCAGTGGGGAACTTCATGGGAGGCAGTAAAAGAAGAACTGCTCATGAATACTGACCATCCCTTGCGAATAACCTGCCTCCACTATATCAATGACTGCCTTGTGGAAGATAAGGAGAGAAAAGCTCGTAACATAGCCAAGCAACAAAAACTAACCGCAAACAAAACGACACCACGAAAAGTTCTTTCATTTTATAAAAAGTTTTTTAATAAAGTCTCCCGCTATTTCACCTAAAGACTTGGCGATATGAATAAAGGTATGATACGTATGTAGCATGCTAACAATGAATAAATGTGCTGTTCAGGTTAAATAGAAACGGTCGCTTGTCCACCAATAAGGTATAATTTACCGGATGAAATTAATTAGTGTCATTATCCCCTGTTATAATCAGGGAATATACCTCGAAGATTCAGTGTCAAGCATTCTGGCACAAACCTACCAGCGCACCGAAATAATTATAGTCAATGACGGATCTACGGATCCTGAAACAATTCAGATTCTGGAGCATTTCGACAAACCGGGCTGCAAGGTTCTGCACACCAGCAATCAGGGTTTACCTTCTGCGCGTAATACCGGAATTAAACAGACAACGGGAGAATATGTTTGCTGCCTTGATGCAGACGATCGTTACCATCCTGACTATTTTACAAAAGCTGTTACGGTCTTGGATGCCGATACTAAAAGAAGATTTGGGGCTATAGCCTCCTGGGTACAACTTTTTGGCGAAAGCGATGTATTATGGAAAACAATCGGGGCGAATACCCAGGGATTTGCACCTTTTTTACAAGGCACCAGAAATAACATCCATTCATCAACAATGTTTCGGCGAAGCTGCTGGGAAGAACTTGGTGGCTTTGATCAATCCATGGTTCAGGGATACGAAGACTGGGACTTTTGGTTGAGAATGCTGGCCCTTGGCTACGAATGGTACTGTATTGAAGAAGTATTGATTTACTATCGCAGACAGGGTACCACCATGGTTGATACTGCTGACCTGCAGCGCCCTCGACTACTTGAAGCATTAATACGGAAAAACACAGTATTTTATAGCGACAACTTTATCCCTATGCTTCTGGAACGTGACCAGGAAGTACGAAATCTCCAGCAGGAAAATCAAAATTTACGAGAACAGCTGCAAAAACTTTGTGAAAAAAGCAGCAGAAGCACCTCGCAAACGTTACGTCATATTTCTTCATCCATAGCCAGAAAAATCTTACCTGCACTCAAATAGCCTCTCCTCCTGCAATGACCTTATCCCATTATCAAATTTTCCAATCACAACACGATCCCAATCCCATGAGAAATGAGAACAAGACATGCAAAGTAAAATAGCCTGGTTGGTACCCTACCCGCTGAAAGGTTCAGGAGGACACAGGACTATTTTTTCCCATATCCGGAATTTAGAAGCCAGAGGCCACCAGTGCCATGTATACATAGGCGAAGAAGCTCAACAGGATATGAGCGAAGGGGTCATCCGGGAACTTGTAGAAGAGTACTTTGGTCTTTGCCCCAGTCAGATCCATTGTGGATATGAGGTAGCAGGACATTTTGATATGGCGATAGCAACTGCCTGGTGGACTGCAGAACTGGTTGCGAAAAACGTGGACGCCGATCATAAACTCTATTTTGTGCAGGATTTCGAGGCATGTTTCCACCCCATGGGTGATTATTACATCCGGGCGGAAAGTTCCTATGGATATGGATTAACTCCTTTAACCATTGGACGCTGGCTCTCACATTTGCTGCATAAAAATTATGGCAGCAAGGCAAACTTCTTTGAATTTACCGCTGACAATACAATCTACTTCCCTTTGGAGTCAGAAGTTCGGGAGCAGGCAGTCTGTTTTATTTATCAACCGGAGAAACCCAGACGCTGCCCCTCGATTGGTCGTGAGACCCTGGCGATTGTCAAACACCACTGTCCCGAAGTTACCATTTATACCTATGGCTGCAACGAAGAGCCAGATTATCATTTTGACCATACCCACCTGGGCATATTAAGTCTTGAAGAATGCAATCGGCTCTATAATCGTTGCGGAGTGGGACTCTGCCTGAGTTCTTCCAACCCTTCCAGAATCCCATTTGAAATGATGGCCGCAGGCTTACCTGCCGTGGATTTTTACGGAGAGAACACCATCTATGATTTGCCGGAGGGTAGCACACTCCTGGCTGAACGAACACCGTCCTCGCTGGCCGGTGCAATCATAAGAATATTGCAATCGCCACAACTTCAGAAGGAAATGCGAAGGAATGGTCTCCGTTTTATGGAAAAACGACCTGCCAGCCTCGAATTCGATCAATGTGCCGCTGGAATCGAGGAGTTACTTGCCGGCAAGCCTGTACCTGAAGCTGATATCACACCATTGTATACGTCCAAACCTTTTTTTGCCGAGTTGGACGCCCCGCCACCAGTCACTTCTCCGCCAGGCAATGAATATCCTGCAAAAATGACCCTTTGGGAATACCTGCAACACAACCGGATCAGCCGTGCCTTGAAAGTCCTGTGCAAAGGACACTGCCAGTGACGTCTCTTGCAAAACCACATATCAGCATTGATCTCTGGGATACCATTCTCAGAAGGAAATGTCATCCGGACGAAGTTAAACTGCACACTGCCCAACACATGAAATTACTCCTGCGGCCTTACAAAACAGGAGAGAACCTAACGACCATCGAGCTGCTGGCGAGAAGGCAAGCCATTGAAGCAGCCATCGGCAGCCGCTGTCGAGCTGAGGGCTTTGATGACGAATATGAAATTGAGGAAGTCCTCAGCCAATGCATTCTTGATTATACGCAAAAGGCCATTCCTGAAGATACACTGAGCCAGCTTACACATCTTTTAGTACAAAGTGAGATCAACCAGGAGATTTCTGTAACCTATCTGGATGAAGATCTCATCCAGTTACTGAAATCCTGCAAATATAAACAACTTCACATAGTCTCTGATTTTTATATGTCTGCGGATAAAGTCGAGAAAATCCTTCTATCACACGCCTTTCCTTTTCAGATAGACACCCTGTTCCTTTCCTGTGACAGCAAACTGAACAAACGAAGTGGGCGCCTGTTTAAACATCTTTGCTCAAAACTTTGCACAAAACCTGAATCAATCCTGCATATTGGCGACAACAGCTTTGCCGACATCGAAATGGCTGAGAAATCCGGAGTACATGCATATCACTTTACCGGCAATGAGGGACACACCGCATCCACACAAAACCGGGCTGTCTTTGAGTCGCGTATGCAGGGAAGCATACGCACCGACACTCTCTTGATAAAAAAACCGGTAAGCCCTCTATTCTTCAAGGGTAATCTGGACAGTGAACAGGCAAGACTTTACAACTACGGGAAATACTTCAGCCCTCTTTTTACAGGCTTTGCCCTATTTATCCAGGAACGTTGTTATACAAAAGGACATAAAACTGCTCATTTTTTTACCCGTGAAGGGAAATTCTTTCAGCGTATATTTGATCGAGTTCAAAAACATAATTTGTACGAAATGCCACCGGTGGAAAGTCGCCTGCTTCCCGTCAGTCGGCTGGCAACATTCTTCCCCTCTTTGAAGTCACTAACACCACAAGAGTTGATGAGGCTCTGGTCGCAATACCATACACAATCGGTGAACTCGTTTCTCAGATCTCTGGGGGAAGACCCACGTGAATATCAGTCATCCATCAGGGAATGTCACATTGACCCGGAAGAAATGATCCATGAGCCCTGGAAAAACACCTCATTTACTCAATTGTTAACAAACAAAAAATTCCTGCACATTCTGCAGAAAAATCATCAGATAAAAAAAGAACAGCTGATCAATTTTTTTCATGAATGCGACTTCGGCAAAGATGGCCAGAGTCTTGTTGTCGACATTGGCTGGCGTGGAACCATCCAGGATAACATTGCCCATATTTTTCCAGACATTAACATTGACGGCTGCTATCTTGGTTTACAGAAGTTTTTCAATGCCCAGCCAGAGAATACCAGGAAATATGCCTATATTGCTGACGGGAACACAAATGAACACCATATCATGCTCAGGCATGTCATGCCCTTTGAGATGCTTTGTTTTGGAACGGGTGGCAGCGCAACTGGCTATAAACTGACAAATTCGGGTAAGATGACCCCTGTATACCAGTGTGATCCTGAGGAAGACCGAATCCATAATGAGCGAATTCATCATTTTCAGGAAGGGGTGATAGCAGGAGTCGGGCAGGTATGCAATTTTGTGCATCAACACGGAATAAGTCTCCAGGAGTTGCGAATTGAAGCCAACCAGCTGGCCACTGATTTTTTAAACAATCCCCCCATAGAATTATGCAGAGCATTTTGTGCTTTAAAACAAGATGACACCTTTGGTATGGCTCGAACTATTTTCCCGGGAGAGAGCTCGTTTCGTCTCAGTGATCGTATTCTTACTTACGTCTCACCTGCACGACGAGCAAGACTTTTGGCGGATCTGGAATCCAGTGGCTGGCCCCAGGGGTTGCTTTGTTATCAATATTTTGGTATTTTTCACTTATTGGGAAAATTAAGACACAAGATATCAACAAATATATCGAACATTAAAAGATGATCAGATCCACCTTGCTTCTTGCCTCCGATATACCGCCCCATATGAAATTATTGACCACTTAGGCCAACACTAACCTTTTCCGAAAATCCTACATCTCAAATGGTAAACAAGATAATTATTTTCCTAAGACGTGTGAAATCACGCCTCAATAGATTCCTCCCCAAAAGACCAAGGATTATTATCGAATCCTCCTGGTCCACCGATACAGCTCTTGGCATTAAAGGTTGGGTCGCTAACCATAACAAATTGACAAAAGATGTGAACGTTAGCGTAGGAGGTGTTTCTGTACCTATAACCTCTTGGCTAGACAATGAAAATGACATAGAAAACCGAAGAGATTTCTGGGTTCAGATTCCAAGGACAGCTCAACATAAGGCAACCTTTAAGGTTGCACAGGGGAATAAAAATTATACCCGGCATGTTACATTTAACGGGTCCGCCCCACAACCACCCGTCGGATTTAGTGATGCCGATGGAATATTTGATGAATTTGTCAAAATGGTCAACGAACAGCATTTAAACGTATTAGAGATTGGCTCCAGGATTCTTCCACCAAAAACACATGGTTTGAAAAACCTTTTTCCACAGGCTGCATCCTACACCGGTTTCGACTACTACCCAGACAGCAATACCGATGTTGTTGGTGATGCACATGCCCTCAGCTCATACTTTGAAGGCAAAAAATTCGATGCTGTTTTTTCAATCGCAGTTATGGAACATCTTGCCATGCCATGGGTTGTAGCAATGGAAATCAACAAGATATTGAAAACAGGAGGAATTACGTGCCACCTTATACCATTTGCCTGGCCAGCTCATGAGCTGCCCTGGGATTTCTGGCGCTGTTCTGACGAAGGATTAAAGGTCTTGTTCTCTAAACCTATCGGTTATGAAACGATCAAAGCTGGCATGTGTAACCCCATACACATGTATTTTGACAAACTTAACGGACGAGAAGCCTTCCCCACCGTACCTTGTTTTGGATGTTCCACCATTCTGACGAAGAAAGTACACGATGTAAATGAACAAGATTTCAAATGGCCTGTAGAATTAATTCAATTGGTAGGAGACAATAGTCATTATCCTCCCCTGGCAGATTCAAAGGAATAATTTCTCAGTTACTCTTATTTGATTTTGTTTTTCGTTCTGCAAACCATTGAGTTCTCGATTCTTTTCAGAAAGCTTCAAATCCCTAAGAATCTACTCAATCTGCTTTTAAACACCAGATATTTCCTATCAGTGTCGTTTACTAACTGTTGATATCGCAACTTACATTCACTTTCAATTTCCCTGTCAATTTCAGGGGCTATATTTTTCTTCACAGATTTACGATGAATACTATCAATCATATGAGGATGAAACTCAACTCCAAGAAATTTGCAGATCCCTTTAAATACAACTTTCGGGTTCCTAACCGTTTCCTCGTAACATACCGGTAGAACTCTCTGTTTCTCATTCAATTGCAAATCAAAATACAGGCTATTCATAAACAGCCACGATAAAGCAAAAACTGAATTGTCCCCTAACTGTTTATCGTAATATTTATTTAAGATATTGAGACAATTCAATTCTCTTTTTTCGCCATATAACTCTCTCAACAGCGAATGTGAACTACTTTGCATTTCCTGCAAATAATTTCTCAGTAGATTCGCGCCCTTATTCCCAAATGTATTTGCCTGAGAATTAACAACATCAGCATAATTTCTAAAACAAAATAATATTTTTAACTGAGGAACCTCTTGGAGCCAAAAAAGCGATCTTGGCGTATCCGAAATTGGTTTAAAAAGAGCTATTACTTTGTTATCATATGTTTTTTTATCAAGCAGTTGATCAATTTCCGGCAATTCTTTTAGCTTAAAATTTACAAATGCTCTTTTATCGCCTTCGTTGAACAATTCTATGCTGCTGTTCTTACTCAAAGCCGCAACAGTCATATTTGTTCCGGAACGTTGAAAACCAACCAAAAAGACTGGCAACAATTTACTTCTCATAATTTTTCTCCTGAAGATTCCAGTAAATGTTTCATCACTCGAATCCTTGATTCTCTGGTCATCATGTCCAACAATATGTATACCAGGTGACTGAACGATTTAATCATTACACTCCACAAGAAATCTATTCAAGTATCTGTAAACGGGCCAACTCCTGGTCAGAGAGACAAGTATGTTGTGACTTGCTTTTTTGGTAGTAGTTTTGAATATCACCCTGGCGAGCAGACGTATATTCCTCTTTATAGGGTAAGTCAATTATTGTAAAAATACTTTTTAGTTGATTATGTAAATCACTGCACAGTGTGTCATACTTAATTATATGAATCCGTTCACCATGTTGTTTGAGTGCTCTCCTCAATCCATTTTTATATTCTTCAACATGTTTGCAAAACTGATCAAAATCCGCGTTCCTTTTCTTATGTGACAACCACAGGCTTTCAATATCTTTCTCAATAACCAGGCACGGAACAAAGTCAGGCAGTTTCTCTAACACCTTATCCAGACAGGTCATATATCGTGGAGTCTTATCACACACCTGCTGAACTGTATTGTGATCAAAAACCGGAGAATATCTGATCAATTTTCCATAGGCCTCATCCCATGATTTTGATGAACAAATACGATCCATATGAATATCACTCACACCCCATTGACGCACCGAAACAGGTTCCTGCATCCATTCATACCAGGGGTGTATATTAACAAATTGCTGAGGACTGTCAGCCAGTAAAAAGCCGCATTCAAAGGCACAACTTAGACTGGGTGCCTGATTTAGCAGATTAGATAAGAGAGTTGTACCAGAATGTTCAATGCCTGTGATAATTACTCTGACCGGATAAGTATTGAGGGTCTTACTGGCACCAAGGAGTTTTCTAAAAGCTGTACCTAATTTGAATCGCACACTTTGGTCAGAAAAAGGCAGATAGTTATTTTCTTTCATTTGATAATAAATGGTATTTTTTTACTGAAATTTTGGTCGTTTTCAAATCTTTCCCGACGAACTTGTGGGTAGAAATGGGCAAAATGTCACACGAGCATTTGAAGCTCCGTCAAAGCGCTTCGAAGCACTCAACAATAACCTTAGTTTTTCTTGATTACCACTAAGCCTCAGCTTCACTCCTTTGATCGTTTTAAGGAACCGCAGTGTTGCAGCAGGATGCCGTCAAACATCCACGTAAAGACTTTGCTAAATAAAAGAATAATTTTCAAGCGTTTTGTTTCTAAGGCCTTTGGAATATCACAAAAAAAGAGTACATTACCTGTATTGAAGAAACGATAGGTATGGTAGTGCATGCCATAGATGTGGTTGAACAAATAAAGAAATAAGACTGTTAATTGAAGAATTTACAAAATGAATTCTCCCCACTGATTTGATAAACCTCTATACAATAGCCTTTCTAATAAAACTATGAACAACAGAACAGAACGGTGGGTCAAACATATCAACAATGTCAATATCTTTGATAGGTATATTCACAAATTTACCATAAACCGACTATACAATATAAGAAATGACTTCTCCCAAAGATATCTGCGAGGCAGTGGATATGAAATAGGAGCACAAAGCTCACCCGTCCAACTCCTCAAAGGAAAGGCCGATGTCAAGTATATTGATTATTTAAACAGAAAGGAATCATCTGAAAAATATAATATCCCGTATGAGTCATGCGTTGATGTTGATATACTTTGCGATGCTAACAGGCTAACCCCTATTCAATCTGAGACTGCATCATTTGTGGTCTCAAATCATGTCATCGAACATACGCCGGATCCTATTGGAGCCTTATTAGAATGGTTACGTATTCTTAAACCGGAAGGAATACTTCTTTTTTCTGCGCCCAATTATAAAGCGAACGAATTTGATTTTGAAAAAAAACCATATCCTGTCCAACACCTTATTGATGATTTTCAAAACAATGGGAAAGCAGATATTTCATCTGTCCATATAGATGAACATGTCTCCATCGTCGACGGTATTAAAGACAAAAAAAGTCAGGAATTTAAAAGAAGAAAAGACGATCTTATCGCCAGCAATCTGCATACCCACTATCATGTTTTTGACGAAGAATTACTTTTAAAAATGCTATCATATGTAAATACGAAAACCCCACTTGAGATAATCAGCAGCATATCTTTTGAATATGGATTCGAATTCCTACTGGTTGTGAGAAAAAAGAAACACAGTAAAGGCAGGATCCATTTAAGAAATACCACAATACCAGCGTTAAGCATTCTATTTCTCAATATACTGAAAGTAATCCGCTCCAGACTAAAGAATTTTTTCTAGTCCGAGTTTCCAGATCACCAGTCAATTCGGCGTAAAATCCTTAGCGATTGAGCCACAACAACAGCATTGCTGAATAATCAGTGCCCCAGCATTTTACGAAACCAACTTCCCTTTGCTTCCAATGGAAGGGACGGTTTTAGACCTTCCTCCCTGGAATAATTAAAGAAGGTAAAGTCTTCTTCGTAAAGTTGATAAATCTTTGCCCTCGTCGATTCATTAAGTAAATTATCCTGGTTAACCAGGGCCGTATTTTCAAGCAAGGTCAAACTATTTGTGCCTGCCTCATCAAACGAAGATTTCGTAAAATCTTCAGGATAAGTGGTTTTATTAAGATTTTGAGCTGTGTAAGATGGGAGTTTCAACCCGCGCCCAACGGCAAGCAAATCATCACTGAAAGTCTCCTGCTTTACGACGTAATCTGGGATAATACGAAACGCAAGTTCTCTTGGTAACTGTGAATCCCAGTGAAGGTTAATAACCTCCTGTGACATCATTAACCTTTCGACATGTTCCAGATACTGGACAAAAGAAATCCCATGAAAGACATCAGGCTCCAGATTATTAGCCTCATTGTGACCGTTAATAAATAACTGGCTGAAATGCTCCAATCGGCTGAAATCAACTATACGTGAGCCATAATAAATAAAAAATTTATTTAGAAAAGCAGAAACAGCACGACTGTACGGATTTCTCACAAAATGAATAGAGCAATACCCCAGATCCTCGGCCAGGTGGCGCGACTGCAGATAGCTGTATAAATAGCCATGCTCATAGAGCCACTTACGTTTATGCAGTGTATCAGGAATACCTTCAATATGGAAAAGCCAATCAACAACAGACGTGCAAGCACATTTAGGAGACCACAGGACGACTAATTTATGTTTATGAGATACGTAGGAATGTCCAGCCATCAGTTTTTTTACGACGCTGAAGTGAGCGACTTTTTCACTTTTCTGCAAAAACGTATCTGTCTAGCAAAAAAGTTTCCTGTCCGCCATGTTTGAGAATTGTAGATATCGCTGATTACACTTTCTTTTTCAACTAGTTGCTCTTTTAATAGAGCGACTTGCTCTTCCAACCCCTGGTTGAATACTTTATTCACCGGGGGTTTGTATTTGCACGCTCCCTCACGCTTTCCTGAACTACTTTTTTTCAGCATTAAATTGAGTACGCACCGTGTAAACGCTGGAGGAATATCGTATTTCTTTTCCTCAACATACCAGCGCAACAATTCTTCTTCAACTGTGCAAGGAAACCAACTGAGCATTTCGGGTTCAAAACCGTCTGCAACAAGATAATCACCGTACTCACGACCTAAAGAGAGTTCAAAATCATGATAGGAGACACCGCGTCCCCATCGTGCAATTTTTTCTTCGAGTTGGGTACACTCGAGCTTCTCGACGTCGACAAAAGACGACGCAAAAGCAGAACGAGGGGAGTTACAAGCATATTTAGCATACAGCCTATCTGGCAACAGATGTAAAAAAGGAATCTGCGAACTGTGAAGGTCAAAATAATGTAGGATATTGGGCGTATCCAATATTGCCATCACTCCATTTTCGGCCAACAATTCCCAACAAAAAGCGAGCGTCTGATGCCTCTCCTCAATCGTCTGGTGTTCAAGGACAGCAAAAAGAAGAATGATATCATACTGATCATGGCCACTCTCCTTCTGGATCTGGCCAAGCAAAGTCTCTGGTGTTACAACATGGATTGATACATTATTAAGTCCTAAAATTTCCAGGCGTTTTCTTGCGCCCTGAACAGCAAGTTCGTGAATATCAAACCCTACAATACTATCCACATAATGAGCAAAGGCGGCTGTACTGGAACCAGTACCACATCCTATCTCAAGGACTTTTTTACCACCAAGATCGACTTGTCTGCTAACCCATGGAACCACGTACTCCAATGAATTATCGTATCGTCTAAATACGTTATTCTCGATATCGAGTTTACCACTTTCCGTCTTTAAAAAATCCCGGTCATAGTCAGAAAAATATGTGTCCCTCAGCGCTTTCTCAACAGCCGGAATATACTTTCTGCTTTCCTCTATTTGCTCAGAATAAATACTCATAACAATCAATTC
>JAOZKN010000090.1:9990-11916 GCA_029935315.1 Desulfocapsa sp. | reverse complement strand
CCTGCGACCCCCTGATTCGTAGTCAGGTACTCTATCCAGCTGAGCTACTAGTGCACGTGGGCAGATTATATACCCTAGTTCATCTTTTTCCTCAAGCCTGTTTTACACCTTTTTTCTCTTTTTCCTCTTTATGAAAAAGAATTTCATGGTCAGCAGGCTTAAATGAGGGGTCAGCGACAATCACGATGGAAATTTCATTACGGTCTTCCATTTCGCTAATTTCATGTCGTTTGTTATTCAGGAGATACTGCGCCACATCCAGAGGGAAATGACACTCTACCTGTGAGACATTCTTACGACTGGCACCCGTTTGAATCCGACGAAGATAAAACAAGGCCTGGGTTTCAAGGGAGCGAACCACTCCTCTTCCTTTGCAATGTTCACACACCCTGTAGTTACTTGTTTCAATGGGTGCCCCAAGCTTTTGTCTGGAAATCTGCATAAGCCCGAATTTCGATATTCGACTGGTATCAACCTTAGCACGATCACGTTTCATGGCAGTTTTGACCTGTCGCTCCACCTCACGGATGTTTTTATTAATGCGCATGTCAATAAAATCAACGACGATCAATCCACCAAGGTCACGAAGCCTCAGCTGTCGGGCCAGTTCTGTGGCTGCTTCCATATTTGCCTTGAAAATCGACTCTTCAAAATTCCTGCCCTTTCCTGTAGAGCCTGAGTTCACATCAATGGCGACCAGTGCCTCTGTAGGATCGATAACGATGGAACCTCCAGAAGGAAGTGGGACATGGGGCTGATAAATCGATTCGATCTGATCTTCCACATTAAACTGATTAAAGATTGGCCGGGAGCCCTTATGCAGACGCGCCTGGGCCCCACGTTGTCTAGTTGGCAACATCTCAAGAAAATCTTTTACTTTTTCATAGGCAGCCAGATCATCCACCAGGATCTCTTTAATTTCCGGGGTGAAATGTTCACGCAGAAAACGCAACACGCAATCATGATCCTGATACACCATGCCCACGCCATCAAGACCTTGTCCTTTACTTCTGATCTCATCCCAGAGCTTGATCAAGAAACGAACATCCTTGGTCAGGGCAGTCTTCGTTATATCCAGACTTGCTGTACGCACAATCCAGCCTACACCCTCAGGAACATTTAAATTCTGCATGATCTCACGTAACTGAGATCGTCGTTCCTCACCACTGATCTTTCTGGAAATACCTGTAGAATCAGAACCCGGCATAAGGACGACACAGCGTCCGGGAATGGAAAGATAGGTGGTCATATTAGCACCCTTATTCCCCACTTCCTCTTTCACAACCTGCACCAGTACTTCAGTACCTCTCTCAAGAACATCATGAATCTTCAGTTTTTTCCACTGGCGCTGTTCTATGAGTTTTTTGTTCGCCTGACTAATTTCCTGCTTGTAATACTCGGGATGAATTTCATTAAATGGCAGGAAACCATTTTTATTTGTTCCATAATCAACGAAAGCGGCCTGGAGACTGCTCTCGATGGCGACAATCTTCGCCCTATAGATATTGTTCTTCGTAAGCTTGGAGGACGCTGTGGAAACATGAATGGAGTCCAGTCTGCCGTCAGCAAGGAGTGCCAGCCGACACTCTTCAGGCTCTTCAGCATTGATAAGCAACTTTAACAGTGGTGACTTCGCATCAACCACTGTCTGCTGTTCGTCCTTGACCGGTTGTTTTTTCTTCTGCGGCTTTCGTCCCTGACGAGGGCGAGGTTTCTTTTCAGCCTGTGAGACCTTATCCCCAACCTGCTCTTCAGCTTCTACAAGCTTTTCAGGAGAAGAAGGTTTGGGCTCTTCCGTTTTTTTAGCCGTTGCTTTTTTGGGAGCTGCTTTTTTGGCTACCGGCTTTTTAGTGGCAGGCTTTTTAGCTGTTGCCTTCTTAATTGCCGGCTTTTTGACTGCTGGCTTTTTGGTGGCCGGCTTTTTGG
>JAOZKN010000090.1:0-9890 GCA_029935315.1 Desulfocapsa sp. | reverse complement strand
GGCTTTTTGGTGGCCGGCTTTTTGGCTGTCGGTTTCTTAGCTGTTGCCTTTTTCGGTGTTGTTTTCCTGGCTGCCGGCTTTTTAGCTGTTGCCTTTTTTGCAACCGGCTTTTTACCCGGAGGCTTTTCCGTGGAAGTTTTCTTTGCTGATGCCTTCCTGGCAGGCTTAGCAGCCTGTTTTGACGTTTTCTTTACTTCTTCTTTTGTACTTGTTGTTTTCCACCAGGCACCGGTTGATGCCTTGGCCTGTTTCTTTGACACAGCCTCTTCTTTTGCGAGCTCTGCTTTCTTATTTACCATAATTTTCCTTTTCCGGCGGAGAAGATCTTTCCCTGTCGGAACTATTTGTATTCACATCATTAATCAGAGAATACGTTTTAATTCGTTGTGGCTTGATCTGCCATCAGACCTGCCTGGAATCTCAGACTGCAATCCGTTTTAAGAGATCTTGCAGAAAAAAATTCCTCAATTTCTATCGTTACACTCTTCTCCACTTAGCTCTCACCACGTATAATTTACGGGTAGTGCAGCAAATACAAGCCACTCAGGAAAGTTCTCTTTTGGGTGAATAATCAAGGAGTAACATCCACTGCTGAACGGCAGCTAAGGGGAATAACAAGATGACCATTGTTCATCCTGTAAGCATTTTCGTGCAATCGAAAAAGAAAATAAAACAATTTCCCTTTATTATCAAGGCAAATCTACGATTTTACACTTGACACCACCCTTCCATCCTCGTACATTTCAACCATAATTTACGATTTTTAAAGGTCGAAGCCATTAATGTAGACGTTTCGACATGCGTAAACATCAGAATATCTTAATGTAAGCCCTTTTAACGGTAAGAGCAAAACATAGACATACTGTTTTCTTTATCCAGTTGTTGTGGTTTTATATGTAAATTTCAAGGAGTTTGCTGTGACAAAACTTTCCTTTGGTCTTACCTCGATTTTTATCCTTTCCATGTACCCTTGTTTGCTTCAGGCCGAGACTGTCAAAA
Source organism: Desulfocapsa sp. (assembly GCA_029935315.1). GTDB lineage: Bacteria > Desulfobacterota > Desulfobulbia > Desulfobulbales > Desulfocapsaceae > Desulfocapsa. The sequence goes on along the minus strand of JAOZKN010000090.1, from coordinate 8,891 downwards.
CAGAAGAGTGGCAAATTGAAGCTGACAAGGTTATTCGTTTTGACAACCCAAACAGCATTGTTGCAGAGGGACAGGTAGTACTCACCAAGACACGTAAACTTCCCCCTAAACCGCTAAAAAAGGAATCCGCACAATCAACTGAGTGGTCAGTCCTCCTGGAAGAGACCCCCCACTCACAAGCTGATGACACAGTCACTCAGGAGACAGACCCCAACGCTCCTGCCATATACAAGACAGAGGTCACCATCAAAGCGGACTGGATCGCTTACGACATGGAAAACAACAGTATCAAGGCCAGGGGAAACGTCTCCATAGCCAACGATACAGATCGTCTCATTGCAGAAGAGGGCACCTTCAATCTCGACAATGAAACCGGAACATTTCAACAGGCAACCATCCTGCGAGACTCCCTTGATCTGCACCTTGAAGGTGAGACCATTGAGAAAACCGGCTTTAACACCTACCATATTGAAGATGCCTGGGTCATCACCTGTCAGGTCGATGAGGGTGTTACTCCTCCATGGAGTTTTGCCGCTGCAAGCACTAAAGTGACTCAGGGCGAATATGCTACGTTGACCCATGCTACTTTCCGTATCAAAGATGTGCCTGTACTGTACACTCCCTGGCTTATGGTGCCAGTTGGTAAAACCCGGCAAACCGGTATTCTCTTTCCGGAAGTTTCCACTTCTGAGCAAGGTGGTTTTTCTTTTAACCTGCCCCTGTTTGTGAACATTTCCGACTCTGCCGACATGACTTTCTATCCGGAATACTACACCAATCGTGGTTTTATGCCGGGCATGGAGTTCCGTTATGCTCTGGCTCCCCAGCAGAAAGGTGGGATTATGGCAAGCTACCTGCAAGATGACCTGTCCAACCCTTCTGAAACGGATTACTGGGAATCCACGGACTATACCCATAGCAATGAGGACAGATACTGGGTACGAGGTAAATTGGATCACGATTTCAACAACGGTATTATCACCCGTACCGATCTCGATATCGTTTCCGATAGGGATTATTTGACAGAGTTTGATTCCGGGCTCACCGGTTTTGAAGGATCACAAAACCGTTTCCTTGAAGCCTTTGGCCGTGGCTTCCAGAACAAGACCAGTGACCAGCGTGAAAACACATTTAAAATCCTCAAAAGCTGGACAGGTATGGCCCTCGAAGGTTCATTCCTCGGCATTAATGATGTGAGAGAAATCGACTCCAGCCCTACACCACTCTGGAAACTTCCAAGTGTTGATTTCACAGGAAACAGGTTGATCGGTGACACTAACCTCAGCCTGGAATGGGACGCTGATTACGTCAACTATTACCGTGAAGATGGCGTAGGTGGCCATCGGTTTGACATCTATCCCCGCTTATCCATGCCACTGCCTCTTGGGCCATACCTTGAATCCCGTGCAGAAGCAGGAGTTCGCGATACCTATTACAACATCCAGAGCTATGGAGACAGTACCTGGAACAATGATGATTCTCCCAACCGCCTTCTTGGTGAATTTCACACCGAAATTGGAACCACTCTGCTGAGGGATTTCAAGACAAAGATTAGCGATATGGATGGTCTCACGCACAACTTCCGACCTTACGTGCAGTATGATTTCCTTTCAGATACAGACCAGGACGACCTCCCCGATTTTGACTCCGTGGACAGGCAAGATGATGTAAACCAAATTACTTACGGAATAGACAACTTTTTCAACCTTTTCGGTTCCGACCAGGGAAGGGATACTGCAAGAGATTACGGTAACATAAAGATAAAGCAAAGCTATGACCTGCGTAGTGTCACATCCGACGAACCGCTGTCACCCGTCCAAATCAAAATGCGCTTTAACCCGTTCAAACAATATGACCGGGCACAATTTATCTATAAAACAGATATCGGTGTATATGGAAATGGATCATCACACACAGTGGAAACAGCATACAACAATAGTCGGGGAGATTATCTGATCTTCGATTATCGCTATGATGATCTTGACAGCAATGACACCCACCAACTCAACCTGTATGCCAAAGCGCAACTCTGGGACACTATTTTTGCAGCCTACGACCTCGAGCATTCAATTACAGAATCCCAGATAATCGAGCAGAATATTTCTCTTATATATCAGCCGACATGCTGGTCTGTTGAACTGCGATCACGCTACACACCCGGGGATACCAGATTCAGTGTACTTTTCAATCTGGCCAATATAGGAAGTCCTCTCGGTTTCGACCTGTAAAAATATGTATTACGATGTCTTCAACGGCGACGCAGACGGAATTATTGCTTTACACCAACTTCGCCTCCAGGATCCTCGTCCGCAAGCGCATCTGATCACAGGTGTTAAACGTAACATCAAGCTGCTTGGCCAAATTGCAGACGTGGAAAACTGCAGACTTACTGTTCTTGATATTTCTCTCCACTCCAATCGGGATGATCTGCTGCGGCTTCTTGCCGGAAATAATGATATAACTTACGTTGACCACCATTTTGCTGGAGATATCCCCGACAGTAAACTGCTGACAACGCACATTGATCCATCCCCAAACACCTGTACCTCACTCATTGTTGATAGACTTCTTGAGGGAAAACACAGAAGCTGGGCCATCGCCGCTGCCTTTGGAGACAATCTCCATGACGCAGCGGCAGAAGCTGCAGCAACCATAGGGCTCCATGCTGACCAACTCGCGGCCCTTCGTGAACTTGGCGAATTATTGAATTACAACGGCTATGGCGCAACACTGAAAGACCTTCACTTCACCCCGGATGCCCTCTTTCTCGCCGTACGCCCCTACAAAGACCCTTTTTCATTTCTTGAGGATTCTGCAGATCTGGCCGTGTTACGCAACGGATTCCAGGAAGATATGGCACGTGCCATGCAACATCCCGAAATGGACGCAGCAACGAACAACAGAGTATACTTTTTTCCTGATGCCCCCTGGGCCAGACGAGTGGCCGGGGTGTTTTCAAACCTTCGAGCCCGGGAGCGCAAGGATGCGGCCCATGCCCTGATCGTAGAAAACAGTGATAAGACTTTGCGTATCAGCGTACGGGCACCACTCAATAACAGAAAAGATGCCGACACCTTGTGTCTCTCCTTTCCCACTGGTGGCGGAAGATCTGCAGCAGCCGGCATTAATCAGTTGGCACCGGAACTGATGGATGAATTCCTTGATCGATTTCATTCTACTTTTTCAACCTGAACCTGACGGAACGAACTGAATGAGGCATATCTTCCATATAACCCTGGCCTGCCTTTTCCTTTTCAGCTCTCTACTCCTCCTTCCGTTATCACCCCTTGCTGAAAATACTATTCCTGCTGCAGATCGTGTACAAGACGGCCAGAAGATCGATCTCGGCCAGGAAAAATATCAGGTTCTCTTTCGTGAGCTTATAGAAAAGCATCAATTCAACCAGACCGAACTGGATAGCATTTTCCACAATGTACGAATCAAACAACGAGTGCTTGTCCTTATGGATACGCAATGGGAGGCAAAACCCTACTACCAGTACCGTCCCCTTTTTATTACTGACAAGGTTATCCGGACGGCTAAAAAGAAACTGCTGGAGCATAAAACGACCCTTGATCGCATCGAAAAAGAGCTTGGTGTTGACCGGGAAGTGGTCATTGCCATCTGGGGAATCGAATCCAGATTTGGTACCTACAGGGGTGGATTCAATGTATTCCAGACCCTGAATACCCTCTTTGATGCCTACCCGCGCAGAGCTGATTTTTTCCGCGAGCAACTCCTGCATTTTCTTGTCCTCTGCAAAGAGAACGACTACAAACCATTATCCATTAAGGGATCCTACGCCGGTGCCTTTGGACAACCCCAGTTTATCCCCTCAAGTTTTCGTGAATATGCCCTGAGTTTTGACGGAGATGAGCAGCGCGATGTCTTCTCCTCCATTCCGGATATCCTGGCATCCATCGCCAACTATCTGCATTTTTATCACTGGACATTTCAGGCCCCCTATTATGTCGACATTGGCTCCAGACTCAAGGGCAAGGCAGTGCAGGGGGCTTATGACACAGGACGAAAAGGCCTCCTTGAGTATACTGTAGTAGAGCAGGAACAAAACATTGCCCTCTCGATACCAAAAAACAACAAAGCTGTTACTATTGTCGGTCTTGAAATTGACCCCAAAAAGGGCGGTGGCAAACGTTTTGTTGCCGGATATCCAAATTTTCAGGCTATTACCGAGTGGAACCACTCAAACCGCTACGCCATGGTGGTAAGTGAACTTGCCGAAGCCATCCAATAAAGAAACAACACATATGAATAGACAAACAAAACATATTTACATCCTTCTCTTTTCCACTTTGCTTATTTTCTTCAATGGCTGCACAAAGGCACCCCTTGATAAACTCGCCCAGGAAACGCTCCCTGAATTTAGGGATGATTTACAGGCAGAGACACTCCTTACAGGAGCAGTTCGTCACCTTCACTATTTAAATACACTTCCAGACGATTCTTCTTTCGACCTGGGCCCTGACAGGTTTCCTGTCTCCTGGCTCCGCGAATCAATGAAAAGCTTTATTGATATTCTGAAACAGGATCCCAGTCGTGAAGAACTCGCACGCATTATAGCGGAAAACTATGCAGTCTATCAGGCCGGTGGACGAAAGGGCTTACCAAGGGGAGAAATGCTCTTCACCGGATATTTCGAACCATTTTTACAGGGCAGCCTGACCCCGGAAGATCCCTATATTCACCCCCTCTATGCGCCACCACCATCCCTTGTGCAAGAAGCAGACGCACACAACGGAAAAACGCTCTTTAAACGGAGAAACAGCAGCAAGCAGCTTGTCCCCTACTGGACACGAAAAGAGATTGAAGAGAAAGGGTATGCTGCCGGCAGCGAACTTGTCTACCTCAAAGATCCCGTTGACGCTTTTATTCTCCATGTCCAGGGTTCCGGAAAAATTCAGCTTCGTGACGGTTCCATCCGGTCCATTCATTATGCAGCCTCCAATGGCCTTGAATATTTTTCTATTGGCAAACTTCTCGTTGACCAGGGAAAAATAAGCCTTGAAGAGGCTTCCATTCCCACCATCCGAGCCTATCTGGCAGCACACCCGGAAGAACAGAAAGAAATCTTACATCACAATGTTAAATTCATCTTCTTCCACTGGGCTCCTCCTGGAGACCCTGTGGGCAGTATTGGAGAGCCTCTGGTTGCTGGCCGCTCCATCGCCATCGATCCGGCAATACTTCCCCAGCAGACCCTTGCCTTCCTTATAAGCGCAAGACCTGTAATGGACGCCGACGGGAATATAAGTGAGTGGATTCCCATGCACCGCTTTGTCTTTCCGCAAGATACAGGTGCCGCAATCAAAGGGTCAGGGCGCGCTGATTTATTCTGGGGCAGTGGAAACTACGCGAAATATGCGGCTGGCAGCATGAAAGAAAAAGGTACACTCTATTTCCTGGTCAAAAACAGGTTTGAAGAGCTGGAAGAATGAAGATACAGGAGACTAACTGGAAAAAATGCTCTCACGTTTTCAACACACGAGCAGATGAATATGACAGTTGGTTTGAAGACAGCCTCCTTTTTGCCATAGAAGCTGCGGCTATCAAAGCACTGGCCGTTCCCGTAACGACTCCCGCTCTTGAAATCGGAGTGGGGCCAGGTCGTTTTGCTCAGGAACTTGGATCTGACTTTGGCATTGATCCTGCTTATGAACCACTCCAGATTGCCTCAGGCAGAGACATTAAAGTCTGCCAGGCAGTGGGCGAATCATTACCCTTTGCCAGGGACAGTTTTTCAAGGGTTTCTCTCTTTTTCACCCTCTGCTTTGTCCAGGATCCTGGACAAGTATTGCGTGAAGCACATCGGGTCTTACAGGAGGACGGCCACTTCCTGCTGGGTTTTGTTCCCTCCACCAGCCAGTGGGGAAAAGCTCTTCTCAGGAAAAAGGAAGCGAAACATCCCTTTTACCAATATGCACGTTTTTTCACCATTGAAGACCTGGAGATACTTGTACAAGACAGTGGGTTTTCCATTCACAATGCAATGTCTACTCTGTATCAGGACCTCGAATCTGTCGACACAATGGAAGCACCCAATCCCGGAATGGATGAATTTGCCGGTTTTATTGTTCTGCACCTGACGAAATTATAGCAAACACAGTTTTCCAACTCATTGAGGAGATTTTCATGAAAACCACACGATTCATTCCCAACCTGCTTATACTCCTTTTTCTTGCCTCCTTTGCCAATGCTGCTGACGACTACAAAGTAATTTTTGAGACCATGGATTGCAACGGGAATACTGGTTTTGCCACTGTGGGAGCAGATGAGATCTACAAGATGAACAATGGTGACTGTACTGACCCGAATAATCCTGCCAAGAGACTCAAACAGCTTTTAGTCCACGATGGCAGTGGAAGTTATCTGGTTTACAGCCTGACCCAGGATGAAGCCAGAAATGTGATGCTCGAGATGAAAGAATATATGAAATCAAGAAAGGGTGTTTTAGATCGTTCTGACGGGGTAATCATCAGTCACTGATTCGCCACGGAATAGCAACTCCCGGCAATCAACAAAAAAATGAGTGCCGAAATTGCTTCGGCACTCACGGTTTTAAATTTATCTATCCATGGGAAAAACACTCATCCCCTTCTGTATTCCAGATCCTGCGACCACAGAACAGTAGGCTATTTTTTCTTTTGTCTTGGTTACTTTTATGGTTCCAACCTCGGTCATTTCAGAGTCAAGAACTTCTCCTGTATCCGGATCAACCAGCTCATCAACACCACCAACCTTGAACTGTCGTCCAACTTCAACACCTTCACGGGTTCCACGGTTGATTATAATCTGAGCTCCCTTCACCAGGACGACGGAACCTTCCCAGGCAATGGCATCCAATTGATCGATAAGAAAGATAACTGCCTGGCCAACCGCGTCTTCCATGGCCTTGCCAACATTATCGTTTTTGTGGCCACCAAAGTTTCCGCCCAGCCCGCCAAGAGCACTGCCATGATAGCCAACACGAAAGCCCTTACGACCGGATTTACCCACAACATCAGTGGACGCAACTACCTGCCCGGTTTCTGAATCCACAAGGTAAATAGTTGTATTCATTTCAGCTTCACCGGCTGAGCCGCCAATGCTTATTCCCTGAAAGCTAAAACCGCCGCCACCGCCACCGGTGTCATTCTGCACGTGGGTAATAGACCCGCGCACAAGAAGCTGGGCAGGAGTCATACGACCAATCTTCGCTGATTTTTTCCCCTGAGCTGTACGTCCGGAAGCTGCAAAATCCTGCTCTTTCATCGCCTCTTGCCGCATTTCACCGTCACCGAGCACAATAAACCAGCCGGATTCGTGCAGGAGATTGGTCATTGAAGTTTTCATACCATCACCAACACTCCACTGTCCCCTCCAGCCGGCTTCATTCTTAAACTTGGTGACGGTAATGGAATATCGCAGATTCCCTGCAGGTGGTGCAGGAATAGTTGTTTCAGCAACGACAGAACTTCCGACAAAAAACAGTAGTAAGCCAACACACAGACTGGCCACGCTCGTTCGATTCATTCTTTTCCCCTCATTTATTGAAATATTAGATAAAGACATTCATTAAAGTATCTTAGAAACAAATGAAAATCAAATTAAAATAATGCTCCGAAACGTTCCCAGAAATCCGGAAAAGACTTCGCCACACAGCCTTCGTTCTGAATTTTAACCCCGGGAACCCGCAGCCCTGCTACAGCAAAGCTCATGGCCATACGATGATCATTGTAGGTTTCGATTTCAGCACCATGCAGGGCTTTGCCACCATCACCATGGATGATCATGTAATCCTGCCCCTCTTCGACTTTTGCGCCCATCTTAGCGAGTTCAGTAAGGGTTGCAGTGAGACGATCGCATTCTTTTATACGCAGATGTTCGATATTATAGATCTTGGTTTTCCCGTGGGCAAAAGCTGCAACAACGGCAAGGGTGGGAACCACATCAGGCATATCCCCCATATCCACGCTGATTCCTTCAAGACGTTCACTTCCCTGAAGAGTGATACCATTCCCATTGCGTGTAATCTCACAGCCCATACGGGCAAAAAGTGGGACCAGCAAAGCATCGCCCTGCAGTGAGGGTACCGGAACATTGGAAACAGTAATACGGCCACCTGTTACGGCAGCTGCTGCCCAGAAATATGACGCATTGGAGGCATCACCTTCAATTTTATACTCCATGGCCCGGTAGCTACCCTGGGGAATACTGAAGGACGTATACTCTTCGTTGCAGGTCACATCGATGCCGAAATCATACATAACAGACAGGGTCATGGCCACATAGGGTTTTGATAACACCTCACCCTTCACTGTAAGGCTTGCTGCCTGTGCAGCATAGGGTGCCACCAGTAACAGGGAGGAGAGATATTGACTGGATTTCCCTTCAGGCAGGACTGTTGCCCCTCCTGTTAGACCTTTACTGTTCAGTTTTAGAGGTGGACAGCCTGTACCGTGGACAGATACAATGTCTGCGCCCCATCCCTGCAATGCCTCCATAAGGGGCGCGATGGGCCGCTCCCGCATGCGCTCCTCCCCATCTATGGCAAATTCGCCATGGCCAAGGGCTGCAACGGATGTCAGAAAACGAGTGGCGGTTCCATTATTACCAAGAAATATTTCCTTTTCTGGAGTTCTAAGATTTCCCCCACTGCCCTCTACGGTCCAGACGTCATCGTTGTCACGATTCACAACAACACCCATCTGCTCGAGGGCTTTTGAGGTATAACTTGTATCCTCGCTGGCAAGGGGACCAATCAATCTGCTTGTTCCATCTCCGAGGGCCGCTGCAATCAATGCCCGTTGGGTCAAACTCTTTGAGCCCGGCACTGCAACAGTGGCATCTACTGTTGTTACTGGTTTTATTTCTATCATACTTCTAATTACCTT
>JAOZKN010000089.1 GCA_029935315.1 Desulfocapsa sp. | reverse complement strand
GGGCAACCAATATTGCCGAAGATGTTATCTATATGGTTGAAGGTGAGATTGTACGGAAAAAGCTGGATTTTGATCTGAACTGAGGAAACTTCCATGTCAAACCTGCTTCTCGTAACTATCCTTCTTGGATTTGTCAGCTTCGGCTATGTGTATGGCCGTAAATACGCATTAGCTGCTGGAAAGAAAGGGGGTGATATTCACAAACTGCACTCACGCCCGGCCTACCATGGTATGCTCATAGCGTTGTGGTGCGGCCTCCCCACCCTGCTCATCCTGTTTGTCTGGCAGCTAATAGAACCATCCATCATTACCTCCATGATAATATCCTCATTACCGGATACGTTCAGTTCACTGACCCCTGGACCTCGTGGACTCATTCTCAATGATATCAGAAATCTTGCCCAGGGCCTGCATTTTGGCAGTACAGTTGACCCCGAGCTCCTGCATGCTTCTGACTACTACCTGCAACTCCAGCAAACAGGAAAAAATATAAAGAGCGCTTCTGTTATTGTCATTGGGATTGCTGCTCTGCTTGTTGGTTTTAGACATTTCAGTCCCGGGCTGCGAGCAAGAAACCACGTGGAACGTATCGTCCGTTATTTCCTCATCTGTTGCTCACTGATCGCCATTTTTACCACCATCGGCATCATCCTCTCAGTTCTCTTTGAAGCAATACGATTTTTTCAAAAGATCCCACTCAGTGAATTTCTCTTTGGCCTGACCTGGAGCCCGCAGACTTCCATCCGTGCAGACCAGGTTGCAGCAAGCGGAGAATTTGGTGCCATCCCTGTTTTTGCCGGAACAATGCTTATCTCTGCCATTGCCATGGCAGTTGCCACCCCAATCGGACTGTTATCCGCTATTTATCTGTCAGAGTATGCATCGAAACGAATGCGAGCCGTAGCCAAACCACTGATTGAAATTCTGGCGGGCGTCCCCACGGTTGTTTACGGTTTTTTTGCAGCACTTGTGGTTGCCCCCTTTATTCGGGATGCAGGAGCCAGCATAGGATTACAGGTTTCGTCAGAATCTGCCCTGGCCGCCGGTCTTATCATGGGCATCATGATCATTCCTTTTATTATGTCTATTTCCGATGATGTCATTAATGCGGTCCCCCAGTCACTACGGGACGGGTCTTACGGACTCGGTGCAACCAAATCAGAAACGGTAAAAAACGTGATTATTCCGGCTGCCCTGCCTGGCATTGTTGGCGGTATTCTCCTGGCGGTTTCAAGGGCCATTGGGGAGACTATGATCGTTGTTATGGCTGCAGGGCTCTCTGCAAACCTTACGGCAAATCCTTTACAGGCTGTGACCACGGTTACTGTACAGATTGTAACTCTTCTGGTTGGAGACCAGGAATTTGACAGCGCTAAAACCTTGGCAGCATTCGCCCTTGGATTACTGCTCTTTATCGTGACCTTAATCCTTAACATCCTCGCACTGTATATAGTGAGAACCTACAGAGAAGAATACGAGTAAGAGCTATGAGTACTGAAAAAACCATGCATATTGTGCAGAGAGGTCTGGGCAAACGATACCGTCAGGAAAAGATCTTTAAGCTTATGGGGCTGTCAGCAATCCTGTTTAGCCTCGCCTTTCTTGTCTTTCTCTTTTCTTCTATTTTTCTCAATGGATACAAAGCATTTTACCAGACAGCAGTAAGTATCGACATCTTCTTTGATCCAGCTGTACTTGAAGTTAAAGACCCGGCATCCGCCAACTATAATGGACTTATCAAAGAGAGCCTTCGTAATGCTTTTCCTGAAGTGAAAAAGCGTAAACAGAAGAAAAATCTTTATGGTCTGGTCAGCACAAGTGCCTCCTTTCACTTGCGGGATATGGTACTGGCTGACCCAGGCCTCGTCGGGCAGACAAAAACTATCTGGCTCCTGGCCGATGATGATGTAGACATGCTGATGAAATCATATATCGACCGTGATTTGCCACAAGCAGATCGACGGATGAATGACCTGGAAATCAGCTGGGTCGACAAACTGATAGCAGAAGGTCGGGTTACATCCAGATTCAACATCGGATTTTTCACCAATGGTGATTCAAGGGAACCGGAATCAGCAGGTATCATGGGAGCTGCCATGGGATCCATGTACATGCTTGCAATTACCCTTGCCCTTGCATTCCCCATTGGTATTGGCGCTGCCATTTATCTCGAAGAATTTGCTGTAAAAAACAGACTCACTGATATCATTGAGGTGAATATCAATAACCTGGCAGCGGTTCCTTCCATCGTTTTTGGCCTGCTGGGCCTTGCAGTATTCCTTAATTTTTTTGAACTGCCACGATCGGCACCTCTGGTTGGTGGCCTTGTTCTCTTTCTTATGACCCTGCCCACCATTATCATCACCGGACGTGTTGCCCTGCAGTCGGTACCACCCTCTATTCGTGAAGCAGCTCTTGGGATTGGCGCATCCAAAATGCAGGCAGTGTTTCATCACGTGCTGCCCCTGGCAATGCCGGGAATGCTTACCGGAACAATTATTGGAATGGCAAGGGCACTTGGCGAAAGTGCGCCGCTGTTAATGATTGGTATGGTCGCATTTATTGTGGATATTCCAACAGGTATCACCGACCCGGCAACGGCACTTCCAGTACAGATTTACCTCTGGGCAGACAGCCCTGAACGAGCCTTTGTTGAGCGCACATCGGCAGCCATTATGGTGCTGCTGACATTTCTCATTCTGATGAATGGAACAGCTGTCTATCTCCGCAGTAAATTTGAACGACGCTGGTAAAACTCTGACTGAAAACAAACAGTATCACAACAAATCCCTAACAATAGTCTGCTAGCTTATGCCTGCAGGTCAATAAGGACATTACTTATGATGGTAACAATACAAACCAGGAGAACAAAAATGATTCAAAAAAGTGTAACGATTATCGCTGTGGCCGTGGCCCTTCTTGCAGGCTCAGCCCTCGGCACAAGTAAAGCGATTGCCAGAGATTATGTGTCAATCGTCGGTTCATCCACCGTATACCCTTTTGCAACTACCGTGGCAGAGCAGTTTGGTAAATCAACAAAGTTCAGGACACCAAAAGTTGAATCAACCGGATCAGGTGGTGGCCTGAAACTTTTTTGTTCAGGGATAGGCGTATCGCATCCTGACATTAGTAATGCCTCCAGGAGAATCAAAAAATCCGAATATGATACATGTCAGGCCAATGGTATCGAGGATATTATTGAAGTAAAAGTTGGCTACGATGGAATCGTCCTTGCCAATTCAAAAAAAAGTATCACCATGAAACTTGCAAGAAAGGATATTTTTCTGGCCCTTGCCAAGCAGGTACCAGACAGTAAAACCGGCAAACTTATTAACAACCCTTACCGCACCTGGAAAGAAGTGAACCCATCACTCCCGGATACCAGAATTGAAGTATTAGGCCCTCCTCCAACCTCAGGGACTCGTGATGCTTTTGCAGAACTGGCCATGGAAGGTGGAGCCAAAACATTCGCAGACCTTACAGCTCTTCGCAAAGCCAGGGGAGATGAGGTGAAAATCCTTATGGACAAACTTGGAATTCCTGAAAATGCATACAATGAAAAGGGTAAAACAGTTTTTAAACTTGTTGCCCATTCTATTCGGGAAGACGGTGTGTACATCGAAGCGGGTGAAAATGATAACCTGATTGTACAAAAACTTGAAGCCAACCCTGATGCACTGGGAATCTTCGGTTTCTCCTTCCTTGACCAGAATGAAGATAAAGTTCAGGGATCATTTATTGATGGGCACCTGCCGACATTTGAAGGCATTTCAGATGGCAGTTATCCTGTATCTCGTCCCCTCTATTTCTATGTGAAGAAGGCACATGTTTCTGTCATTCCAGGGATCAGCGGATATCTTGAAGAATTCACATCAGATAAAGCCTGGGGCGATGAAGGATACCTTGCAGACAAAGGTATGATCCCTATGCCTGATGAAGAAAGAACAAAATTTTCAACAGATGTGAAGAATCTGACACCACTTGTCTGGCAGTAAAACAAACAAAGCAAATTTGATGGTGTCGTATTTATACCCTTTTTTCGGGTGAAAACTCTTCACCTACGAGGAACACATGCTACAAACACTTTCCAGCACCACTCCACCAGTTATAGAATCCGGCAATCAGACAAAAACAAGAGCCAGAGTCAGTCGTGATGATCGTAATACCGCTGGCCACCCTTTTGTTGATAAGCCGCGAATGAGTTGCCGAGATGTAAACGTTTACTATGGCGACAAAAAAGCCATCAACAGCGTTTCCATAGATATCGCAGAGAATGAAGTTCTCGCCATGATCGGGCCCTCAGGCTGTGGAAAGTCGACCTTTCTTCGCTGTTTGAACCGGATGAACGACACCATTGCTATCTGCAGAGTCGACGGTACAATCAAACTGGATGACCAGGACATTTACGACAAAAAGATAGATGTAGTTCCTTTGCGTGCCCAGGTGGGTATGGTCTTTCAGAAACCAAACCCTTTTCCAAAATCTATTTATGAGAATGTCGCATATGGCCCCAGAATCCATGGCCTGGCAGATGCCAAAACAGAACTGGATGCCATCGTGGAACGTTCCCTGATCAAGGCTGGATTATGGGATGAAGTAAAAGATCGCCTGGATCAACCGGGCACCGGTCTCTCAGGGGGGCAACAGCAGCGATTGTGCATTGCCCGCGCCATTGCAGTGGGTCCTGAAGTAATCCTTATGGATGAACCATGTTCTGCACTTGATCCCATCGCCACAGCCACCATTGAAGAGCTTATTTCAGAATTAAAACTGCAATATACAATCGTTATTGTCACCCACAATATGCAACAGGCTGCCAGAGTTTCTCAAAGAACTGCCTATTTCCACCTTGGCGATCTGTTGGAAGTTGGCCAAACGGACAAACTCTTCACCCGTCCCTCCCACCAGCTTACTGAGGATTATATTACCGGGCGTTTTGGTTGATGATGGTCACAAAAAAACTCTTCATCTGCTTCGTCACGCGCCCAAAGGAAGTGCCCTTGGGGTACAAATTTACTGTCACTGCAGCGTACTTCAGTACGCCTCATTCCAGAAAATCCTTGTTCCTCGCATATGAAGTTTTTTTCGTAACCATCCACCTATATTTTAACGAACATATCTTTGTTGAGTTTCGCTAAAAATTGATCACACAAACATGGCATAGCCGGTAGCTCCAACCATCATGGTGACCATGATACAGTTAATACAAAATAATATTCGTCTGGAATTAATCAATTTTGGAATAAGTGCTCCCGCAGCGCACCACGAACTGTGAAAAACCAGAAGACCGCCTAAAAAGCAGGCCACAAAAACTATAATCTGAGGCAGTAGCGCCTGGGTTGGTTCCATAAACTGACTGAAAGCAACAATGGCCATAGTCCAGCTTTTAGGGCTCAATGGATGAATCAAAAAGCCTTCAAAAAAAGAAAAATGTTTTTCAACCGAATTAGCTGTGAGCTGGAGCCGAAAAATCTTTCCTGCAAGATAGAGAATATAAAGCAAACCGACAATACGCAAAAGAGTTGCAAAGGCAGGCGAGGATATAATTACCTGCCCAAGGCCGCATGCAATTGCAGTGTCCAGAAGAATACATCCCACCCCTGTTCCAATAAGAAAGGGGATTGCACTTACAAACCCTGTGCTTTGACCAATGGCCATCATTGTCAGATTTCCAGGACCGGGTGTTCCTGTCATGGCAATCACAAATACAATAAAAGGCAAAAGATTATCCAGCATTTTTATTTCCTCTGTTAAGTACAAGCCTGCATATAAAACTCATTTAAGCAGATATATACTTGACATTGTATGTAGTCAATGTAAACATTGTACGCATGACAATATGGACAATCAGCATACAAAACAGCAACATTCCTCTTTATAAACAATTAGCAAATGGTATAGAGCAGGATATTTTTTCTGGTAAACTCCAACCGGGCGACAAACTGCCAACCCACCGTGACCTTGCAGATTCACTGGCGATACATGTCACCACAGTCACAAGAGGATATAAAGAAGCTGAACGACGAGGATTAATTGCCGCAACCGTGGGTCGTGGAACCTACATTTCTTCTGATGCTGGTGCAAACACTCCCATGGTATCCCATGAGCCACATGCACCTGGAATGATAGAACTGGGACTAGTGAACCCATTATATTATCTCGACCCCAATCTTGGCGAAGGGCTTAAAAAGTTATGCCGCAGTCGTGATATCTCAAGGCTTATGCACTATTCCGACCCCAGCGGACTCCCTGAACACAGAGCCATTGGTGCAAAATGGGCAAATCAATTTAATCTTGAAGTCAGTGCCGACAGTATAATGGTCTGTTCCGGTGCACAACATGCTCTTACCTGCATTCTCAGCGGTCTGTTTCTCCCTGGCGAGCGAATTGCCACAGACAGCTTGACATACCCCGGGGTGAAAACCCTTGCTTCCATGCTTGGCCTCAGATTAGTTCCCGTTGAGATGGATGATTCAGGAATGTCAGCGGAAAGCCTTGATCGTATCTGCAGGCGTGAACAGATTAAAGGATTATATCTGATGCCTGGAGTACAGAACCCGACGACGACGACTGTTTCCAGGTCCAGACGTGACGATCTGGCACAGCTGATACGCAAACACAAACTCATCTCCATTGAAGACGACGCCTATGATTTAACCAGACCCGGTGTCACTCCACCCATCGCCTCACTCGTCCCTGACAGGGGAATATATATTGCTGGAATTTCAAAGGCCCTGGCAGCAGGGTTACGAGTGGCATTTATGGTAATTCCAAAACAATATCGCAGACCAGTTCGTGAGGCTATCCTGAACACAACCTGGATGACTCCACCCTTGAATGTTGAAATTGTCAGTATGTGGATAAAAGAAGGACTTGCAGACAATGTTATACAGCTGAAACGAAAAGAGGCCGGCAAACGTTTTTCCCTGGCCTCAGAAATTCTATGTGACTACAACTTCACAGGGATAGACACAGGTTTCTTCATCTGGCTTTCCCTCCCCCCCCCATGGAGCGGGCTGAAATTTGAGAAACGTATGCGAGCCCTTGGAGTAAATGTCTTTGGGGCTGAGAAATTCACAGTTGGAGACGCGCCTGCTCCTGCCGCAGCACGAATCTCTCTTACCGGGGCAAAATCAATAGAAGAGCTCACCATTGGACTCAAAATGATACAGCGAGTTCTGGATGGCGAACCACAGGAGGATTTTCCCGTGACAATGTAGTAAGATTTACTTGATTAGCACCCAAACTCAGCTACCAACAGGTATTTTTCTTCTGATATAGCTAGTAGCAAGGGTTGCGGTGGGGTACCGACAAACAATCCCGCAGCGAGGTACGAGCGTGGACGTTTGACGGTATCCTGCTGCAACACTGCGGTTTCAGAAAACCACAAGAAAATGAAGCTGAGGTTCGGTGGTAATCAAGAAGATTTATGCAGGTAAACCTGGCCCCCACGAGAAAGAATAAAATGCATTTCAAAACAAGCCAATAGCGGAGAACAGGACGTGCAAAAAAAAATACTATTCCGGGCTCTTGCCCTGGTTATGTCTGCAGGATTGAGCACTCTGGCACAGGCTGACGCTCAAATATTATACACGGTTCATTCTAAAGGCGTTGGCTGGGATGCCATAGACACGACCATCTCTGAAAAAGAACGGCATGCAAAAAGCTCTCTTCTGGAAATCACCAACCTCACACAAATGCCTGCTCTGGAGGGAAAATTTCTTTTTTGTTATGTATTTCGTCTGGCTGAGCAGCGAGGGTTTCGTTATGCCAAATGGTCTAAAACCGAGCAAGATACCAGAAACATATTCGTTATTTTTCTGGAGAACGAAGATGAGTCCATAGATGAAGACCTGAAAGAACAATGCAGTAAATACTCCTTTTATGATCACCCCATGGATCTTGAAGCGTTGGAATGGACAAGACTGCAGAGAAGTTGTGGTTTCTAAAGGCTACTACTTCCGGCACCAGTAAATTCGGACATGAGAGTGACCGGCTGTCAGCTGAGGGAAATCCAGAGGAGGATTCAGTCGGGTGACCTCTGAAAATTGATCTGCTAGTGTTTTATAATAAAATGTTTCCTGACCGGCTTGATGATTGTTGGAAAACAGTGCTATCCCATCCTCCCCCAAGACGCCATAGACGTCACGTACAAGACCCGGCCACTCTTTCTCCACATGGAAGTTTTTCCCTTTACCGGCCGAGGCAAACACGGGGGGATCACAAATCACCACATCAAAGGCTGCAAACCCTGCAGGATCCTTTTGTTTTTTCCGAAGTTGCCGTTCCAGCCATTTACGAACATCTTCTTTGATAAACTTTGCATTCCCTGCACTGGCCAACTGATTGATTGCAACATTCTCCTGGCCTCGTCGCAAACATCCAGCAGCAAGATCCACAGAAAAAACGACCTCGGCTTTTGCAGCCAGAGCGTATAGAGAAAAAGAACAGGTAAAAGCAAACAAGTTTGCCGCTCGTTTTCCCCTGGCAACCTTCGCTACCCGTCTGCGGGAATCACGTTGATCGAGAAAAAGTCCCGGATGCTGACGTTTATTCAGGGTGAGTGTAAAGTGCAAATCATGCTCACAACCCAGAAAAGATTCAGGGACTGCTTCCCCCCAACCGGCAATGTCGGCAAAAAGTTTCCGCTTATGTGGATCACGAAGATTGGTTTTTATCACCCCGCCCTTGCAGTTACAAGATAGAGCGACTGCATTGAGTACATTTTGCATTCTCTGCTGAAGTTGCTTTGCGGGCAAAGACTCGTCAAATCCGGTAACACAGAGCCATTCACCATACTTATCAACGGCTATGTCCTCTGCCGGATATTCTCCACGATGAATCAGCCTGCAACAATCTGTAATACCAGCCAGAAACGGATATCGATTCCCGGCAAGTGCCAGGGCAACAGCCTTTTCCGGGATACTATCCAGACACAGCGAAAACCACAAAGGCAATGCAGCCTCCAGTTGCCGATCAATTCCAGGCCATGTCACTGTGCGGCAATGCAGACATACTCTTACAAATGGATCCCCCTGATACGCATCATCTCCAAGAAGGGGAACTCCGGAAACCGCTGCATGACGTCGTATCTGATGGGTTCTGCCACGACGAATAACGGCCTTATACAAGGTGTAGACTTTTCCTTTCTGGACCGTATTAAAGGTTGTTTTGCAGGATTTGCCATCAATGGGATCTGTACAGACCCAGGATTTCTTCACATTGGGGGGAGCTATAAAGAAATATGATTTCTCTGCCTGCTCTTCTTCATGAATATTCTGGGCACCTGCAACCGCCTCTGAGCTCAGTGCAAAGACAAGTACTCCGCTTGTCCCCTTGTCGAGGCGTGAGCAGATATGGACATGCATATTATGGTGCAATTCCAGCCATTCGGCCAGGCCAAGGTCACCCTTATGGGCACGATGCGTTGAAATTCCGGAAGGCTTATTGACCACAAGCCAGTTATTATCACGATAGAGAATGAAAGAGTTTGTCATGCGCCTACGAAGGGGAGCAGGAGGAACAACCCGAGCGAACAAGATTGTTTTTTACAACGAGCTGAATGATCTGCATCATCAGAATTAGCAGGCATCTCCTGGGATTCGAAGGTGCCATGGGAAGAAAGGAAATTTCTTTATGGGGGGAACGAAGACGTTGATGCTCCTGCCAGGATTGGCCAGGAGCATCAACAAGACGATTACGCCTCAGAAACTTTAATGGCGCCCTCAGGGCATACTTCCACACAAGTTTCACAACCGAGACATTCATCAATCTCAACAGCTTCAGATTTTCCGTCAACCAGTTCAAGAACGGATGCTGGACAACCATCAATACATTCTTCACAACCGGTACACTTGTCTTTATCTACATCTACTTGCCACATAATAATAATCTCCTAATGCTACGGGCTCCATCGGCCCTTTTTGAAACGTTATAACAATCCGAACTATTCGGCATATACACGCAAGATAAGAAGAGCACCCCTTATTGTCAACATATTTTATGTCCTTTGAAGACTACTCATCCTTATAAAACATCCCAAGTCTTTTCCTTCGCTTTTCGAGAATATCACCACTGTTTTCCCAGAGGCTCAATAACTCCTCCAACTTCTTCTTTTTGGTAACTTCATTCCAGGGAAGTATTGCGGGATGCGGCCCCGGGCTTGAATCAATATTCACCTCAGGCAGGCGTAACTGATAGGTATCGGCCCTTACATCCAACAGTATTTGGGCAATTCCCAAGTCTGCAATTGCCCGTACTGTGCTTGCATCGCAACGGAAGAGGATGGAAAATCCGCCCCTATAGGGATTGGGCCGGTTCACTGCCCGTAAAACCTGACAGCCCCAGCGTTCCAACTGCGTCACAAATGCCTGTACAATATCCTGATCTTTTATCAATTTCATTCCATCCATGCTGGTCTTTGACTGGCTTTTATACTATATCTATCACTATACAGGCAACAAACATTCTTCAACCGACAGAGGACAAAATGAGAACCCTGGAAAATAAACTACTGTTCTTCACACTATTTTTTACCGCATGCATCCTGTCCGCCTGCGGGGGAGAAAGTGAAGAGGAAGAAAAAAGTGCCATCGATCAGTTTACACATGAAACCGCCAGTAAGGCTGTGCATTACATTCAAGATCCCATAAATAAGGCTCAAGTTGTCCAGGATCTTTCCAACCAGCATGCGGAAGATATTAAACAGGCCATGGAAGAAACTAACCAATAAAGTCCGTTACGGCACTGCCCACCTGTTACCCTGCTACGCGCCGACATAAGCGACAAAAACCGCCAGGAACAGTACCGGAAGACCAGTAGACCTTTCCCTGCTTATAATCCACAAACCAGTATCCTGTGGGTTTACGTTTCGCTGCCACAAAGATAAAGGGCTGTTCTTGTGAGAAACAGGGGTGTATATGGAGTCCCTTTTCATTGGCAGTGGGTTCTACAAGTGACATGGCTTCTTCTACGCTTGGCATACGCCAGTCATTATGGCCTGCAAACCCCTCTCTGTTGAGTTCTTTTATATCAGCAGTCATCTTTCGGATTGAACAGAGATCCAGCCCACTACGTTGCCACATAATTCCTGTTTTCTCGTCTACAATTACGGCAGAACCATCACTGGCGGCCAGAGCATTGGCAAATGTGCCCTGTGGATTGCGTTGTGAATCATAAAAGTTCCACTTCCTGATCAACCGGTCAAGCTGCTCATCGCCCAATATGCAGTGCTCGGTAGACAAAACAACCGCCTCGGCGTTACTTCCTTTTTCTCCAGGTAAGGGAAGTGCTTCTCCAAAATCTTCGTCCTCAACCTTCTCTTCCAGAGTAGGGATAAGAAAGGGGCTGTCCTCCCGCTCCACAACCTCTTTTATCAGCCATACCTTCAGTGTGTCATCAACCGGGTAGTTATCCTTTACTGATAATGCACACCCCTGACTGAGGATACTCTCGGTGAGCATTACCGGAGGAGCGATAATCTCAGCCAGGATATTGACATACCTGACACCTCGTTCCATAAGGTAGAGCCTTGGCTCGTCACCCCAGTTATCTACGAAGAAATAACAAACCCGCTCATTGGTATTTGTTAAATCGTCACGAAGTCCCTTGGCGGAAAAGGTACAAAATGCGAGATCCGGTGTCATCTCCCATTCGATGTTTACAGCGGTTGTCATACTCAGGTTCAGCTTTTCAAACATATTTTCCACCTGTATTTTGAAATAAGGACAAATAGAGTTTCAATACTGTTAAGGATATAAGCACGAGACAAAAGAAAAGCGAGGGAAGATTCCATTGACCAAGGAGAAGACTGAAGCTTTTACGTATCGACTACTACTTTGCTGAGCCACCCTACCTTTCATAGAAAGCCAACAAAGTTTCACTTTTGGGGTATTTCTACCATTGTCAAACATTCTCGAATTAGCTAGAGTAAG
>JAOZKN010000088.1 GCA_029935315.1 Desulfocapsa sp. | reverse complement strand
AGGTCTTAGAAGCAACCTCACGAACCATCTGTGCGCCCATGTTTTCAACTTTATCTGTCAGTTCGACTTCTTTGGCAACAGTTACACCATCTTTGGTGATGGTGGGTGCACCAAAAGATTTTTCGATCAGAACGTTACGGCCTTTGGGACCGAGGGTTACTTTTACTGCATCTGCAAGGGTGTTGACACCAGTGAGAATAGCCTCACGTGCCTTCACTCCGTATTTAATATCTTTTCCAGCCATTATCTTAATCTCCTGATATAAGGTATGTTAAACAGATTATTCTACAACTCCAAGAATGTCATCTTCACGCATGATAAGGAAATCCTCACCATCAAGTTTCACATCGGTACCGCCATATTTGGAAAAGAGTACGCGATCACCCACTTTTACTTCAAGTGCTACACGCTCACCGTTGTCGGCGGTTTTTCCAGGGCCTACTGCTACAACCTCACCTTCGGCGGGCTTCTCTTTAGCACTGTCTGGAATGATGATACCACCTGCGGTTTTTTCCTCTTCTGCCAGTCTTTTGACCAGAAGGCGATCATTTAATGGACGAATATTCATTTTTCTTATCTCCTGTAAAAAATAAAAAATATTTGATTACAACGGCCAGGAAAGCTCCCTGACCAGGAATTAGTAAACCGGCAATTTTGCCGGTCGTTACTTTCTTAAAACTGCGCAAAACTATAGGATTGGATTTTTGAAAATCAAGGGGCGAATATCAAATAAATGATATTCGCCCCAAAGTTTTGAATTTCTGTTGTTTTAGAGTGGAAATCAGCCGATACGAATGGTCCATTTAAAAGGATCTTCTTGTCTGCCGTATTGAATTCCCTGCAGTTCGTCAAAAAGCCGCTGGGATAATTCACCGGCCTTACCACCTGCAACCGTATATTTTTTGTCCTGATAGCAGAGTTCACCCACGGGTGAGATCACGGCCGCGGTTCCTGTACCAAAAACCTCTTTTAAGCTACCATCCTCACTTGCAGAAAGGATATCATCGATGGAAAGTTGCTTTTCAATCACATTGACGCCCCAGCTTCTTGCCAGCTGGATAACGGAATCTCTGGTAATACCAGCCAGGATCGAGCCATTAAGAGGGGGAGTAATAAGATCGTCATCAATTTTAACGAAGATATTGGATGTTCCCACCTCTTCAATATACTTTCGCTCACAGGCATCCAGCCACAGTACTTGCGTATATCCTGCTTTATTTGCCTCTTCCGCCGCCATGATGGACGCGGCATAGTTACCAGCTGTTTTAGCTGTGCCCACGCCACCTTTAACCGCACGCACGTACTTGTCTGTTACCCATATTTTTGTTGGGCTGAAACCTTCAGAATAATAGGCCCCCACGGGAGACAGAATCATAAAGAAATAATATTGCCGAGCAGGGCGAACACCAAGAACGGGCTCAACGGCAATCATGGTTGGACGTACATACAGGGTTGCTCCGGGTGTGGCCGGAATCCAGTCCCGATCAAGGTATACCAATGCCTTCATGGCTTTTAATACCTGATCCACAGGAATACGCGGCATACACATGCGCAGAGCCGAGCTGTTCATACGTTCGAGATTATCTTCGGGGCGAAACATAAAAACCTGTCCGTCATCCCCTTTATAGGCCTTCAAGCCTTCAAAGATGGCCTGCCCGTAATGCAGAACCATGGCCGCTGGATCTAATTCAAAATTTTTATAGGGCCCGATTTCGGCATCATGCCAACCCTGTTCCCGATCCCATTTCATCAGAAACATATGATCGGAAAAAAAATTACCAAATCCGAGATTATCCTGATCCGGTTTATCCTTCAGCTTTCCGGAATCGCATTTGCGTACAGCTATTTCTAAATCATTCCACATGGTGTGCCTCTTTTGCAGTTACACGATTATTTCCTGTGATTTTCCTTTCGCTCAACCGCAGTCCATTATATAGTAATTTAAGTAAGGTTTTTTCGAGAAGAGAGAAGGATGTAAAACTACTCAACTCCGTGAAAATTGCAACGTTTTCCTAACACCGGGCAAACAATACGGAGTAAACAGCGCCACTATGAATGAGCACGGCATAATAGCAAATCCCCCCGGCAAAACACCAAATTCAATGCGAATCTGGTATTTTCTGCTCATTTTTATTATCTCCATCATCTTCCTTGGGCGTATCCTCTGGCCCTTCTGGTCCATACTGGTGCTGTCCTTTCTGCTGACTAATATTTTCCGACCCGTCTACAGAGTTTTTACCAGAAAAATGTCGGAAAAACTGGCTTCTATCCTTACCTGTCTGTTGATTATCCTCATCGTCTTTATTCCACTGCTCTTTTTTGTGGGAGCCCTCTCCAATGAGGCCCTGGGGCTGTATCACTGGGGGCGCAATACCCAGGTGGGGATGAAATTTCAGCTCCTTATGCAGGACAGCCCCATGGTGGCCCAGTTTCAGAATTACCTCGAAGGCTTTGGTTTCCAGTTTAAACCGGCCCAGATCACTGCTGTCTTCTCCTATCTTGCTAAAATGGGTGGACTCTTTCTCTACAATCAGGCCAGTTCCTGGGCGGCCAATATCCTGCAGTTTTTGTTTCTCTTTTTTATGATGATTCTGACCATTTTTTTCCTGCTCATTGACCAGGACAAGTTGATTGCATTTGTTATTGCCGTCTCTCCGCTTCCCGACGATGAAGACCGTTTACTGCTTGAAAAATTTGAAGAGATATCAAATGCCATCCTCAAAGGAAACGGGATTTGTGGACTGATCCAGGGGATCCTGGGCGGGGTTATTTTTGCAATCCTTGGGCTCAACTCCCCCATTCTCTGGGGTGGAATCATGGCCATTCTTGCCTTTCTTCCCATTTTTGGAGTTGGCCTTGTTATGGTCCCGGCAGCAGTCATCTTAATGTTCAGTGACCGGATTAGTGCAGGTGTTTTTCTCTTTATTTTCTATATGGCACTCTCTTTTTCCATGGAGTATATGATCAAACCCAAAATGGTGGGCAATGAAGTACAAATGCACACCTTGCTTGTTTTTCTTGCTATTCTCGGAGGATTAAGCGTTTATGGTGTACTCGGGATCATCTACGGCCCTCTTATTGTTACTGCCTTTTTGACCCTTACTGAAATCTATT
This sequence comes from Desulfocapsa sp., assembly GCA_029935315.1. Lineage (GTDB taxonomy): Bacteria > Desulfobacterota > Desulfobulbia > Desulfobulbales > Desulfocapsaceae > Desulfocapsa. The sequence continues at coordinate 8,849 of JAOZKN010000088.1, read as the reverse complement.
TTGCCAAATATGATGCCCATGTCCAGCGTATTTGATCCCATCGCGGGCAGGAAACTGCAGCTGAAGGTTGCAAATGATGAAGCAATTGCCCAATTCACAACTCTTTTACAATCGGGGGTCTATCTGAAAGCCAAACAGGGCTGCAGCATAGGTGAAATACTCTGCTCCCTGCCAGGATTCACAGAAGAATACATCAGCAAAAACGTGCAGACACTGTTTCTAAACGGGCTCCCTGCTGATGATCTTGACCAGCAGATATTTGGCGAAATCGCCGTTATTGCTGCCTCTGCTGCCATGCCGGGCCTTGCTGGAGCAATCTTTCGAAAGGGTGGCGTACACGCTTCTCTTCGTACTGCTACCGACAAAGGCTTGCACTCCACAGCCCTTGAACAGGCAATCACTGTCCGCGTAAAACTCTTTAATATCATAGCCCGGGAACGTGGAGCGGATGTACTTTCCCGAGGATGTTTTGTAAAAGCCGCTGCCTTACTCAAATTTTTACAGTACCGGGAACGGCTTGCAGCAAAAATCATTTATGCGACATCAGACACAGAGCAGCACAATAGCAGTCAACTCTGCGACTTTCTGGAATCCCAGACGAATATCCATCTTTTCATCACAAGCAAATAATGAAAAGCAACGACCTCAAAGATATGCTGGGCAGGGTAAAGCTGACCCCTGTGCAAAAAGCACAATCCATCCTTTTGCAGGAACTTTCCACTATCTCCCCGGGCACCCATTGCTGTTCATTGGCCGACAGTCTGCACAGAGTACTGGCATCAGACATTCTTTCCCCAGAAGACCTTCCTCCCTACCCTCGCTCTACCATGGACGGCTTTGCCGTACGGGCAGAAGATACCTTTGGTGCCACCCCTTCCATGCCTGCCTATCTTGAAATAGACGGTGAGGTGCGTATGGGCCAGATGCCGGAAGGAAGTGTCAAAAAGTCCAAATGCTATCGCATCGCAACGGGTGGCATGTTACCCGATGACAGTGACGCGGTAATGATGTTTGAACACACTATCCCTGTTGATGATCAGATGATTGAAGTGGTGAAGAGTATTGGCTCGGGAGCCAATGTTATCAAACGTGGAGAAGATATACAAAAAAACAGCCCCGCGCTTCTAAAAGGCCACTCGCTGCGTCCTCAGGATCTTGGTCTGCTGGCAGGGCTTGGCATCGCAGAAGTTGAAGTCTTTGCTAAAGCAAAAGTTGGCATTCTGTCCACCGGAGATGAAATCATTCACTGGTCAGAGACTCCGCCGCCTGGCAAGATCCGGGATATTAACAGTCTTACTCTCACTGCTGCCTGCGAGGAATTGGGTGCTGAAGTAACCGACTTTGGCATTGTATCCGATGAGGAGGACATATTTTTCAACACTGTCAAACAAGCGGTTGCAGAAAACAATATTGTTCTCTTCTCCGGTGGCAGTTCTGTGGGCATGCGAGATCTTGGCGAGCGTGTCATCGAAAAACTTGGCAACCCCGGAATCCTTGTCCATGGTGTTGCCCTTAAACCTGGAAAGCCGGTCCTGATTGGCCTCTGCCACAACACCTCTATCTTTGGTCTTCCTGGTCACCCCGTTTCTGCCATGGTCTGTTTTGAACTGTTTGTAAAACCGGCAATTCTGTCTTTTGCAGGACATGTAAATCCCCTGCCGAAACACCAGGCCACTATCCGGGCAAAACTCGACAGAAATTTAAATTCGGCTGCCGGACGACTTGATTGTATTCGCGTACAGCTGCAGGAGCAAAAAGACGAATTACCTCGTGCCATTCCGGTTCTTGGCAGATCCGGCGCCATATCAACCCTTTCCCGTGCCCACGGTTATTTTTTCATCGACGAGACATCACAGGGATGTAACAAGGAGACAGAAGTTGAGGTACACCTGCTGACATGAAACAGAAAGATATCTATGTTCAAAACATGACCCTTGGCGATGCCTCAGCAAAATGGCAAAAGGCCCTTGCAGCCATATCGTTTTTTACCAATCGTAAAACAGCAGAGATACCCGTGGAGCAAGCCTTGGGGCTGGTCACTGCAGCACCAGTTGTTGCTGCGCACTCGTCTCCTGCCTATAATGCCGCAGCCATGGATGGCATTGCCGTGCATTTTGCAGATCTTTCAGGCGCTAGTGAAGCAGCCCCTGTACACCTGCATAAGGAACAGTTTGTCCCGGTCAACACCGGCAACAACCTTCCAGCTGGATTTGACGCCGTGGTGATGATAGAAGACGTTCATTATATAAGTGAACAGGAAGTGGAACTCGCACACCCTGCAACGCCCTGGCAACACGTACGTACCATTGGCGAGGATATCGTCACCACCGAGCTTATCATTCCCCAGGGGCACAAAATACGGCCCATTGACCAGGGAGCAATGCTGGCCACAGGTGTAACACTTGTAACAGTAGTCATTGCCCCTAAAATAACAGTGATTCCCACCGGATCAGAACTTATCCAGCCAGGGAACATGCCAAAACCCGGGCAGATTATCGAATTTAACTCTCGGATTCTTGCCGGCTATTTAAATGAATGGGGTGCAGATGCTATGGGTGCTAGCCCTGTGGCAGATGATAAAGAAAAGTTGCGACAAGCTCTGCTTGCGGCTGCACAAGACTATGATCTGGTAGTTATTAACGCCGGCGCATCAGCAGGAACCCGTGATTATACATCAACGATCCTTGCGGAACTGGGAGAAGTCATTGTCCATGGGGTTGCCATTAAACCAGGAAAACCTGTCATTCTGGCTATTATCAACAACACTCCAGTGATTGGTCTGCCTGGCTATCCGGTCTCTGCCATTCTCACCATGCGTCTGTTTGTCATGGAAATGATATACAATTTTCTTGGTATGCAAAAGCCTGCGCCTCTGAAAACAACGGCAATTATGTCACGCCCCATGCATTCTGCCATGGGTGTAGATGAATTTGTGCGTGTAACCCTTGGCAAGGTTGGTAAAGAACTGATAGCCACACCTGCCGGCAAAGGTGCAGGGGCGGTAATGTCCCTTGTTCGAGCCGATGGCTTGCTTACTCTTCCTGCCGGCTCAGAAGGTGTTGGTGGTGGTGAGGCAGTGGAGATTGAGCTGTTACGTCCGTTAAACGATGTGCAGTCAACTCTGGTGAGTATTGGTAGCCACGATAATATCCTCGACATCCTGGCAAACATCCTCCATAAAGACCGGCAGGCAATTCGACTCTCCTCTGCCCACGTTGGTTCCATGGGTGGCATCATGGCCATTCGTCGTGGTGAAGCCCATCTTGCCGGAAGCCATCTGCTTGATGCTGAGAGCGGTGAGTATAATATATCGTTTATTAAACGCTTTCTGGCAGACACCCCATTACAACTCATCAACCTCTGTTATCGTCAACAGGGCCTGATGGTAGCCAGGGGAAATCCATTGAAAATAGCAGGTCTGCAAGATGTTGCGGACAGAAAACTCAGTTTTATTAATCGCCAGAATGGTGCAGGAACCCGTCTTCTCACAGACAAATCGCTAAATGACCTCAATATCAAAAGCAAAGATATAAATGGCTATGAGCACGAGGAATACACGCATATGAGTATTGCAGCAGCCATTGCTTCAGGCAGCGTTGATTGCGGTATGGGCATACTTGCTGCCGCCAGGGCTCTGGACCTTGACTTTGTCCCCGTGGCAGAGGAACGATACGATCTTATCATTCCGAAAATTTTTCTGGAAGACGAAAAAATTACAACATTACTTGACGTAATAACAAATAATGCTGAATTTAATAAGCTCGTTCAGAATCTTGGCGGATATGATCTGCGTGACTGCGGAAAGCTGATGTATGAGCAATAAAGCTCTGTCGATCATTCGCCGCCTGAATACACAAAACAATTAAAGAGGAGAGTCAGTATGTCAGGATGTAAAAGTTGTGGTTCCACAGATAAACATACGTCAGGTGGAGGCCCCTTTTCCACCGGCCGGGAGTTGGTTGAATTTGTATGTAATGCCCATGGTGGTACTGTTAAAAATCAAATCATTGACGGAGGAGGATACGATATCCAATGCCAGGGCTGCAATGAAGCATTTACCCTGACGACCTTTGTCGGCCAATGTCCCAAATGCGGTGGAGTACATGCCATTGCACCAGTACACAGAAGTGCAGAACATGTTCAGTTTGCCGGGAAAGATTTTGTACTTTAATTCGATACCAGTTTTCCTCTTCGAACCGTTGAAACCATGTACAATCAACAATAAATCATGAAAATACGTAAACCAACGGCCGAAACCTACACTAAAGTATATGGCCTCTTGGAACGGGCTTTTCCGGGAAGTAGCAAAGAAAAGCAATTGGTAGAGAAATTACATCGGAATGAAAGGATTGTTCACGAATGGTTTTGCATCCACGCCAATAAAGCCATCGCCTATATCGCATTCACCAATGCCTATAATGGGAAGGATATCTGCGGCCTGCACCTGGCACCACTTGCTGTTAAACCAGAGTTTCAGAACCAGGGGATTGGCACAGAGTTAATGCGTTTTGCCATGCGTCAGGAAGGGATAAAAACCAGTGCTGTTTATGTCCTTGGCGATGAAGAATTTTATCAGCGTTTTGATTTTGAATCCTGCACCATTCCCGTCTGTCCTTTCACCAAAAAGAATGCACATTTTTATAGCATTCGCAACGATTCTACCAATCAATTTACAGTAGGCTATGAACCAGAATTTTCTAACACCGGTAAACGCTAAGAGCGTGCCAGCATAAGTACCTTATCAAGCTATTTTCTTTGAAAAAACGAGAAAATATTCTGTAAGGTACTAAGATGTAACTGAAGAAATGCTGGTTTTAACGATCTCAGCCAATGGTCTGATTGAGAGCAGAAGGAGAATAATCGTCGCTATCATCGTTACCGATGCAGGAAGAACATCAATATTTGAGCTGACAACTGCCGCTGCTGAAATTCCGAAGGAAAAATATATCAAATCAAGCAGCAACCCACATACGACCGCAACAATTGCCATTGCAATCAAATAAAATGCGGTTGCCTTTTTCCCAAGGATACCAAAAAGCACAGAGAGTGAAGTAACGTTTGTCGCCGGCCCGACCAGGAGAAAAACAAGCGCGGTTCCAGGACTTACCCCTTTCAGAATAAATGCTGCAGCAATGGGTGTGGAGGCCGTAGCACAGATATATAACGGAATACCAAGACATAGCATAAGAAGCATGGAACCCAGCCCACCACCGAGGTATGCGGCAATCGCTTCATCGGGGATCAGTACTGTGATCAGGCCGGCCGCCAGCAGGCCAATGAAAAACCAGCCAGCAAGGTCGCCCCAGATATCGATAGCAGCATATTGCAATCCCTCTTTTACTTTACTGGAAAGTCCTTGGGGCGCTTTATTTTGCAGAACCGTTGAACAGGTACCGGGACAGTCACAGGAAGACTCCATCGCAGGTAATGAGTGCTTGTCATCTCTCTTTTCCTGTTTCAAAAAGACGTTGATTCCAATTCCAGCAACCATTGCTGAGACAAATGCTGAGACAGGCCGTGCAATCGTCATAACAGGATCCAGCAAGGCATAGGTTATGGATATCGAATCAACCCCTGACTCAGGCGTAGAAATAAGAAATGCAGCCGTTGCACCTTTGTTAGCGCCTTGTTTTTTCAGCGAGGCAGCAGCTGGTAAAACGCCACAAGAACATAAAGGAATTGGAATCCCAAGAACAGATGCCTTTACAACTGAGCTAAATCGTCCCCTGCCAAGGTGCTTTGCTACATAATCTGCAGACAGAAATACTTTTAATAGTCCACCGATCAAAAGACCAAAAAGCATATAGGGCGCTGACTGCAAAAAGAGTTGCCAGCTTTCATACAATACTGCTGCCATAAAATTAAATGCACTCATTTCCATACTTATTCTCTACGACTTTATGTGCCATAAATTAACGGTGTCTAGAAATTTTAAGTCAGTTTTTATGAATAGCAAGTTGAGAAGATAACTTAATGGTACACCGGTTACAGAATTTGAGTGGATCTGCTTTAAATAGTAGATTGTGACTGATTTTATAAGAGCCTAACTTTCCATTTTGATTGCATAGTATACCTAAGATGTTTACTATACACGGGTAAATAGTAGGATTGTAATGATACGCAGCATTCTATGTTATGACATAATTCAGCTGTATTTATAACTCATATCACCGAGGTAAGCCAAAATGGCAGAAGAGCAAGCGAACAACGGCCCAGAAGAAAATAGTCCAGTATTCCGGATGCAGAAAATGTATATCAAGGATTTTTCATTTGAAAATCCCAATGCTCCTGCAGTTTTTCAGTCTCCAAATCAGGAACCTAAAGTCGAGGTTAACCTGAAACTGAACAATAAGAAACTGGACGATGATCATTATGAAATAGGACTACAGATTACAGCAAAAATTGTTGATAAGAACAATGATGACAAGACCATGTTTATTATGGAAATTGAGCATGCCGCTGCATTTCTAATGAAAAACATTCCAGAAGAACATATGGAGATGGTACTTGGTGTAGATTGTCCGACTCTGCTCTTCCCATTTACCCGACAGATTGTTAGTCAGATATCTGTGGATGGAGGGTTTATTCCATTCCTCATGGAGCCTATTAACTTTATGGCCCTGTATCAGAATTCAAAGAACACAGCACAAGAAGCAAACTAGTTTAAAAGCATAAGAAGCAAACAAAAAAAGGCTCTAAAAGCATAATGCTTTTAGAGCCTTTTTCGTTTGAATTTCTGTTAATCTGTGACTACAAACCAGTCGCCACAAAATTATCGATAAGGGCATTTACACCCTTGTGAATAGCAGTGTCAAAGAGCATATCGTATTGACGATCGGCATAAACAGATTCAGGCGAAACTTTTACATCAACTCTATTGGTCCATACCATATTTCCGGTGGCAGCTTCCTGTATCCAGATACGCAACTGAACAACTGCCTGGTCAACCTCGCCGCCATTTTTGGCCATATGGCCAAGACCTGCACCCACTGCACCCCAGACAACAGCACCACCAATATTATTACTGAAACCAAGAGTATCACTATTATATCCCCAAATGGCTCCGATAGTTCCGGGAAGCAGCATATGACCAGCATCATCATATGTATCGGACCGGGCAAATCCATTCAATGTCTGACTGCTCAGACCAAAGGTAAATGGAAGAAGTCCTTTTTTCCAAGGTATCCAGGTGGTTTCCTCTCTGGTCTTGTATTCTAAGATTCTACCACGAACGATGTAATCCGCGTTAAACTTACGTCCAAGTTTAGCGATGGCCTTTTGACTAAGAGCGTGTGTTCCGGGGCTCTCCGACACGGTCTTTCCTGATTGCATCTTCTGTTGTTGAATGTAGCCCTTAATCTTTTCCTTCATTAGAGCAGACCAATCATTATTCAACTCATCTGAAAGGCTTGCAGTGGAATTTTCATCATAAGGAAGAATGGAAATAATATTCTCATCCACAAGGAAACCAAAAACATCCTCCTGCACAGCCACATTAAAACCGTTAGAGACTATGCGATCAGTAAGCGCTTCAGATACAGAAAGATTACGTCGGTAGGGACCTGCAACAGAGTCAGCATAAGTATAGTCAGCAAAAGGGAGGATGACCATGGTCATGCCTTTTCCAGCGCCGTCTTTCCCTTGGTCTGCTACATGGAGGGTTTCTACAACGGTCTGCCCACAACCCATAATAAGCATAGCTGTCAGCAGGTAGAGTAGGTATTTACACTTCGTCATGATTTTCTCCCAGAAATTCTTTTTGATTCTTGCAAGTAATTGTTAACTATGGTGCTGCGTTACTGAACAGACACTTTTTATTTACTAAATAATACGTGGTCTTAATAGGATTATCAGCTCACGCTTGCGACTTGTTTTCTCTTCGTATCCAAAGAAATACTTAAAGAATGGAATACCACTGGTTCCTGGAACAAATGTTCCATCCTCTTCTTCTACATTACTGATCAAACCTCCAATAACAAGCATCTCACCATCACGTACTTTAACAGTGGTGCTCATTTCACGAACATTAATAATTGGCAGGCCGACAGATCCAAGACCAACATTTTTGTATTCGATAGGTTCTAGAAGTTCAGAAGTTACAGGAACCAGATTGAGAATGATTTCATTATCGTCAAGAATATTGGCAGTTAATGCCATACCAACACCTGAAAGAACACGCTCAGTTTCTACAGTATAAGAGACAGTACCCGTCTCATTGCTTACATCAGATTCAATGGAGTCGATATAAGTAACATTGCGGCCTACGGTTATCAAAGCAGGCTGTCCATTCAAAACACTTAGTTTAGGATTAGAGAGAATTGTAGTCTGCCCCTGTTCTTGAACAGCATTAAGAAAAGTATCAAAAGTGAAAGCAGCAAGAGAAACAGCGGCTCCACCTAAAGAAGAAACACCATCGGTGAGAAACGTTGCTGCACTTACTCCTGCATTAGCGAGGCCACTAGAGCTACTGATTAGATCATGTGTAGAGGTATATAGTCCAGTAGCAGGATCCAATGTTTGGGATCTATTGTTAGCGAAAGTACGTGTGTAATCACTACCACTGCTATTGTTGTTATCGGTGCGAGTAGACCTGCTTTTACTGATTGCATATTGGCCACCAGCAACTGACAGATTCTGAAGAATCATATTCCAGTTTAAACCGATGGAAGAATAATCATCTAAATGAACCTCGATAATTTTAGCCTCAATGGAAACCTGCTTATATAGTTCTCGCTTCAAATTGCTAAAATAGATTTCAAGCTTGTCAAGGAGTGGCCGGGGTGCATGAACAGTAATAAGACCAATAGGTTTATCGATGGTATACTTGTTCCCTGACGCTGAAACCTGCC
>JAOZKN010000171.1 GCA_029935315.1 Desulfocapsa sp. | reverse complement strand
TGAAGATTCACGTTAAGGCTCTGGAAAGTGGTATAAAAACATGTTCTCGTTACTCACTCCTGAGGAAATGATCTTTCTCCGGGGAAAAACAAAATCCCACTGGAACAACTTGACGCCTGACACAATGTGCCATAGACTCAAACAAACATCCTTTCAACGGCGGACACCCATACGATCCAGTGGTATTGTGGCGCAAACCCTGATGTTGGCGGCCAAATCAATGGGCTATGACTCTTGTCCCATGGATGGTTTTGATTTTGAGAAGGTTGGAGAACAGTTCAACAAAAAACACTGCTTTTTATTCTGCTTGCTCCAATGGTCTATTATGAAGAACAGTATCAGAGAACCCCTGATAAAGATTGTACTGGTAGTACTTATGGCGAGTTGTTCATTCTTGTTATCCTGTAAGGCCTCTCCTGTGGGGAACAGTCCGGATGGTAAACGCTGGTTTTCTATGCAGCACTGCGATGCCTGTCATGGACAAAATGGTCTGGGGGGAAGGGCTCCCGAAATCCAGCAGTCAGATTTGAGTTACGCGGAGCTTTTAGATAAGTTGAGAAAGTCAGAATCGCTCATAATGCCATCTTATGCGCACGTACATCTCTCCGATCAAGAAGTGGCTGATATTTCCTCTTATCTGTGGGCTATGGGAGCGGGATCCCGAACCCAGCCAAACCAAATAGAATTCCCCTGACTTGTTGCCCAAGGCAAGAACATCACAACTGACCTAGGGGGCAGCTTTATCACCTTTTTTTCTTTGCGCCTGACCTTTCTTCCCAAGGCGAAACAAATTTTTTTCCCGTTCATCAAGAAAGAGCACCTTCCTGGCCCCTTGCGCAAACTTGTCCGGGAAAAAGAGGGCAAAAATTATTTTCAAAACGACTCCCGACAGGAATATAGCTCCAGCAATATATATGACTATTTTGTTCACAGTCACCGCACGTGGTCGTTACTCGCTCAAAACACAAGAAACTTGATTTTCTCAGGCTTTTTATCCTTTTCAATTGGGAAAAATCGAAACGATGTCTCATTGATTTCATCCAATTGATCTTTCTTTAGATCATGGGAAAGTGCGCTGTAATAAAATGCCAGCTTCATTTTCTTGTTCAGTTCATCAATTTTCAGTTTGATATGAACACCCTTATGTTTCCATTTGAGGATCAGCTGGTCTCTTGAAGTTGTTTTGGTATCGGGAAGACCATACTTTCTCTGCATATGCTGCTTGACTCTCTCATAGACGTCAAGAGTATCAATAGCAACATACACCGCGAAAAGACTCTCCTTGTAAAAACCAAAGACAACGTCGTCTATGGATATATCATCAATGCTATATGATTCGCCGGGATTACTGTAATAACTTACATCTCCCTTGCTATACAAGCTGGTCATCCCCTCATATTGCGAGACAGTATCGCCCCATTTGTACTGCAAAAAACCTTCGTTGAGTTCAGTAGCTACAGTAAAATTCCCAAGAAACAGAATAAAAAAAACGACAGTAAGGGCTATCTGATATTTCCTCATTATTTCTCTCTCCTTTGCTATAAAAAAAGGGACTCAACAGAACAGCATTTTCTTCCCCTGTCCCATTGACTCACGGGACAGACTGCTCATCCAGACGTTCAGCGTCATGCTCGCTGTCACCTGTACTCTCTGGTTTGATGATATCACAGCCCATGACCTCCTAAAAGATAAAAAACCATTTCCTCTCAGGCCGACCTTTCTCTCGTCACCAGAATAAAGATCAGAGGAATAAAGAGCAGAGTCAGAACAGTCCCGACAATGAGGCCACCAATTGCCACCGCACCAAGAGGTGCCAGGCGCTCAAGGCCAATGGCCGAGCCAAGTGCAACGGGCAGCATTCCGGCAGCCACGGCAAAGGCTGTCATCAGTACCGGCCGGGTCCGAATATGGATCGATTCAAGCATGGCCTCTTCCCTCGTCATCCCTTCCGCCATCTTTTCCTGGGCAAAATGAATCAGCAGAATGGCGTTATTGACGATGATACCGGAAAGCAGGATAAAACCCATCATGGCCGGCATGGAAACATGATAATCGAGGATAAGGTTTGTCCAGGAGGCGCCGATAATGGTCAGTGGAATGGAAAGCACAATCATAATGGCCACCTTGACACTGTCAAAGAGCGCAATCAGGGTGAAAAAGATCAGGATCACCGCAAAACCGATGGCACCGCCCATTCTCCCGGCTGCACTTTTAAATTGTTTCACATCTCCACTCTGCTCCATGGTCACCGAGGGAGGCAACTGAGATCCTTTGAAGGCCTTTTGAAAATCAGCCATAATATGGGAAATTGCAGCCTTTTCTCTTGATCCATACACATTCAAAGTATAATTTAAGCCCTCTCTGGTGATAATCCCCGGCTCAAGCTCCTGCCTGACGTTTGCAACGGCTGCCAAGGGGATCTTGCCCCCGGGGGAGTCCAGCAAGGTCGATTGCAGAATATCCACACTATCGCGTTGTTCCTCGGGTAACCAGACACGTACGCCGAAATCAATACTGTTCTGCAAGGGAAAGGAAGCGACCATGGCTCCCCGCAAAACCGTCTGTAACTGCCTGGCGATATCCCCACTCTGCAGGCCATACAATGCTGCACGGGCCTGATCAATCTCAAGATTATAAACGGTTTTATCATTGTGCCAGGTCCTGGCAACAGAAACCAGACCTTTGGTTTTATAGAGGGCCTGTTCCACCAGATCTCCCGCTGTTTCCAGATCTGCAAAACTCGGACTGGAGAGTGTTACATCGACACTTGCCCGGATACTTGCCATGGCCGTCGCGCCGTAATCCACCACCTCAAGACTCTTGATATTATCAATCCTGGCAAGGAGAGGCCGCAGGCGGTGTTGAATTTTCCAGATGCTGTCCTCCCGTTCATAACGATTCACATAGGTGGCGGTAATGGCAATATGGTCTGTACCGCTGCCACTCCCAATGCTGAGCACTCCCGGTTCACTGCCTATGGCAGAAGAAAGTCGAAGCAGGGGACCGTTTTCTTCAAGGATTCTGTTTGCCTCTTCAATGATGCGCTGACTGGCCTCAATGGGCAGATTCGGATCGGTGACGATATTAATTTTTACCCCGCCGGTATCCATAGGGGGCATCAGCTCCTGTCCCACCGTGGGCATTACACCCCGTACACTGACGACAAAGAGTGCGGCCAGAAAAACAAAATAGGCGACGGTCACAAGTTTACTGCGCAAGGCCATGCTCACGGCAACACTGAAAAAGGAGCGCACCTGATCCATGACAAAGCCGGTGATACGGTTGAAAAAATTCTCCAGACGCATGAGCCATGGCCACTCAATGGTGAGTATCTTCATGGAGAGCAGGGGAACGGCCGTAATGGAAATAACATAGGAAGCGGTAAGGGCCAGCAGCAGTGTACTCACCAGAGGACGAAAAATAGTCTGCGGATATCCGCCGACAAAGAGAATGGGGGACAGGGCAATCATGGTGGTAATGGTGCCGGAAAGATCCGCAAACATAATCTCTTTGGTTCCGGAAAGTACCGATTTCCGGATATCCTCCCCCCCTTCTTTATAATGGCGCTCGATATTTTCCATGACCACAACCGTATCATCAAGGAGCAGCCCAAGGGCCAGGATAATACCGGTCAGGGTCACCACATTAAACTCAATGCCCACAATCCACATCAGAGCAATGGTTGTGGAGTACACCACCGGAATGGTGATAAGGACCACCAGTACCTGACGAAAACTTGCGAGAAAGAAAAAAACCACAATGGTGGACATGATAATGGCGTCCCGCAGCGATTCGAACATATTCTCCGTACTCTGGACAATGGTATCCTTCTGCGTATCGGTGA
>JAOZKN010000087.1 GCA_029935315.1 Desulfocapsa sp. | reverse complement strand
TTTGCTCTTGAGCATTTACGGTCCCAAAACCTATCATTAGAATGGTAATAAGACTTATTAGAAAAAATTGTATTTTTAGTTTCATAATAGTTGTTTTGTTATTTTAAAGTGGGGTCTAAAAGTTAGCTTTTTGTATTGGTTTATTGAAGATCGTAGAGCCCATTAACGATTTTCAAAATTTTTTACCACTGTATTGCAAAATCTACTTCATGTCATAGCTAGTATTCTCTATTATTCTTATTGATGCTATCCGAAAACTGCCAGATTTAAGCCTATACGTAAAAAAGCAGAGCCCCCCCCCATGCTTAATATTCATTTACTGCACAAGGGGAGGTGAAGATCAGGAATACATATGCCACCATCTTCGTCAAAAAAATACAGGCAGTTACAATCGGAAGCTGTCATTGTCGATCACTCCTGCTCCATATCATCCATCACTTCCTGCAAGGGTGCACCGTGTGATCCGGAAGGAGGCTTTGTTCCGGTGATTGCAGCAAGGGTTGTGGCAATATTAGTCGGGTTCACTTCCCGATAAATTGTTTTTTGTTCAATTCCTGCCCCGGCAAAAACAACAGGTACGAAAGAGTCATAGCGCCAGGGGCCGCCATGATTGGCTGCCACGATCTCTCCATCGAAATCGTTGATAAAGTAATGGGGCTGAAAGAATATAAGAATATCCCCGGATCGCTTGGCACAGAAGTTCCGCAGAGCAGAACGGTTAAGCTCTGTATCGGGGAGTTCGTTATTTGCCATGGCAGTAGCAGACACAGCCAGAGCCACTCCTTTAATGCCCATAAGTTCCTTAGCAATTGCTTTTTCAACCTCTCCCTGATCCAGACCTTTTTCTTTGATCAGGTCGCGGTTCAGATAGAGATAGGGCGGGTAAAACTTACGGATCAGTTCCTGACCGATACCAAATTTCTTTTTCAGCCTGGCAATGGCTGGTTCCTTATCCCATTTATTGGGGGAAACATAACCGGATTCAATGCCGAATGATTTGTAGTAGCCCGGTGCTTCAGGCCCGCCATGATCCGCAGAAAGAACAATCAGAGTATTCTCCAGCCCTACTTTTTTATCCACTGCGGCAAAAAGTTTTGCAAACGTTCGGTCAAGCCGGAGGATATTATCCTCAGCCTCAAGACTTGACGGGCCAAAGAGATGACCGACGTAATCGGTGGAGGAAAAACTGATGGCGAGAAAATCGGTGATCTCGTCCTGCCCAAGATCTTCCTTGTCCAGCAGGGTTAAGGCAAAATCAAGGGTCAGTTCATCACCCGCCGGGCTGAAGGTGAGATAGTTGCCGAAATTCTTGCCATCTGCAGCACCATATTTATGGGGAAAGGTACGGCCGAAACCAGCGATATCTGCTTCCCAGGGGGCGTCATCGTTGGCTGCCAGCAGGTAGGTGGACTTATCGTGCAATAGTTCCCAGGCGTTATCGTTATATCTGCTATAATTTTTCTCTTTGTTCCATTCATTCACCCACTGTGGATACTGATCATAATAGTAGGAACTGGTAATGAATTCCTTTGCTGCTTTGGAGAACCAGAACGCCTTACCCGTATGCCCGGCCAGGGTGACAGCTCCTCGATCTTTAACTGAGACTGCAAAAATCTTTGCGCCACCGTTAGTCGTCAGGGTGAGCTCGTCACTAAACGTTGAGCTGATAATGTTTGCCGGCGATCTGCCGTCCGTGGATGCAAGTGCCTGGGAGGAATCTATTTCCGTAGAATCGTCTATATCAGCCCCTGCGGTGAGAATGTGGTAGCGGTTATCCTCGATATTATAGGCGAGTTTTCCGGTATCACGATCAAACCAGACATTGGCAACCATGCCGTGCACTGCAGGGATGGCTCCTGTGGCAAGAGTGGTGTGCCCAACCACAGTCTCGGTATTGGAATGGGTGTAATGGGCATTGGCATACCAGATCCCCTTTTCCATCAGATAGCGAAAACCGCCTTCACCCATATTTTTCTTAAATTTACCCGGCAGATCTCCGCGTAACTGATCCACAGTAATCTGTAGAATAAGTTTTGGCTTTTCAGGATATGCTGCACCATGGGCAGACATAGCCATGGGCAGGCAGAACAGCATCGCACTAAGAATGGATACCTTTGTAGTTTTATAGAACATATCGCAACCTCATGTTATTCGACTAATCTCAATTTCTATATCGGAAGGTTATTTTGTTAACTATTCCGTTAAACGTAAACTGTACCGGCTCGTGATAATCCGGTGCAATTGGAGAACCAGGTCCATTTCTTAACAGGAAATGCATATTTAGTACTCAACAAGACTAATATTTATATGCTAATATAAGAATCCTTATCACTATGCCTTTTTGTGATATTAAATACTATCCGAAAAGTGCCAAACTTTATTTTAAATTGTACATTGAGCGGAATGCTTCTAGGCAGAAGCATGTTTTGTCGGCAGTACAATAAGATAGAGCTATGGATGGCTGTCTTGGGAATACAGTGGGGAAGGTAGAATCGTTATACTGCTGTAGTGACTATCCCGGAGAAGTCTGGTGAGGATTCCCTGTAGCGTTTGACCGTTTCGCTGGGAAGTTCGCTGAATAGGATTTTGTATTGATGGGAAAAGCGACCCAGATGATAAAATCCCCAGCGCATGGCAATATCGGTAATGGTTTCATTTGGAGATAAACGACAGAGCTGCCTGTGTACGGCGTTTAAGGCCAATGTCCGTGCATACTGTTTGGGGGTTGTTCCGTAGCATTCTTTAAAGCCAAGGTGGAGAGTACGCATTGAACAACCTATATGGTCGCATATCTGCTCAATACTGAGTTGTTGCTGGAGGTGAGCCTGGATAGCTTGCTTGGCCTGTTGGGCGACAACTATCCGGTTAGGAAATTTGGGATTTTTCCCGGCTGGTGGTTGAATGGCTAACAGGAGTTGCTCTAAAAGTTGTGTTTCCAACAGGCTCTGCTGGCGGACTCCAGGAGTACACGGAGAAATGTCCGGGAAATTCATGAAAGTTGTTATCAGCTGTATCAGCCGTTGTTGACTCTGGCGTGGGATATAGACCCGCTGTTGTTGTACCAGGGATGAAAATTCCTGCCCTCTGACCAGACGAGACACCTTGTCAAGTAATGCAGTCTCGACCACAAGAGTGACGTAGTTTACACCTCCAGATGAAAATGTTTCAAACTCTTCGCCTGGAAGCAGTGCGGGGCACTGGTCTTTTTCTAAAATACCACCACGGTAATGCAGAGGTTTGGAAGAGAGAAGAGTTGGCAAAGAAATAGCACAGGCATCATTAGGGATGTTGCCTCGCTCCAGGATACCGACATGATGGCTTACATTGGTGATTTGGATACTCTCCGTATGAAGAATATCCATACTGATCCGGTACGCTCCGGGGGCCAGCTGGAAGTGTTCAATATCCCACCCGACAGCTTTTTCCTGAAATTCATCCGGATCAGTGCAGGTCACTTGAAATAATGATGTCGAATTAAACAAAGGATCCCTACAAATAGAGAGGCAGTTTTGCAAATACAATGCGTATAAAGGTTATATATTGCTTATTTTTACAGCTTTTGACTGTTTTCTGTCAAGAGTAAATTGGGATACTCAATAGGGACCGGCTGCCCGGGGAACTTGTGATATACAATTACAGCAGTACAATACGTTACCTGGAGAGGGGAGTTCATGCGACATGAGGAGACTAACAGCAACTAATCAGAATCTCGTAATCGATTTCCAAGGATAGCCCCCCACGATGGGTAGTAACGCAATCGTAAATAGATATCGCTGTAATTCTTGCCGGGAACATCTGTATTCGGGGACAGATTTTGGTACTGCCACGTCAATTCAAGACGCACTTTTTGCTGATGATTAAAACTCCTCTCAACCCCTACTGTGACCCGTGATTTTTCACTGATGAGTCCATTTCGTCCATAGATGGTTTCAAATCCTTCCCAGCTTAATGTGGCCCGATAATATCGTCCTTTCTGGTAGGCATCAAACTGATATAAAGTACGAAGACGAAACCGAAGGCGGAATGAATTGAGAGATTCACCAGTCTGGTTATTACGATCAAATTTTTCCTCAAACCGAAGGGTGTAGTTCATTCTCCAGTTTGCGGTTAGCGGCTGCACATAGTTAAGACCTTGAAAGGGGATAATGGCCAGGTCATGTGTAGGGGAGTAAGGCTGTTCATTTATGTTATCCGTATAATGGACACCCAAACCAGCACTAACATCAAAACCGTCCAGCAGTGAGTACGCAACAGCAGGTTTGATAACATACTGTGTCCATTGTTTTTGGGAGAAATCCTGCCGGACACCAAACTGCCCTGTGACCTTAAGGTGAGCAGAGTTGTACCAGCGAGGGTTCACATCAATCCATACCTGTTGCCCTATCTCCTCTTCAGCATATAACGAGAGGGGGCATACAGTACAGAAACAAACAATCGTGAAAATTAGTCGTAACATGCTTTACAAGAGATGTCTCACCGGAAACCAGAGGCTGAGATTCTTTTTCATCCGTAGCCACCAGCTTGCGTCACCATCATTATAAAACTTCTTCTCTTCCCCGTTAAAGGTAGCTTGCCAGACGATGGTGCCCTGATCCTGATCCTTATATTCGAGGGAGAGGGCGTAAGCATTTTCAGGCGCAATCATTTCTTTAAACACTCCCGCTTCATAAGCGTTAAGCTCTTTGTCTCGTATAATTCCGACCATTTCGGTATTTAAATTCCGTGACCGTGGATCCATGTTGGCCGATCCGATCACAAAGAGATCGTCATCTATGACAATAGTTTTTGCGTGCAGGGCAGATTTTGGCATGACCTTAAGGAGGTTATACTTCTGATTGATTAAGTCGCTCTCAAATGCGGTGGGGTGAATTTCATAGAGGCGAACGCCCATCTTCAAGAGCCGTCTCTGCATCTGGGCATAGTATGCGTATACAGTCGTTTGGTCAGAGCTCTCCAATGAATTCGTGAGGACAGCAATATCAACACCGTTCCTGATCATTGTTTCGAAGCGATTCATCATCTTTTCATTGGGAATGAAATAGGGAGAGACCATGAAAAAACGGTTTTTTGCAATGATTTCATGAGGAGTTTTACTCTTTAGATGACTATGGGTATCCGTTATTGCCGTCGATACTTTGTCAGGCATATCGTAATGAAGTTCCGCATCCCCAAAATAGAGGGGGAGCTGGCGATCCTGAAACTTTTTATAAAGCTCTCTCTGGGAAACCGCATCTTTTAAAAGCACAAGTGGCTTTGTCTGAGTAAACTTTTCAAAAGCTTCCAGTTCTTCTTCATCGGTGGTATCTGTTGTGCTGATGACATTAAAATCCACACTGTAGGCGTCACTAAAGTAGTAATCAAACTGATTGGATATCTGATTGACCAATGGCCCAACAGCCAATATATCGTTATCAATAAAGTAATTATCCCTGTCGATGCCAAAGTAGACATTTCCAATGTTTCTTCCACCAAAGACAGACATGGAATTATCTGCAGTAAAAGATTTATTGTGCATACGCCTCCCCACCGTATCGGAATAGAGACCCATTTCGACATAGTGCAGAGCACGTCTGGAGTTTGTTGGGTTAAAGACACGAACGTTGATATTCTCGTAAGCATTAAAAACAGCTACAGCGGTGTCGTCATAGGCCAAGGCGATATCGTCTATTAACACATCTACTTGTACACCACGATTCGCAGCATCAATCAATGCTGTGGACAAGATGCTTCCTGCAATGTCCCCATGGAAGGTGAAATACTGTACGGTAATCCGATGTTGAGCTGACTTGGCTAAAAGTACCCTTGCCGCTAATGAGTCAAGTGGGGATTCCAGTGGGTAGAATCCAGTCTGAGGGAATTGAGATGCAACATCATCAGCACAATATGTATATAACGAATCAGAGCTTTCTGTGCTTAAGGTAATCGGCCGGTTCTCTTTAATACCAACATGTTTTGTACCGCAAGCACTGAGAAAAAAAGAAGTTGCCAGGATAAAAAGTATAAAAGAAAAATGTTTTTTCATAGTATCTGCTGTTTTCGGATTGTCATGCATTTATTAGAGCTCTTTGTATATACTGGATGGATCCAGGGTTAGGCTACCTGTTGTTTTCCTGTGTTGTATATCACACCTTGTGAAGAACATTTTAACACTCCTGAATAAGTTGATTTTTCCTGAAGGTGCTTGCAAGATTTTTTTGACTGCTTTCCTTTGGTAAAGTAGAAAAGAACTCTCAGGCATGCCACATACCAGAGAATAATTATTAAATATCTCAACATATACTCTATGTAGCACTCAGGGGGCTATCCGAAAACTGCAAAAATTATGGATATCGTCAATAAAACAATACCTCATACGACAATAACAGAGAACCACCATTCGTCATCGTCAAGACTGCGCCAGATTTTTTTAGAAAGGAAAAGGCATAAGCGAACTGAATCGCTTCCATATCTGATCCGGGTAGGGGGCGAACTCTCTGTTGTGGTGTCTCCCGGGGCGACATTGCACTATTCCCCGGCGACAAAGGCTGGAGCGATATTCATACTTGATAAACTCCCGCATCATTGGATGTTGTTGAGCAACAAAATGGGCAGATCGGCTTGGGGACCATTGTTCTTCGCCAAAACCTGTACCCACTCCTTTCCTATGCTTTCTTGTCTTACCTGATTTTTTGCCATCCTGTTTTCTTCCATCGTAATACTGATCCTGCTGATAGCGTTCCGGGAAGGCTGCAACAGCAATTATGCCCATGGCGCTAAAATCCCCCCAGGCTGCGCTATAAGAATCTTCCATATCAGTAAAGAAAAACCTGTTTACTCCATTACGACTGGTGCGCCAGCCCGCACACTCTGCACTGGCATAGGGCTGCAATAGGTACATTTTTTCACTGGGGTGTAAGTGCGATTTTCGTCCGGTGAGTATATTTCTGCCATCAACAGCAATGACCAGGCCTACTCGCTCGCTGCTGTTATTGTGTATGCGAATTGTATATCTTTCATTGTCCCGGGCAACGATGTAACTTCGATGTCCCGAATTCCCTGATGTGTGCGCACGATGTTTTCTCAAATTTCCACGATGATCAGAAACAACTTCCACGCTAATGCCTGGGCGTGAACCCCTTCCTCCGGCAAAGGACTGAACGGAGAACAGAAGACAACTTATGCAGAGTATTGTGGCAAGTACGATTGGATTTTGAATATGTTTCATAACGCATTTCCTTTATGGTTGTGATCCCCCATGACAGAGAAGTTCCTCTGTCACAGGAGAGAGTGGAGAGTGCAGGGCTTAACAGCCTTCAATGGCAGCAGCTGTCTTCACTGTTTTGATCTTTACTTGTGTGCCCGACTCAATTTTTGCTGCATCATCGCCACAGTTGAGGACGATTTTATCACCGTCAACCTCATCAACGGTGCATTTAAAGGTAGTCGCTACGCTAAAGTTAACTGTGAAGGCACTCAATACAAGGGCAAGAATAAGGGCTAATGTTGTTTTCATACGGGCTTCTCCTTTTGGAAAAATCGGTTTATCAGGGAATGTGTTTCTTTCCCCGGGCTATGACGTAACTGTATGCAGAAAAGGGAAAGATAAAAAGACGATATCCATCGACATCGGGTACTGATGCTGACGATGTCGGGTGGACATGGTATTTATTTCAGTATCTTGGGCGGTGGAGAGGTATTGCTTGCATTCTGCGAAAATCGGAACTGTGCAGCTTCCTCAGGAAAAACAATCTTGAAAAGATTGAAGAAAAACGTAAGATATATGGATTCATTCAACGGACTCAGGTATCAGGGCGAAGATGACAAATAGTAATTCAGGCGTGGCCATGATTCGTATCAGTGGCGAAAAGCTCCGCTCTCTTCGTGAGCAGCAAGAGCTGACCCAGCTGTATCTTGCCACGGCGGTGGAGGTTACCACGGAAACGATCTCTCGCTGGGAACGGGCTGGTACCCCCAACATAAAGAAGGACAATGGCCAGAAGCTTGCCATGGCTCTGCAGGTTGAGCTTGATGAATTGCTGGCTGCTGTTGATCCCATTCCTGATGAGGGGCAAAAGGAAATACCGCCTGTTACGCAGAGTCCAAAGAAATCAAAAGTTCCCCTCCTTCTTGTACTCTTTATTGGAATTGTCTCTGTGCTGTTCTTTGTTTTTAGCCAGCCGCCAGTTGAACAGAATGTAAATTTATATAGTCTGAGAACCATGCCTTCCCATGCTGTGCCCGGACAGATTTTCCCGATCCGGATTCAAATAGGAAAGCCGGGAGAAGACAGTGCCTCTTTTCTTGTTCAGGAATTGCTCCCTGAAGGGTGTGAAATTGTGGCTGTTTCCCCTAAACCCACAGTGCAGAATAATCAGCTGTTGAAATGGATTAACAGAGAAGGGGGCTGCAGTTATTTTACTTATGCTGCAAGAATTTTAGGTGAAAAACAAAGAACAATCCGGTTTTCAGGTACGCTGAAAGTGGGGCAGAGTACAAGGGGTGAAATCGAGATTCAGGGTAGTAACACCATTCAACTGCTTTCCTACCATTGGGCTGACAGAGATAAAGATAACAGCATCAGCGATGAAGAAATGCTGGCAGTGTATGATGATTTTCCCGGAACGGAAAATCTCCCTGTGGATATTGAGCTGGTGGAAGAAATCTGGATGGGGACAAAGTATATCTGGAACCCGAACAAAAAAGAATTTGTTATCAGTCCCTAAATCCAAACGGATATGCAGTTGTTCATTCATCGATAGACAAGCTTTTCAGATAAACACTTTTCATTCAATGGTTGCCATGAAAAATACAACGTTCTTATCTGCTTTTCGCATCTCCCTGCTTCTTGGCGCAATGTTTGTTCATTTCTCTTCTCAACCCGCTGCTGCAACAGAGGTTAAGGCCCACTACACAGGTACACAGGGAAAAGCAATAACGCTGAAACTTGCCGTCGGTAATCCGCCACCGAACACGATTATTGTGATCCAGAAAGTCCCCCCGGGGGCAAAGATTATACGATCCACTCCCCCATACAAAAGTTATAAGAAAAAGCATGGGGAAATCAAATGGTTGATTAAAAAACCAGCGGTGGGCAATATGACCATTCAACTCCAACTGCAAAACCCGGTGTCGGCCGGTTCTGTGTCGGCAATGATTCGTTATCTGGATGCGAATAATGGCACGTTTAAAACCGAGATGGTGAAATGATCCATATCCGTTGAATATTCAGGGGATATTATAGCAAAGGGTGCAACAATTAAAGAGTAACAGTTTTGTTTTCATTTTGGGATGATAACAGGGGGGGCTGTTTAAGTATTTAATTACGCGCTTGACAGTGCGCTGCTACAGTTTATATTGTCATTTGTATTGAGAGAAAACCACCTGCTTTCGAGCAGTAAATAACATAACTTATGGGCCAACTATGCAACGATTTATTGTTTTTTTTGTTTTACTTTTTCTTGTAACTGCCTGCTCAAGTGATGAGCAACCAGTCAAATCTTCCAGTTCAGTTACCGCAGGAACAGAAGCCAGCACCCCGTCAACAGCCACTCGCCAGTTAGCAGCCCATAAAATAGTTTTCTTTCTGGATCCCAACGGAGGCCCGTGTCGTTTACAAGTTGCCATTCTCAATGATATGGCGGCAGAACTGCGTGGAATAGTTGATATCCAATATGTGCAGACCATTGTTCCCAGTGATAGAAACATTTTCTCCCAGTATGGTATTCGGGCACTTCCCACATTGCTTCTTGCAGATGCCAGTGGCAAAGAAATCAAACGAATGCCCCCAGGCGTTAAAAAAGCTGACGATATCCGTCTCCTGATTCAATCTATTCCACACTCATAATACCATTATGTCTCTAGAACTTAGCGCAGCAACACTTGTTATGGTAACTTTTGCGGGGGTTGCTTCCATTGCCTCTCCCTGTGTATTGCCCATGGTTCCCATCATCGTCACAGGAACCAGTGATGATCATAAATACCGACCATTACTTATCGTCACCGGTCTCAGTATCAGCTTTATTCTGATGGGAGTGCTCACCTCCCTCTTTGCAGGAGCCGTTGCAGGTGTGATGCCGATGGTGGAGAAAGCTGTTGGTGTTGTGATCATTCTTTTCGGTCTTTCCATGTTGTTTGGGATCAATGTCTTTAAAAAGTTCACCTTTTTTTACAAGGCCCAGCAGTTTCAAAGTAAGGGGAAATGGTCAGGGCTGATCCTCGGCATGACCCTTGGTATTATCTGGATTCCATGCGTGGGGCCTATGCTTTCCGGGGTTCTGGCACTGGTGGCAACCCAGGGAAAACTTTCCTCGGGCCTGGTTCTGCTGGCTTTTTATTCCCTGGGATTTTCTATTCCCATGTTACTGGCGGGCTATGCCTCGCAATCCATTCGTCACAAGATCCGTGCCGTCAACAGCCACCCCATGGCAATACGCCTGATAAGCGGACTGCTCCTCATTGTTTTTGGCTACTATATTCTTACTGCGGGCATGCTGGCCATTGGGAGCTCTTTTAGCTAAGGGCTTGTAAGGAAATAACATGGCTGAAATTTCGCTTGGGTTTGTGTTGTATTTAAATGTTGTGATTAAGGAAAGCCGCAGGCGTAGCTGGCTACGTTGAGGACTTTCCGATTGAACAACATTTAAAGATGACACGAATACAAGATGCAAATTGGCCATGTTATTTCTTTACATGCCCTAAGGGAGTACAGCACTCATTTCTGCAACATCATCTGGAAACAAAGACTTTCTTGATTACCACCCAAACTATTCGTGGAGCTGATTCCCTGCATGGATCCCATGGGACAGATTGCACACCAGATGCGTGGTTTAAAATAAAACCCAAGGCCAATGGCGATTCTGGTGGAGACGATCCACATAAAACGGAATACAGCGCCGGTGGCCAGTATACAACCGCACTTGCGGCCTCAATTTTGTCGTTTTAATGTGGCTCTCATGTTATCGCTGGTGGATCATGGGCTGAATGGAAAAAAGATCGGGGTCAGCAAGACAGTAATAACTCCCACCAGAATGGATAGCGGCACACCGATCTTGACAAAATCACCAAAACTATACTCGCCCGGGCCATAGACCATAAGATTTGTCTGATAACTCACCGGAGAGATAAAACTACAGGATGCTCCAACCATCACCGTGACCACAAAAGGCATAAAGCTGACCCCCAGTGAAGATGCAATGGTCATGGAAATGGGGAACATGAAAACGGCGGAGGCAACATTGGTGACCATGGCATCCATAAGGATACAGCCAAGAAAGACCACTGCCAGAGCCATGTAGGCATTATCTCCTCCCAGGGCACCCAGAAAATTCCCGATATGGGCGGAGAGGCCGGAAGCGGTCACCGCTGACTCCAGACCGATGGCTGCAGCGATAACCATAAGGGTGGAAAAGTCTACGGAATGTCCGGCATCCTTAAGGGTCATGCAGCCAGTGAGAAGCATGGCTCCGGAAGCAAGCAGAGCCGCATTGAGCATGCTCATAAAACCAAAAGCCACAGCAAATACCATGGATGCGGTAATGAGTGAGGCGAGCAGGGCTTTGTCGGTTCGTTGAATAGTTGCTCCCTGCAGTTTTTTGGTCATGGAGAATTCGGTTTCATTTCGATTACGGTAGAAAAAAGTATCCTTCACTTCCAGGAGGGCAATATCTCCTGCCTGAATCACTGCGTCCCGTAGCGGGTAGTGCATGGCTGCTTCACCTCTGGCAAAACCCACCAGCCATACCTCAAAATTGCGATCTTCACTTTCCACCTTACTGATCTGCTGACCGATCATATTGTTCCGTCGTGAGATGACAACCTCCACCAGATGATGGCGGTGACGGTTTGATTTCTGCTCTTTGGTGGAATAGAGCGGTTTGAGGCCGATGGTAGACCATAGGGTCTTGGCACCAACGATATCTGCAGAAAAGCCTATGTTGTCACCGGCGACAAGGGTCATTTCGGGGGTGACGTCCATCTGCTTTTCACCGCGGTGAAAACAGATGAGGGAAAAGCCTTCGCTTTTCAGAATTCCGGCATCATCAATGGTTTTGCCTATGAGCGGACCGCCTTCTTCCACGGTAAGTTCCACCCGAAACTTTCTGCGACTGGCCTGTCCTTCAATACTCAGGGCTGCAGGAGCAGAAGGGAGCAGCCATTTACCAACGGTCATAAGAAAAATCAGACCAATAA
>JAOZKN010000257.1 GCA_029935315.1 Desulfocapsa sp. | reverse complement strand
GAGCCGAATGAGTTTTTTGATAATCCACAGTCCGATCGTACCAAGCTCTTTTTAAGCCAGATCCTGTAAACTGCTGTGGCAATGGTTCACTGGTTACAGCACGTTCCTTTCGAGGGACTTGGTTCCGTGGAAAAATCTATGCTGGAGCAGGGGCATAGCTTGTCCTGCTGTCGCCTCTGGGCAGGGGATACACTTCCCCCTGAGGATTCGGTTGAAGCTCTAATTGTCATGGGGGGACCCATGGGAATTTATGATTATGCCGATTATCCCTGGCTGACCGAGGAGAAGGAGTTTCTGGCGCAGGTTGTGGCACGGGAAATACCCGTTCTTGGTATCTGTCTGGGCGCGCAACTGCTGGCCGATGTGCTGGGAGCGAAAGTCACTGCCAATCCAGAGAAAGAAATTGGTTGGTTTCCGGTGACAGCTACTGCTGATATCCCCGAGACACTGATATCTGCTTTTCCCCAAAAAATGACTGTTTTTCACTGGCATGGAGATACTTTTTCCCTGCCCGATAACGCCGTCTGCCTCTATGGCAGCAGCGCTTGTGTGAATCAGGCATTTTTATACAAAAAACATGTACTCGGCCTGCAGTTTCACCTGGAAAGTACCGCAGACAGTGCAGCCATCCTTATCGAAAATTGCAGGGACGAGCTTGTGCAGGCACCGTGGATCATGGGTGAAGAGGAAATGCTTCATCGTGAAAATGCGTTTCAGGACATCAACGCGTGTATGCATCGGCTGCTTGAGCAGTTTTTTTCTTTGAAGTGAATAAAATAAACAGGAGATAGATCATGAAAAAAATAATAGTGGCGTTTTTGTTTCTTGGCATGTTTGGTGTTGCATCCGCACTGGCCTCTGATACGGCAACAGAGGGAGCAGTTGAAGATCCTTCCAGGTGGAGTAAGGCTGGTGATGAGATAGGCGAAGCCGCTCATGCCGTGGGAGATGCCGGCGCAGACAGTTCGAAAAAAGCATGGAAAGCCACAAAGGAAGGTTCTGCTGAGGCCTGGGATGCAACCAAAGAGGGCTCTAAAAAAGCCTGGGGTG
>JAOZKN010000170.1 GCA_029935315.1 Desulfocapsa sp. | reverse complement strand
TTCCATAATCCCACGAAAATCCTGTTTGGCAAAGACACTGTCCCTTCCATCGGCAACGAGACTGCAGCATATGGACAAAAAGTGCTTCTGGTTTATGGATCCGGATCCATAAAAAAAACAGGCCTCTATGAGCAGGTTAAAGAGTCTCTTCAGGAAGCCGGACTGGAAATAATCGAACACCCGGGCGTACAGTCAAACCCTCTTCTCTCCCATGTGCGCAAGGGAATAAAACTGGCCAGGGAACACTCCTGTCAGGTTGTCTGCGCAGTTGGAGGAGGTTCTGTCATTGATGAAGCAAAGGCAATTTGTGCAGGAGCCACGGTTCAGCATGATGTGTGGAAATTTTTCACCGGTAAAAAAAGCATCAAATCACCACTGCCCTTAACAACAGTGTTAACCCTGGCAGCAGCCGGTTCAGAAATGAACTCCGGCATGGTCATCACCAATGACGAGACATCCCAGAAATTTGGTTTTGGCAACAAACAGCTCTATCCGAAAGTATCCATTCTCGATCCTACGCAGACATTTTCAGTCCCCGCGGATTACACCGCCTACGGTGCGGTGGACGCTATCTCCCACATCCTTGAATTTTATTTTACTACCCGGGATCCAAGCACAGCCGTTCAGGACAGACTGATGGAAGGTTTGATCATCAATGCTATGGAAAGCTGCAACCGGGTACTTCTCAATCCGGAAGACTACGATGCACGTGCAGATCTTATGTGGACATCGACCCTTGCTTTAAATGGGCTTACAGCTGCAGGTCTTGGTATGGTCGGATTCCCCATGCACATGATAGAGCACACCCTCTCTGCCTTCTACAATGTCCCACACGGAGCAGGTCTTTCCGCAATCATTCCCGGATGGATGCGTTTTCAGGCACCGACTCAACCGCAACGATTCGCCCAATTTGCAGAACGAGTCTTTGATATTCGAACAGGAAGCGATGAGGAAAAGGCTTCTCAGGGAATTGAGAACCTCAGTAAGTGGTTTCAGAAAGTTCACTCACCGGTAACGATTACAGAATTAGAAATCCCAGCAGCAGATATCGGTAAAATAGCAGAAAATGCGATTACTCTAGCCAAGGTCTGGAGATTACGTGATTACAACACAGACAAGGTAGAAGCTATCCTACATAATTGCCAATAGTTTCATAAAGTCAACCGTTGCCACTCATTCATCTTGAATGCTCTACCAAATGTCCATTTCTGGCATCAAACAACCGCCAGTTTACAACCAAGTGCCTTAGTGACTTTGCTGATGGTAGAGAACTTCGGGTTCCCGGTTTTCTTCAATGATTTATACAGACTCTCACGATTAAGCCCTGCTTTCTTTGCCACCTTGCTCATCCCTTTAATCTTTGCAACATCCCCAAGGGCCACCAGAAATACCGTGGGATCTTCATCCATATAAGCTTCATTCAGATACGCTGCAATATCCTCATCGGTTTTAATAAACAAGGTAGGATCGTATGCTTTTGTTTTTGTTTTCATAACAATTCCTCAGAGTGTTTTGGCAAGCTTCTTCGCCGTCTTAATATCCTTTGCCTGGCTGGACTTATCACCGCCACAAAGCAAAATGATCAACTGCTCATTTCGAAAAGTGAAATACAAACGGTAACCCTTACCCACAAAAATCCGCATTTCACTGACTCCACCACCAACACTTCCAACATCTCCCAGATTGCCGGCTCGGACACGAGCCAACCGAAAAGCAATACTGCGGGCAGCTATTTTATCTTTTAGTTTCCGGGCCCACTTATCGAAGACGGCAGTGGTTTCTATTTCGTAGATCATATCTTGCACTGTAACCTCAGGGCTACACACCGTCAAGAGAAGCAAACAAATATTTTTAAATTCAGGTGACAAAACACTAAAACCGTATTGTGTCCCCTGAATTTTCAAAAAAGCATTAAATCACCACTGCCCCTGACAACAGTTTTGACCCTGGCAGCAGCCGGTTCAGAAATGAACTCCGGCATGGTCATAACCAATGACGAGACATCCCAGAAATTTGGCTTTGGCAACAAACAGCTCTATCCGAAAGTATCCATCCTTGATCCTACGCTGACATTTTCAGTCCCTGCGAATTACACCGCCTACGGTGCGGTGGATGCTATCTCCCACATTCTTGAATTTTATTTTACTACCCGGGATCCAAGCACAGCCGTTCAGGACAGGCTGATGGAAGGTTTGATCATCAATGCTATGGAAAGCTGCAACCGGGTACTTCTCAATCCGGAAGACTACGATGCACGTGCAGATCTTATGTGGACATCGACCCTTGCTTTAAATGGGCTTACAGCTGCAGGTCTTGGTATGGTCGGATTCCCCATGCACATGATAGAGCACACCCTCTCTGCCTTCTACAATGTCCCACACGGAGCAGGTCTTTCCGCAATCATTCCCGGATGGATGCGTTTTCAGGCACCGACTCAACCGCAACGATTCGCCCAATTTGCAGAACGAGTCTTTGATATTCGAACAGGAAGCGATGAGGAAAAGGCTTCTCAGGGAATTGAACGCCTCAGTAAGTGGTTCCAGGAAATTCACACGCCGGTAACGATCACAGAATTAGAAATCCCAGCAGCAGATATCAGTAAAATTGCAGAAAATGCCATTACTCTGGCAAAAGTCTGGC
Organism: Desulfocapsa sp.; assembly: GCA_029935315.1. Taxonomy (GTDB): domain Bacteria; phylum Desulfobacterota; class Desulfobulbia; order Desulfobulbales; family Desulfocapsaceae; genus Desulfocapsa. The sequence goes on along the minus strand of JAOZKN010000170.1, from coordinate 1,260 downwards.
GCCTACGTGATTATAACACTGAAAAAATAGAAGCTATCTTACGTAACTGCCAATAACATCGTTATTGGTACTCATAAAAAAAGCAAACCACCCTAAAAGGGATAATTGTCGTAAAGAAAGTCCCAGACTTTTATTTACCAGGCCTTTAGCTGCTATAAAAGCTTATCTTCCGCAAAATACATATGTATACTTATGTATTTTACGACAGCAAAGGACGACTATGTTTAAAAGATCAGTTGAAGATATACTCAAAGAAGCTCTCTCCATATCACCTCATCAGATTGCGGTTCGCTTCACTCACACAATCTAACCTTATTCGTTCGACGTCTTTTTGTCGTTTTCTTTTGTTACGCGAATTCAATACGTAACCGTTTACCTATAGCATGGGCTGCACGTTCTAATGTTTGAAGAGTGATGGATGTATTTTGTGGATCAAGAAGTCTATCCAATGCAGAGCGACTTGTGTTCATTTGCTGTGCCATGGCAACTTTTGACAGTTTTTTAGATTTCATCAGTTGGGAAACTTGATAGGCTATTACTCGTTTAATAGCGATTGCTTCTGTTTCTGCTAATATATCTTCCTCTTCCAGAAAATCATCAAAACTGCTTCCGATATGTTTATTCATGTTTACCTCCAAAAGTTGCCATACGTTGTTTTGCGACTTTTAAGTCATTTGCGGGAGTTTTTTGAGATTTTTTTATAAACCCATGCAACAAGACCATGAGTCCTTCATGTGAAGTGAATAGGATACGGGCGATACGGTTATTCAACTGAATACGAACTTCCCATAAACCTGTCTCAATTTTACGGACAAGTGGCATTCCTAAGGGCCAGCCAAATTGAACAGTTTTTATATCTTCTCCTATGATTTTACGGTCTTCCTTGTCGAGCTTTTTAAGCCAATCACGTACTGGTTCTTTTCCAGAGTCTGATTTGTAAAAAACGACCTGTAATCTAAAATTAGTGCCCATAAGCATGATGTACCAAATATGGTGCAAACAGCAACTGCTTTATTGATTTTTAGAATATTATATGATTTTGGATTTTATAGCCGAACGTCCTAAATCACCGGCTGGCCCTGGATCTACCGGAATGATGGAGCGAGAGACAATGATAGATAAACCTCCGAAAATTGGACGTGTGAGCCAGTCGGGTGCATTTTTTTGTGTACGCCCGGCATGGGCGTGAACTCATGGGGTTAAAACCCCCTGTAAGTGTTCCATGTAACGTTGTGAAACGTAACATAAATTACTAGCCGA
>JAOZKN010000256.1 GCA_029935315.1 Desulfocapsa sp. | reverse complement strand
ATTGTCTCTTTAAAACACTGAGTTCAATTTCTGCAATGTTAAGCCAACTACCATGTTTTGGCGTATAATGTATTTCAAGGCGTTCAGCTAATTTCCGTGCCTCTTCGGGAGTGAAGGCCGTGTATAAAGATGCCGCATTATGTGTGTTCAAGTTGTCCATCACCAACACTACTTTCTCGGCATCAGGATAACGTTTCTCCAGCATTTCTTTAATAAAGTGAGCCCAGTCAATTCTTGTGCGGCGGTCAGTAATTTTCACTTGCCGCTTTCCTCCAAGAGGTTCCACTTCAATGAAGATACTGGCTACCCCATTGCGAACATATTCATCATCCACCAATACCGGATGGCCAGGTGCTGCTGGAACTGGGGTTTGCACTTCTCCAATCAGTTGGATGCTCGATTCATCCATACAGACAACTGGAAATCTCGCATCATACGGACGAGCATAAACTTCCAGGATGTCTTCCATTGCTGCAACAAAACTTGCGTTCTGATCCGGCGGTATTTTCCAGTACTTGCTCAGGTGAGGCTTAAGTTCATTTTTTTTAAAGTATTACACACTGTCATCGGAGAAACTGTTGGAACGATTTTAAGTTCAATCAGTTTCTCTGCAAGTAGCCTGACCGTCCAGCGATCCCTGCCCTCAGGAGCTTCCGAACATGCCAGAGCTAAAAGATGTGCTTCAAATTCACCTCCGAATTGGATTTCCCGTGGTGGTTTAACTCGTACCTTACGTACTATCGCGGCATGTAACCCCTCTTCCACGAATCTCTTTTTAAGGTGTTCCAGGCTACGGGTGGTCGTGCCAAGGGCTTCGGCAACTTTAGCAACAATCCAATTCTGGCCAAACTCACCAACATCCAGTAAAAGCAGCGCTCTGGCATACAGCACAGTACGAGCTGCTCTTTTCCCCTTTGTCGAAATAGCTTCTAGATCTCTTCGTTCTTCTTCCGTAAGCGTTACTCGGTATCTCGGTGCCATATCTGTTCCCCATGGTTTTGGAACAATTATAACACACTACATTAAATATACGAATACTTATGTTTTACATTGTACTAG
>JAOZKN010000169.1 GCA_029935315.1 Desulfocapsa sp. | reverse complement strand
ATAATAATAGGCAGCAAATCCGCCTACGGTGAAGAGGAGACACATTACGGCCTGTGCAGGCGTAATATCTCCGGTGTGAATAAAGTGAATAAGTGGATCAAAAAGGTTTGTTGTTGCCATCAGACTACAGATTCCAACTATGCCGAGCAAAACAAGTACTGGTGTTATAAAAGTGCGTTGCATCCCCATTTCCCCCTCAGTTACTATTTTTTTGAGTATGATTCTGCCTTAAATGCAAACCCTGTTCCTGATTGTAATAAAAACAGACTCCCCAGGTAACCTACCGGTATTACAGATTCAAAATTTAATTCACAGTTGTGAAATAGAGAAGGCAGGGAAGGGTGGTGCATCCGTTAGTTTACATATGGATACTGGGCATGTATACTGATGGAAGCACCAGTCTTTTTATGATCTGCTATCGGAGAGGGTTACAATGAAAGATATTATCCGGGATCTGGCCGGCAAGGATCAGCACAACCTGAAACTGCAATTTCAAGTGGGCTTAGGTATCATACTCTTCTGCTTCTGCCTCTTTACAACGACCATCATTTATCATTTCCAGAAGAGTCTGCTCGAAGAGGAGACGTTCAGACAAACTGAGGTGGTTATGACCTCTCTGGAAGCAACCCGCGGGTATATCCGCGAAGTATTACGTCCACGTATGTGGGAGGAACTGGGTGAGGATCAGTTTATCATTGAGTCCATGTCCACCTCCTACATTACCCGTGTCATTATGGATCGTTTTAAAGACAGCCTGCCGGCCTTCAAGTATCGGCGCACAGCTATAGATGCCAGAAATCCAGATTTTGAGGCAAATACGCAGGAACGGGAAATGATAGAGTATTTTCGTGCGCATCCTGAAGAACATGAATGGCATACTATGAAACGACTGGATTCTGAACGATATTTCACCTTATATCGGCCGGTTTTTTTCAACAATTCCTGCCTGCATTGTCATGGTGAGCCAACTAAAGCACCAAAGGCTATCACTGCTACTTATGGAGAGAATCGAGGATTTCATCGCCAGGTCGAAGAGATTGGGGGGGTTGTTTCTATTTCCATTCCCCTTGAGGAAAGTCTCGCTCAAATATGGGAGAGATCATTTCGAATGTTTGGAGCCGTTTTGATTCTCGCCCTGCTGCTTTACTCCACCATCTGGCTTCTCTTTCATCAGCTTATCATTACAAATCTGCGGGATCTGCTGACACTTTTCCGTACAACTCTTGGTGACAGTGTCCAGTCACCGTTACCGCAAAGAAGGAAGGGACACAGAGAAGAACTGGAAGAGTTGTTTCGCAGTGCCAGAACGCTGGTACAAGATCTGCGGGACAGTCGTTCCCGGCTTGTCGAACATACTGATAATCTGGAAATTGTTGTTGCTGATCGAACCGAGGCCTTGAAACGCTCGGAAACCCGGGCGAGAACTCAGGTTAAGAAACGAAATAAAGAGCTGATGCTGCACAACACACTTACTGGCCTTATCACCAGTACGGATAATCTGCAGACCACACTTCACCGGGTACTCCAGGAGGCACTACAGGTTATCCCGGCAAAAGGCGCAGGAATCTATCTTTATGACAACGTCGCAGACAGCTATATTCTGCAAACCGCAGTAAATGCACCCGTATTGGAACCGCAGCAGGATAAAATTGATTACAAGCAGATAAAAGTTATCCCATCGGACAAATATGACATGCTCACTGTCAGCATACCTCTCAGCTGTCGTAAGCGCCTTCTGGGAATAATGCTGATAACTGAACTCCGCTGTGAGACCTTGAACTGTGCGCTACAGGAGCTCCTTCTTTCCATAGGACAGCAAATCGGGCTCACCATAGAAAATATGCAGAATATGCAGAGCCTTCGCCAGAGTACAGAACTCCTGCAGTCGGTGTTTGACGGCATAAGCGATCCCCTGATCCTGCTTGCACCTGATGGCTGTCTGCAAATGGCCAACCAGAGTTTTCTTCTTCGAAACAATCTGGCTATGGATGATGTAATAGGGCAGAACATAGATGCTATTGCTTCAGTGCAGCAGTGTCTTTTCAGTGGACAGCTGCAGGCGCTTGATCTGCAGACAGAAAAGCAGCATACAAAAGAAATTCAGCTGGCTGATGGTTCAATTTTTGATATCTTCTTCTATCCAATTTTAAACACAGATGATTCAATTCAGGCCATTGTATGTCTGGCAAAAGATGTGACAACCCTTAAAGAAACTGAACAGCGAATCCAGCAGACAGAAAAACTCGTGGCCGTAGGACAGCTGGCGGCCGGTGTTGCACATGAGATCAACAACCCCCTTGGTGTTATTCTCTGTCATACGGATATTATAAAAGAGGAAAACAGGGACAATGAAGAAATATTTAATGATATTAATACAATTGAACGTCATGCCGAAAATTGTAAACGGATAGTAGCAGACCTTCTTGATTTTTCACGCAGCGGAGAATCCCGCATGGAACGACAGCCTGGATCCATTAATGAATCCATCGAAACTGTTCTTTCCATGGTTGGGCAACAATTCAAGAAAAACCAGATTAACCTTATATGCACTCTGGAACCTGAGCTCCCCAACTGTTTAATGGACAACAGGCGCATCCAGCAGGTGTTGGTGAATTTGATAATGAATGGTGTGCAGGCGGCTGGAAACAAAGGAAAGATATCCATCACTACCCGATTCGAGAATGAGCAGATACTCATAGAGATCGAAGATGATGGGCCAGGAATTAACAAGGAAATCCTGGATAAAATTTTCGACCCATTTTTCAGTACCAAAGATCCCGGTCAGGGAACTGGCCTTGGTCTGTCCGTCAGCTACGGGATCATTCGTGAACATGATGGGGAAATCAGAGTGCAGTCAACACCGGGCCATGGCGCACGGTTCACCGTTGTCATACCAGTATCCCCAAAGAGTTTGACTCACATCGATAAACGGTAACTTACTTGTATTGTAGTTTTTTATATCACCTCAACCAAAAGGAAGAACCATGGGATTGCTTACCATCAGCAATGAAATAATCGCAGAAATGGAAGGCGGATTGAACAGGGAGGAAATTTTTCAGAAGCATGTTGAATCAAACCCTTCAGGAGCAGCGAAGTACGCTTATTGCATCGCAAGCATCCCCACCTCAGTGCTTCGGAAGCAATATATGATTATCAATGGACTGTTGACGATTCTTCTTGTTCTCTACGCTGTTATAACGGTTCTTGCCGAGTTACCGATTAATATGGATGAACCGACTCTGTTCATTCTGATTAAAACCTTGTTACCCCTCGTTTTTTCTTACTTCGTCTTTCGGTTTCATGGTGGAATTTATCGATTGGCAGGCCTGTGGTGCTCGTATGACCTGTTGGAAAGCATCCTGTTAAGTGGAGTAGCGACTATTACCGATGTCATCAGGCTGTTCGTCCTTTTCTTTGTTATTGTTCTGACCTTCACCATTGCCAGAAAGGTGTTTCCACATTTGAAGGTATTAGGACCGAAACGGGATTCTAACGGAAACTATTTTCTGTAGGCAACCTGTACAACAGAACACCAGACAAAACTGTTATCCTCCTCCATTTGGAAAGGGCGTGATCAATGAAGAAACAATCCCCTCACCTCAGCAGAATTCTGCTTGTTGACGACGAACCAGATCTGCTGAGTGGTTTGAAACGAAGCTTTGCCAAGCGACTGCCTGAAATAGAAGTGCTGACGGCTGCAGGCGGCAATGAAGCGCTTGCGATCCTGTCAGAGCAGGAGGTGGCCCTTGTTCTGATGGATATTATGATGGGTGATACGGATGGGCTTGAAGTTCTTGATCGTATCCGCAGTAATGATCCCGGACAGACTGTTATCCTGATGACCGGATACGGTACAATAGAACTGGCCGTGGATGCCATCCGCCGTGGAGCATGGGATTTTGTGACCA
>JAOZKN010000086.1 GCA_029935315.1 Desulfocapsa sp. | reverse complement strand
AAAACCAAAGGGTACGGTAAATCCGAGATTACTATCACCCAGTATATTCCCAAAGGTATCATAGTCAATCTGTTTAACAACATTCCCGGAACTATCAGTAACCAGACGCAGGGTTCCCACCTGGTCATAGGCAAGATAGTAAGTACCCCCACCCATCGTCATAGCAACAGGCATTCGGCCATCAGCATACTCAAACCTTTGTACCAGATTGTCGGATCCGTCATAGACAGCTAGCAGTGTAGTCAAGCCACTCCACAAGTACTTCTCAACTATGGTTCCGTTAACCAGTTTGGCAATCCTTCTGCCGTTCGGATCATTGACATAGGATATCGCAGTCCCATCAGGCAGACTAACAGACATCAACTCCCCAGTAGAGGAATACACATACCCAGTGGTCTCTGTACCTACTGTCCGTTCTGCCAAATAATCATCATAATCAAATGTATAGGTAACATCCCCAGCCGTTAGGGTATGATCTTCCTCAGAGGAAGAGAAACTCCTGCCACTGATACCGAGTTCCGTGTTCATCTCATAGGTACGATTGCCATTATCATCATAACGGTATTCCTCCGTCAGAACAGAATCTCTGGTTACTGTGAGCAGTCTGCCGAGATCATCGTAGTCATAAACACTTGTGCTTTGAGCAGCGCCATCAACAGTTTCTGTTCTGGTAGTAATTTGTCCACCATTGTTGCGGGTAAACTGGTATCCCAGTAACGGGTTACCAGTAACGCTCAGATCTATACTGTCAGCCTCACCATAGCCATTGAAACTGCGGTCAAGTAAATAGCTGGTATCCGAAACTGTTTCAGGCAGGCCGTTGGCGGCGTTTCTGGTGATGATAAAAGCACCGGAACGGGTCAGCAGATCGTCGTTGTCATACTCATAACTCTCTGTGCCATCTGCGTAGCTGAACGTTGTCAGATTAAAATCGTTATTGTAAGTGAGAGCAAGACCGGTGTTTAGCGTCCCACTCTGGGTTATGGTTTTGGGCAAACTCCCATCATAGGTATAGCTAAGGGATTCTCCTCCCCTGCTCACCGAATCCAGCAGGTTGCCACAGGCGTAGTAGTAGTTGTTTGTCCATTCATCCGTTGTTGTGGTAATCAGTCTGCCTTTGTCATAGCTGTTTACTATTGTTCTGGTAGAAGGCAGTGTTACCTGGGTCAGCTGACGTTCTTCATTATACGTATACGCAGTAGTAAAACCCAAATGCGTCTGGTAGGCTGAACGTTTGTTCACCCCGTTATACGTGAATGTATTGTCGGCTGGTTTGGGGGTGATCAGCAGGGACATATTTCCGTTTTCATCATAATCATACTGTATGACCGTATTGTCACTACGCACCATTCCGGTCACCCGGCCAACCTCATCGTAATTGGTGAAGTTGGTAAGGCGGCTCAAAGGATCAGTTACGGTGGACAGATTACCCATAGCATCGTAGGTATAGGCAGTTGTTCGGCTACCGGTGGTAACAGACTGCAGCTTGCCGTCATTGCGATAACCGTAGTCCGTTGGGTGAAGTTCCGGTACCTGTGACTGAATTGTCTGTAGGGTGGTTGGGTTATAGCTTGTGGTGACACTTCTCCCTTCCGGTGAGGTAATGGTATTCGTTGAGTTAAGAACATCATGTACCAGGGTGGACACCTTATTGTTTGCGGTGATGCGAGTGGTAATAGTGTCGGGGAAGTCATCATGATCAGCATCCGTATACTCTTTGGCCACAGATGTTGTAAACGCAAGCTCCGCAGGAGTACTCACTGTAGCGGAACGGGTATAGGTATTGCCAAACCATGGATCCAGATCGCTGAAAGTTTCGATCCTCATCCCGCAGGATGACTGGCTGCTGTTGTCCAGACCATCAGCAGAGGTCGTTGAACTGTTTATTGACCCATCGGGACTGGTAACCACCTTTTCCTCGGCCCCTGTTGAGTAGGTTATCTTCTCAACGGACTTCATCGTGTTCGGGGTGGTAATGGTGCTGGTAACTTTGCCATTGTATGTTTTGCTTCGACTGAATTCCCAGAGACCGTTTTCAGCATCGTTGGTAGAGGTGATACGGCCTCTCTCATCAAAGTAGTGCTCAAAGCGGTTGCCGTTGGGCTCAATCTTGGCACTGAGCAGGCCGTCGTCCTCCAGGTATTCAAAAGTGTAGGAGCTGTTGTCGGGATGTATTATCCCGATGAGCTGATTCGATACATCTATGCTCAGTTCGGTGCGTAAACCGTCAGGGGAGACGATAGCTGTTGGGACAGATCCGCTGTATTCGATGGTTATCACATTACCGAACTGGTCGGTGATACTGTTAAGCTGCTTATCTATCCCATAGCCGAACGAAAGCAGGGGAATGCCCGACTCCAGGTCGTAGGTATCGGTATGAAAGCCATCTGCAGAAATCAGATGGCCCACGTTTGCTTCGATAAAGTGGGTCTCTCCTTCATTGTAGCTGTCTATGGATACCTTGCGTATCAGGCCATTACCTTTATCCGGGATATAGATGAAGCCGTAGGCATCAATAACCAGTCGCTGTGGTTGTTTTAAGAGTGCGTGGGTGGCGGGGCCGTTGTCTCCGTCAAGACCGGGTGCACCTTTTCCGGCAACGGTGGAAATATAACCGCCGCCGGTTACCTTACGGATCACATCCCCATTACCGTAGTATTGGGAGAAATAAAAATTACCCTTTTTGTCAAAGGTGATGCCGGAAGCATGGGTAATCTGAGCGTCCGTTGCCAGACCGCCGTCTCCAGTATAGCCGGAATAGCCGTTACCGGCAACGGTGGTGATGGTGCCGCTTGTATTGACCTTTCGGATTCTCAGACCGTCGGCTATATAGAGGTTGCCCTCCTGGTCCAGACTTACTGATGTGGGGTTGCTTAGGTATGCTGCTGATGCGAAGCCCCCATCACCATTATCTGTATGGATAGAGGAGTCGTACTTCTCTCCGGTTCCAACTACCGTTGTAATATAGCCGCCGGTGGAGACTTTACGTACCCGGTAGCTGCTTTCAACAACATTGCCGCCAATACACTGACCGGTTACCGGATCAACTGTGCCACCGACACAGGATGCACCTTCGGCGAAATATACATTAGCAAAATCATCCACGGCTACACTGGTCGGCATAATCCCGGCGTTTACGGCAAGGCCGTTGTCTCCACTGGATTCCTCAAGGCCGTTACCGGCAACGGTTGTAATAATGCCGTTTTTATCGATCTTTCGGATTTTGAAGGCACCGGAATCTGCAATATAGAGATTTCCTTTGGAGTCAAAGGCCATATCGTTTGGAATACGCAGCATGGCATCTTTGGCATCTATGTTGTCATCCTCATTTACCCCGGTTTCTCCACCGGCAATGACTTCTACAACACCATTTTCATCAATCTTGAGAATAGCGGAATAGACCTGGTTGGACACATAGAGATTCCCATCTTCATCCATAGCAACACTTGTTGGATGACCGATGGGGGTATCAAGGGCATTTGCACCGTCAATGGGCCAGCCATCCCGGCCGCTGCCGGCAACCGTTCTCATCACCGAAGTGATATTCTTCACCGTGGTGCCATCTCCCTTGTGGAGGGTGGTCGGATCGGTGGGGGTGAGCTTATGATGGGCGGATATACTCCAGCCCTGGGCAATACCTTGGTCCTTGTCGGCGATGTTAACCGTTAGAGCACTGCGTTTCCAGCTTATGACTTTGTCACGTGAGGAAACACCGGTTAGAGTTGTTCCAAATTCGGCAAAGGACATCTTAAGAAAGTCTGAATCACTGTACTCGGCGTTATAGGAATAACCGATTCTGATATGCGCAGTGACCTTATGGGTGATCAGATTTCCAAAAGAATCACGACCGTCCCAGATAAATTCATGGACCTGGTTTGGCGTTGTGGGAAGAACTTTCCGATATTTACGACCGGCAATTTCCATCTCAACGATGATAGCTTCAACGATATCGGGTACAAATGAACCGCTGACCGGAATGGTGATTCTATTCTCGTAGCCTTCTGTGCGATCACTTGCATAAGCCAAACGCAGGCCGGTGCCGGGGATAGCAATATCTTCATAGAAAACGAGACTCTCATTGCCCACAGAAGAGCCGGTTTTGGTTTTGTCCTTCTCGCATTCCGGACATGGTGCTTCGTCCAGCCACGGACCGCTATAGCCAAGCATTTGTAGAAGAGCCTTAAAGGTACACCAGTTATAATCCCAAGGGGTGAAATGGGTGACCTCAACACGCCAGAAAGTGGAACCTGGTGCGTAGGAGAAAGGATCGCTAAGCCCCAGAGCCTCGTCAGAAACATCACCACTTTTGTTCAGGTCGTCGGCAAGGCCATCACCATTACTGTCCACAGCATCCACGATGCCATCGTTGTCCATATCAAGGAGCTCAACGACAATACCGTTTTGAGAGGCGATCCATATCCCTTTATCCCGGTCATAGTAGCCGGAAGGAACCGTAGTGCCGATATCAAAACCGAGGAAATTATTCACCCAGGTCACCACCGGTTTTGCAAACCTTACACGGTCAGCACCATCCACAGCAAGCTCGACACAGTAGGTAAAGGCCGATGTCTTTGGCAGTTCGGCAGGCATCGACTGTGGGGTCTGATACTCAGTTGCCCTTGTGGTGAAGCTTGTGATTTCCTGGGTATCATTGCCGTTTTCATCAACTACATACGCTCGGTTATCACCCTGGAAAACCATGCTGATGGAACGTGTCCCCGAAGAATCGGTTATCACAGAACTCTTGTGGATTATTACGGTGTCCGGATTTCCATCAAAGCTGATTTGAGTTGCAAGAGGATCTTTCTGCAGCAGCTGTACTGTTTTTGCGATACCGATATCATTCACCGGGACGTATACCTGACGCTGAACAGGCAGATATTCATCCAGGCCATACAATACTGTTAACGTACTTCCTCCCTGAAGTGGAAGCGCGTAAGTGCCGCTGGCATCCGTGTAAACTGTACCGTATTCCGGATGATCAAGAATAGTTACTTCGGCCCCGGCAAGCGGCAGACCGGAAACCCCTTCGATCTTTCCGCTTACCACGCTGAAACGTTTCGGATCATACTCGTCAACAGTTGCATCAACTGGAATCAGGTTATTATAGGTCGCACCAAAGGAACCGGCAGGTTGCAGGACCGGGTTACCAAGAACAGTCACCTTGACCTTTTTGCTGATTACCCCTCCCTGGTTCGCGGCGGTAAGGGTATATGTCGTTGTATGATCAGGTGTAACGTTAATTGAGCCGTTTATGAAAACCGCTCCGATACCGTTATCAATATGAACACCGGCCGTATTTTCCGTTGTCCAGGTAAGTGTTGCGGATTCTCCTTTGTTGATGGTCGCAGGAGATGCTATGAGGTCAACAGTTGGGAAGATCGAGAAATCATTCACATACACTGTAACATAGGACGTTGCACTTATCCCCTGACCAGTCGCTGTTATTGTGTATGTGGTGGTCTCCGTTGGTGACACACTAACGGAGCCGTTTACAGGGACGTATCCTATACCATTATCCAGTTCGGCAAATTTCACATCATTGGATTCCCAGGTGAGTCTGGTTGTTTCACCAAGGCTTATTGCTTGATTAACGGCATAAAGGTTAACTACAGGGGATACTTGCTCCGTAAACAGATCAACCCGAAAATCAAGCTTAATATTCTCACCGGCCATGGTCACCTGTCGTTGCAACGTACGACCATCGGGCAGGGTAATCCGAATTGTGTGTTCTCCGTTAGTAAGGGGCAGTGCGTACCCACCGGCAGATGCGGTGTATACTTTGCTGTCGCTTTCAAGAGCCTCGATCAAGACGTTTGCTACCCCTTCATCCAGATCATAAATCAGATCTTCATTTTTATCTTCATAGACAACGCCAAGAATGGCGCCTGTGTCTTTTATTGGGATACCGAAATTACATGTTACAACTCCGCCATACGCATACTCAGGATATATGCTTTCCATGTAAATCCCGACGCCAACCTCTTTATAGCTGCCAAAGAGAATATTTATGCGGTGGCCCCGTCCCGGATAATTATAATCGATAAATAAATCATTATGCATCCCCTGTGATGTTTCAGAAGAATTCTGAGTTTCACTACTTAACCGTACCGCTATATTCTCTCCAGTACCGCCCTCGTAACCTTCTGCAATACAACGCTCTTCAGGCGAACTCCCATCACTGCCTTCATGAGCGAAATAGTGATTATCTATCATGTCTCGAGAGTGGCCACGTGCAGCTCTGGCAAGCACGTTATTAAAACTAACCGGTTGTACCGGCTCAGGACTAAGAATAGTACTTGGTGGGCCTTCGTTCAGGTCAATATTTAACCTTGCCGCCTCCGCAGGTGGATTTGCTCGAGCCTGGTTAATTGTTTCAAGATGCAGCTGTTCTTCCGGGGTTGGGTCACCATAGGGGTCATCAACAACGACAAATACTTTTGCATGAGCTGTTTTCCCAAGCCCTGTAGATCGTATTATGAATCCTGTTGATTCGGATAGATGCAAGCTGATTGTATCGCTGCAATTCACTTCGCCAATGTTGGGCTCCAGTGTGGCACTTTCACAATTTTCACTTTCCCAGGTCAATGTTACGATGTCACCGTTTTCGATACGTGATTTGTCAGCATAAAGAGTTACTGTGGGCAGGTTGAGATAATAGACGGTGATGGAAACGGTTTTCTGCTGACCAAAGCTGTCAATGGCCTCCACCACAAAGGTATGACTCCCTTCAGTCAGGCCTGACAGAGGTGCGGAAAAGGTGGTACCGTTTACAGAAGCTGCCACTCCGTTGACGGTCACCTGCGCATTGTTGCTTACCTGACCACTTATTTCCACATCAGGAGCTGACAGAATGGTGCCGTCTGTCGGTGTAGTTACATCAAGCGTCAACTCAGGCACGTAGGATACTGTAATGATTCTTGTCTCTTCCTGGCCATAATTGTCTGTTGCGGTAATGGTTATAATGTGCTCTCCCATTGAGGGGAGAACCACTTCAGTGGAGAACAGATTTCCAGTAACAGGAGTCGTTATACCGTTAACAGTTACAGTGGCACCATCAGTTACCAGACCGTTTATGGGAACGGATGGTCTGGCGGTGAATGCAGCGTCAGTGGGAGAAGTAACCTGCAGAACCAGTACCGGGTAGACATCAATATGAACAGAATCGGTTGCAGTTCCACCACGGCCGTTGGCGGTAACGGTGTAGGTGGTATCGTCAGCAGGGGTAAGCAATTGGCTGCCACTCATCTCAACGGTGCCGATGTCGGGCATAATGGTTACCGTGTCGGCGTCAGTTACATTCCAGCTGAGGGTGACAGCCTCTCCCTCACGCAGGGTGGTAATATCTGCGGTTAGCACAGATGTCGGGACAGGATAAGTAACGGTTACGACCACACTTTCAGTAACCGTTCCATCAGCGCTGGTGCCGGTGATGGTGTAGGTGGTGGTTTCTTTGGGCAAAACAACCATCGATCCACTAAGGGCCACGTCTCCGATGTCCGGGGCGATGCTTACTGTGTCAACAAAACCTCCCTCCCAAGTGAGCGTTATGGATTCGTCATGCAATATGGAGGAGGGACTGGCCGCAATTGCGATAAAGGGTTCCGGAGGGCGGGCAATAATAGTTACGCTTTGAAGTGTTGTTCCTCCGAGACCTACTGCTTCAATGGTGTAGGTGGTCGGCTCGGTTGGTGAGAGCACCATAGCCCCGCTGGCGTTAACCATGCCGATATCGGGTGTGATGGTGACCGTGTCGGCATGAGTCGTATTCCAGGTGAGAGTCGTGGATTCACCGATCAGGATGCTCGTCGGTGTTGCCATCAGGCTGGCTATGGGTGCTGGATAGATGACGACCACTGATACGTATTGGATGGCCGTTCCTCCCCGACTGATACCTTCCAGGGTGTAGATTGTGGTTTCCGTAGGCGCTACCTGCATGGAGCCATTGTTGGCAACAACACCGATATCCGGACTGATGGTGAGCGTGTCCACATCGGTTGCACTCCAGCTCAGTGTTGAGGATTCTCCAATCAGAATAACCGCCGGGACAGCGCTAAGGCTGACACTGGGTTTCGGGTAAGTGACGATTATGGAAAGGGTTTGTGTTGCGATGCCGCCGGGGCCAGTGGCGGTAAAGGTATAGGATGTCGTCGTATCGGGAGAGATTGTGCGGCTGCCGTTCATCTCAACACTGCCGAATCCCCGGTCTAGTGTCACAGTCTCCGCATAATTGGCTGTCCAACGTAATACTGTGGAGTCACCGTTTAAAATGGTCTCATTATCAATACTAAATGTAACCTCAGGAGCGGGAACATTCACGAGGATTGTAAATGTTTGTATATCTTGTCCACCCTGTCCATCACTGACCTGTATGGAAACGGTATGCATCCCACCCTGGTACAGGTTTGGATTCCAGTACAACGCACCACTGCTGTCAAAAACCATTCCCTCGGAACCGCTTACGATGCTGAAGGCTAATGTGTCACCATCAGGATCTGTTGCTGTTGGTGTATAAAAGTAGGGTTGGTAGGCTACAGCTGCGGTTGGTGGTTCTGATGTGAATTCAGGGGGATTGTTAGCTGGGATAACTGTAATACTCCACTGCTGAACACTGCCACCGTCATGACCGTCATCCACCTTTACTTCCACCGAATGCGTCCCCACTTGTTCGTCAGCAGGTATCCAGGTAACAAGGCCGGTGGCAGGGTTCACCGTCAGGCCTGCAGGGCCAGTAAGGATAGAGTATGTCAATGTGTCTCCGTCTCCATCCGTAGCTTCGATTGCGTACTGATATGTCTCCCGGGCTATGGTGCTAACGGGAGGTTCACTGGTGATAACAGGCGGTTCGTTATAGTTAACCGTGATGGTATAGCTGTGGATATCCTCCAGTCCGCCGATATCCTGGATGTAGACAATTACATTATGAATGCCTTCCTGTTTTTTCTCAGGCAGCCACTCCAGGCGTCCATTTAAGTGATTAAGGGTCATACCTGCAGGAGCCGTATCCAGCGAAAAGCCGACACTGTCACCCACATTGGGGTCACTTGCCTCAATAGTATGGGTATATTCGACATCGGCCTCAGCAGCGGGCAATTCAGTAGTCAGCAAGTGGGGAGAAAGATTGGTTTCAAACACATTCACAGCAAAGAATTGTAGATCAGAGACATTGCATTCCCCAGCAACCGCTACTCCAACTATCGGAGCGACTGCTGAGTTGTTATCCGTATGGCACTCTTCTGCCTCACCAGTAATGATGATCTGAACAAACACATCCTGAATGTCAGTAAGGTTGCTTACCTGCAAGGTGGCCAGCACGGTGGAATTACCGGCAATACCACCAGCAAAGGGGACTTCACCTAAGAAGATACCCTGATCCCCATCTGTACCGCTGTAGAAGTGAATGGTCATCGGTACAGTAACAGCTCCTCCACCACGATTGACGATGTCAACGGACAGGGATGACTGTTCCTGATTTACGCTGATATTGGTTGGGGTGACATCTGCAAGCGAAAGAGATTGACGAACAATCTCTTTGACTTTGATGTCGATTAACGCGGTGGAGAATGATTGTGCCCAGTGGCCGCCGGAACGGAGATAGTTGAGGTCCCAGGCAGCACCACCGGTTTCAAGGGCGAGATTCACATAGTGGCTTATGGTGTAATAGAATCCAGAAGTTGCTCTGGCATTGTTACAGGTTGTATACCCACCGCTGCCGTTGGCAACGTATCCGGTACCGGTATAATCAACACCCAAAGCACGTCGTCCGTCGCCACAATAAAAGTTCGCATTGACGACTGCGTTGAGGAGGATTTTATTTTCAACCAGGAGGTTGAGGATCGACGGATAGGTGATAGACGTTGTGCTGTCACGATCTTCATCCGTTATCAGGATAAGGTTTCTGGCACCTTCCTCTCGTAAAGGATAGGAGTCAACAACATGCTTTAAAGATCTCCACCCATCTTCTGTTCCACCATATAAACGCAGCTGGTTGGCAGCGGTGATAAACTCCGAAGCCAGTCCCATCTTTGAACCGCCGACAGGTATTTCACGCGGATAACGCTCAAAACCCACCAATCCGTAGCGGTTTTTGTCTTGTTCTCCAACATTCTGCTCCGTAAGACCTTGTTCGAGTTTACTGATAAATTCACCAACCCAACGATGCTCACCGCGCATTGAACCGGACTCGTCGACAATGGCAACAACATCGGCAAACGCAACGTCTCCTTCATGAGAGTCCAGGGCGACTACGCAGTACGGATCAGAACCAACAATGCCTTGGCTGTAGCTTTTATCAGGCTGCCAGACGATGATCTCGTCGGCAGGAGTTATATCCATTTCGGCAGGACTAATCAGCAATTGAAATTCAGGCGTTGTTTCGAGGTCGGTTTGAATGGCCACATCATATGTGTAGTAATCGTCCTCGATTATGGATGTGATCGGTGTAGATGTAATTTCGAGTAACGGCTCAACGACTTCAATTATGAAGGATTGGCTATCGGAGCCTCCCCGATTATCACTCACTTCTATTGTTATTTCATAAGTACCGGCAACAGGTTCATCCCACTGTAATAAACCGGTGACAGAATCAATATTCACACCGTCAGGTGCTGAGGTCAGGCTGTAGGTTAATGCATCTCTATCCGGATCATTGCTAACAGCTGCATACTGATATACATTACAGCTTGTTGCCGCCAGTATCGGAAAGGAAACAATGTATGGAGGGTTGTTAATCGAATGCTGCCCACATACGTTTTCAGAGGGTACGGAAGAGTATAACCGGCCTTCGTCAATGGCATCAGTTGGAGGACTGTGATCAACTGCAACAAGAATTTCGCCACCGCATTGTGCTCCGTGGATATCTGTGGCGATATAATCGATGTGATAGACCCGTCCATTCAGATTCCCTGATCGTTCAGACAATACAGAAGCACTGCTTTCTCCAATTCCATCTGCATCCCATTGGGTATTGCCATCACCCAGATCATTGACTGGTTCATCCTGGAAAATGCACTGAATTTCGATTGAAAGAGAATCACCGTCAGGATCGGTGACTCCAACAACATTGATTGGCTCAAACTTATGGTTTGGTGACCATAAGTTTGCAGGATCTGCATAAGCCCCTGAGCAGTCAGGTGAGTGATTTGTGCTGTAATCGGCAAACGCGGGAAGCGAAGTTGTGAAAAGAATTATTAATGAGAGAATAAAATTCACAACATATGGAAAACGACAACTTGAAAACCACATAATACTATTCCTTTTGAGAAGTTCTTCTGAAATCCCTGACGCAATCCCGCAGTGATTAAAACAGCCAACAACGGGCAGACAAGATATCATTCCGCACATTTCCAGGCTAACACTCCTAACCTGTTCGTGACTTCACTGTTTGCAGTTAGCTTCCTATTGGCTCAATAGGAAGGAAAGAGTACGTTAGCCTGTTATGCTTTTTAAGGAGATTTACAATGAGACAAACCTGTGCCACAAATGCCTGTCCTAAACATGCATCCTTGAAACCTGGCAAAACATATTGCCATCAATAGTAAAAATCAAGAAATAAAAGCAGCAAAATAACAATAACAGGCAAACAATGTCTAAGAGCCATGAATTTGTTATGTTTTTAAAAATTGAGGCAGTACAGAAAAAAGCTAACACAAAGTTAAGAACGAATAGACTACTCATGAAAAGCATTCACACGAAGGAAAGAGCACAGAGGGAAAATCTGGTTAACTCAATAAAGAAGATGGTAAATCACCTACAAAAACATACCGTTACGCAAGGGTGTCAGGTTGAGTGATGAGACAAAGAGCAGATCGCCTTCTAGGAAAGGTGTCTTAAATGATGCTCCAAACCAAGCAACTATTGATTTTATAAGGGTGTGAAATGGAAGAAATGAAACACCGAAGCGGGTAACGAAAAGATAACGCCTAAACTAGCACTATTCGGGACAGACCACGGGTAAAAAATACCGAATGGTACTTATTCCATATACAAGGTGCAAGATTATACTTTATTAATGGTTTGCCTGTATCCTAACGTATTACAGGTTCAGTCGTTTCGCCTGTATTGAACCGCCTCAGCCACATAGGATAGCGCAAGCTCATTTTTTCATTCCATATCAGCTATAGTTCGTGCGATTTTTAATGTGCGGTGGTAAGCACGAGCAGAAAGTCACAATTTTTCAAGTAGGCGCATAGATGTGGAATCAAGCACACAATGTTTCTCTATTTCTGCAGAGGACTTCTTCTTTCGTTCATCATTCATGTCCTGAAATTACAGCAATATCTATCCCGACAGAACTGACTAGAAATATACCTTCTTCACCGCCGAATCTGTCTCGCCACCGTCCTGCT
>JAOZKN010000255.1 GCA_029935315.1 Desulfocapsa sp. | reverse complement strand
AGTAAAATTGTAAGAGAAAACAGATGAAAAAATAGTAGCAGGGTTTTGCATAAATAAGCAAAACCTGGCTGGGAAGTATCAGCAACTTCTTTCAGGAGTCGCAGATGTTAGATTTAAAGAGTTTCATTATTGTCAGCCATCCCTTTCAGGGATCATGTTTTGAGCTTGATGTGAAAAATTAAAAAAATAGACGGGAAGGATTACTTATGGAAATTACAAATGATGACAAGGTATTAACAAAAAATGTCATTGAGATAGCGATTAAACTCTCGATTCTCGGAACCCTGGTTGTCTCGACATTATTTCTTGTAAAACCATTTTTAATTCCTGTAATCTGGGGAATAATTCTGGCCGTTGCCCTGGAACCATTTATCGGGAAATTAGCCGGGATGCTTGGCGGTCGTCGTTCCCTTGCTGCAACGTTGTTTGTGCTGACAGTTGTTGCGGCACTTATTGTTCCGTCTGTTCTGCTGGTGATGGAGTCCATTGACAGTGTGCAGGTACTCTCAGAGAAGATACATGAGAATACACTTATCATTCCTCCACCTCCGGCAAAAGTTGCAGACTGGCCTGTGGTCGGGAGTTCCGTTTATCAGGCGTGGCAACTCTTTTCCACAAATCTGGAAGTGGCTTTGAAACAATTCGCCCCACAATTAAAAGCTGTTGCAGGTTCTCTTCTTGGCTCGGTGGGAGGAGGATTGTCCGGAGTTTTTATGGGAATTATTTCAACATGTATCGCTGGTGTTTTTCTGGCAAAGGCAGAAAAAAGTTCCAGAGTAGCTGAAAAAATTATTACCCGCTTTGCCGGAGAAAAAGGCGCTGCAACCACAGCCCTTGCCACAGCCACCATTCGTGGCGTGATGACTGGAGTTGTCGGGGTTGCTGTAATCCAGGCGGTTCTTGCAGCCATTGGCATGGTCGTGGCCGGTGTACCTGCTGCCGGTCTCTGGTCTGTGCTGGTGCTGGTCTGTGCAGTGGCTCAGCTACCTCCGATTCTTATACTTGGACCTGTTGCCGCCTATGTTTTTTCTGCTTCCGATACCACCACAGCGGTGATTTTTCT
>JAOZKN010000085.1:7602-12399 GCA_029935315.1 Desulfocapsa sp. | reverse complement strand
AAGGATCTATTTTTGTGGATCTTCGTAATGTGTATGCTCCCAAGCAGATTCGTGAGGCTGGTTTTGAGTATTATGGTCTTGGGCGAAAGTAGTTGTTTGGGAAATTTGTCAGATGAGAACAGTTCCATTCTGGGATTTGCGTTTGATTGAGAATAGAAGAAAACGTTGTTGGTGGATAAAATCGTACAGGGGAAAAGGATATTACTCACGTTTGATGTTGAAGACTGGTTTCAGGTGGAAAATTTTAAAGAGTATATCCCTTTTTCCAGCTGGCAAACAAAAGAACTCCGGGTAAAAAGCAATACTTTACAAATCCTTGATATCCTGGATTCAATCACCGCTGATATCAGGGCAACATTTTTTGTTCTTGGATGGATAGCAGAACGTTGTCCGGATTTGGTGCGGGAGATTCAAAAGAGAGGGCACGAAGTGGCATCTCACGGTTTCAACCATCACCTTTGTTATAATCAGAGCGAGGATGATCTTCGTTATGATCTGAAAAAAAGTAAAGAACTTCTGGAAAATATAACGGGTGAAGAAATCATGGGGTACCGTGCTCCAAGTTTCTCCATAACTGATAACGCTTTGAGAATTATTCGAGAAGTCGGTTTCCTGTATGATTCCAGCTACAATTCCTATGAAGGACATGGCAGGTACGGTTCGTTTCAACTTCCGAAAAATCAAAAACCAAACCAACCTCTCTACACCCTGTCTCCTTTATTTTATGAAATCCCGGTGAGTAATCTAAGGCTGGGAAATAAAGTTATACCATGGGGAGGGGGAGGCTATTTCAGACTGCTTCCATTTTTTATTTATCACGCTGGAGTTCAAAGAGTACTGAACCAAAAAAACTCTTTCGTCTTTTATATGCACCCGTGGGAAATTGACCCTGAGCAACCCAGAGTATCGGAAGCAAAATCCTTTTATCGTTTTCGGCATTATATAAATATTGAATCTGCAAAACGTAAACTTGTGAAATTAATTAAATGCAATGACAAAAAGTCATTTCTCACGTGTCGGTCGTTTATCGCCAGTTGTGGTAAAAGTTAGTAGCCTTAAACAGGCTGCTTTTATAGCATTAGATTGTTGGAGCAGGTATGCAATTATCTTATTTCTCCTTTACAACTTAACACGCACTAACACGCACTAACACGAATGGAGAATAGTTGTTATGGTACTGCAAGTCTTTTGTTTTTTTCTCCTCCTCCTTTCTCTGCTTATCTGCTTTTATTATTGGTTTCTCGTTATTATAACCCTTTTTACGAGGGAACAGGATGACGCCGCTGGTCGTGAGGTCGTTGATCATTTAAGTTTTGCAATTGTTGTCCCTGCCTATAATGAAGAGGATGTTATTGCCAGAACACTCTTGTCATGTAATAATCTTAACTATCCTTCTGAAAACTTTGAAGTTTATGTCGTGGCAGATAATTGTACAGACAAAACTGCAGATATAGCGAGAACATATGACTCAACAGTTTTGGAAAGGTTTGACGTAACTAATAGGGGCAAAGGTTCTGCATTAGTCTGGGCTTTTAAACGTATTTTACGAGAAAATTTTGATGCAATTATTGTTGTTGATGCTGATTGTCTGCTTGACCCAAAAGCTTTAATGGAAATTGCGGTTTGTGTGGATAAAGGACATTCGGTTATTCAAATCAACAATAGAGTCGAGAATTCTGATGATTCGCCCATGAGTTATGCACTTGCCGTGGGTAATTTTATTGAGAATGAATTGTTTTATACGCCAAAATCAAGTTTGGGGCTGGCTGTAATTGTACGTGGTACGGGAATGGTTTTTACAAAAGATGTTTTGCTCAGGTATCCCTGGGAGGCTCACTCAATAGTAGAAGATCTTGAGTACAGCTTGATTCTGATAAAGGCAGGTTTGAAGATTAAGTTTTTGAGAAAAGTTAAGGTTATCTCTCCTTTTCCTACATCATTAGAACAACTCAGGATACAGAGGACTCGTTGGGCTAGTGGTAACTTAGGTTTTGGCAAAACAGAGGCGTTTAAGCTGATATGGAAGGGACTGGCAAAATGGAATATAGCTTTAGCTGATGCGGGCTGGTCTTTTTTGGTTCTCAGTAAGCCTCTTGTTCTTATAGAACTTTTCCTGACCGTATTTACGGCTTTGGGATGCGTATTCTTTGTGCCAGGAAGATTCTCGGTCTTTTTACTGACGAGCTCACTTGTTCTGACTGGTTTGTATATTGCTTATTTCATGGTTGGAATATGCAAGTTTGGTTTGTCCTGGCATAGATTTTCTTTCTTAATGCAGACTCCCATTGTTGTCGTTCATTTAATGTTTGTATCTCTGCTTGGGATAATAGGGGTGAAAAAGGATCTTTGGGTACGAACACCACGGAAATAAAGAATCCCACCGCAAGCTGACGGGGTATTAACGCTTTTGGAAAAAGCTTGGCAAAATACTAAAAGTCCAAAATGAGCGCCCCAAGGGGCGGAGTATTAATTCAAGCTACGCAATAAATATTTTGACATCTCAAATACCAAAAAGAATTTGCCACCTGATAGCCACAAATTTTTATGGTGGCCCGGAAAAACAAATTGTTGAACACCTTCAAAGGTTAACCCCGGAACTCTTTCAGGGTGTTGTTGTTTCCTTTATGGAAGGTGAGCAAAATGAAATTCTTGATAAGGCAGAATCTGTAGGACTTGAAAGTCAAGCTATCTCCATGTCAGGTCCTGTTGATGTCAGGGCACTCGTAAAGCTTAATAAGTTTATTAAAGAAAATAGAATAGATGTTCTTTGTGTGCATGGTTATAAAGCCACTGTAATGGGATGGTTATGTGCTAAATATAGCAAGATACCCGTGTTGGCATTTTCAAGAGGGTATACGGCTGAGAATAAGAAGGTTGCATTTTACGAATGGTTGGATAGACTTTTTTTAAAGAAAGTTGATGGTATAGTTTCCGTTTCCGAAGGGCAACGGCAAAAACTTGCGTCCTTAAGTGTTTATGTGGAAAAGAGTTGGGTTGTACATAATGCAGTTGTTGTACCTGAGCAGAATAAAGTACAGAATGATAAAGCTAAACAGGCAATACAATGTCGTTTTGATATTCCGCCAGGTGTTAAAATAGTTGTTGCTGCTGGTCGGCTGAGTCCGGAAAAGGGGCATCGTTTCCTGGTTGATGCTGTCGGACTGTTAAAAAATAAGGTAGATGATATAGCCTTTTTTTTCTGTGGAGACGGTCCTTGCTATACTAATCTTATTAACCAGGCAAAAGAACTTGGTGTAAATGATAAATGTCATTTCCCTGGTTTCCAGCACAATATACAGGAATTTTTTCAGGCAATGGATCTGATGGTTTTGCCGTCGTTGACAGAAGGATTACCCAATGTCATTCTTGAGGCCTTTGCTTTGGCAAAACCTGTTGTCGCCACTGCGGTGGGTGGGGTTCCTGAACTGGTAATTGATAAGGAAAATGGCTTTTTAGTTGAGAAAGAGCGCCCTGACCTTTTGGCCGAAGGAATTTTGAGAAGTCTTAATGATATGACGAGAATGCAAGATATGGGCAAGGCTGGATATCGTCTGGTTCTGTCAGAATTCAGTTTTGAGAAACAATCTGTCAAACTAGAGGATATTTACCGTTCATTGTTCAAGATATGATAACTAATGATAGCCATTGTAAAATGAATCTGCCATTTGTAACTGTTGTTATGCCTGTTTATAACGAGGGGCAGTTTATAGCCTCCACAATACAGCAAATTGTCGACCAGGATTATCCTGCAGATAAGTTTGAAGTCATAGTTGTTGATGGAATGTCAACGGACAATACACGTTATATTGTCCGTAAGTTTACCAAGAAACATCAAAATATAAGATTACTGGCTAATCCTAAAATGCGTTCAAGTGCCGGACGTAATATGGGTTTTTTAGAAGGTAATGGCGAGTATTTTGTTGTTATTGATGGTCACTGCTTTATTCCTGATACGCATCTTATTGAAAATATAGTGGTTAGTTTTGAAAAATCTGGTGCTGATTGTTTGGGACGTCCACAGACTTTGGATCCTCCAGGTTTGTCTGATTTTCAGAAGGCGGTAGCTATTGCCAGGGCATCACGTATCGGGCACGGTGGTGATTCACAGATTTATAGTGATTGCTCAGGATTTGTCAGCCCGGTAAGTAATGGTGCTGCATATCGTAAAGAGGTTTTTGATAAGGTTGGGTTTGTTGATGAAACTTTTGATGCCTGTGAGGATGTTGAATTTAACTATAGAGTCGAAAAAGCAGGGTTGAGTTGTTATACAGCACCATCTTTGCTTGTGAAGTATTACCCACGTGATTCCTTATGGGGGTTATTTACACAGTTGACTCGATATGGACAGGGAAGGCGACGGTTTGTGCATAAACACCCGGATGCGCTAACTCTGAATCAGCTGATCCCTTTCTTTTTTGTGCTGGGCTTTGGTCTGTTGCTGATTTTAGCTTGTACGACTGTTTTACTGGGACGCATGACTTGCCTGATTGGTTTTGTCGCCCTCCCATATGTATTCTATTTGTGTTGTATTTTTTTGTGGGCATTATGGTCAGGTAGAACCTCTTTGTTTGCCATTTGCACTCTGCCTCTAATTATTTTTGTGGTGCATTTCTCGTTAGGTTTGGGGTTTCTAAAAGAGTCGATACTCATTTTGCGTCGCAATAATGTTCTAGTGCATTGACCATATGAACCTTCCTTCAAATTGTAAACATAATATCAAAGATAGCCGAATTCGTATCTGTTTCATTATTGACAACCTGAGTCGTGCTGGAACGGAGAGGCAATTATTGCTTCTGT
>JAOZKN010000085.1:0-7592 GCA_029935315.1 Desulfocapsa sp. | reverse complement strand
CCCCTATCTTTGTCTGTTGGATGGCCAATCCGAAGAGAGTAGGGTGCTTGAACCAGAAAATATTCCTGTCTTACGGCTTCATATAAGTACATTGTTCTCATTTAGAGCAATAAAAAAAGCATGTCATTTATGGCGTTTTTTACGTGAAAATAAAATTACTTTTTTGCAAACGTATTTTAGTGACTCTACATATTTTTCCGCTCCAGTGGGTAGGATTGCCGGATGTTCAGTATTAGGCTCTCGACGTAACATTGGGCACTGGTTCAGGCGTGAGGATTTTTGGAAGGTAAAAATTATTAATACATTTTTTGTCGACCTAATAGTTGCTAATTGTGACGCTGCTAAACAATCTGTAATTGCACAAGAGAAGGTAGCCGCTGAAAAGGTAACAGTTATCCATAATGGTATTGCTTTGACTTCTTTTTCAGGAATTGAGCCATGGGTTAGACCTTCTTCGCATCAGCAATGGATGATCGGCATGGTTGGTAACCTTAGAAGGGTTAAAGGAACTGATCTCTTTATACATGCTGCACGGCTACTTCACGATAAGTATCCGTTCGCAAGGTTTGTTGTCGCTGGTGGAGGAGATAAAGGAAGATACCAGCAACTTATTAATGAGCTTGACCTTACAGCGTTCGTTACGTTACTGGGTGCTGTAGAAAATATTCCAAAATTGTTGATGAACCTGGACGTGGCTGTCCTTTCATCAAGGGCTGAAGGCCTGTCTGGTGCACTACTTGAATATATGGTAGCCGGAAGACCAATTGTGGCAACAGCAGTAGGAGGGAATTCTGAACTAATTGATCATGAACGAAATGGACTTCTTGTAGCTCCTGAGAATGCTTCGTCACTTGCTGACGCTGTGGGGCGGTATTTCAAAGGGGAAATGTTGGCCAATTCCTGTGCGGCTGCAGCAAGAAGAGATGCTGTTGCAAAATTTTCTTCAAGTAGACTTGCTGATAATTATACACACTTATTGCAAACGTTGAGTACTGAGGGGGGTAAATATTGAAATTAATTCTTCGTAATGTGCTAGTCTGCTTTGCAATTGTATTGACAAGCCCATTTTGGGGATTGGTACTCGTCAACCCTTTTGGTCTGAATTCTTTTACCACATGGGGAATGTTGTTGTCTCTCTTTCCTGGAATCTTAGGGGTATATTTGAGGAGAGGTTATTATGTTATGACGTTACAATCCTGTTCATGGGACAGTAGTCTCGGGTTTGGATCATGGTTCTCGAAGCAAAAAGTCACTATTGGCTCAAGGGTGTCAATAGGGTCAGGATGCATCGTTGGCATGTGTGAGATTGGTGATGGGGCATTAATTGGCAGCAATGTTGACATATTAAGCGGACGTCACCAGCATGGAACAGCAAAGACTATGGAGGATGAGAAAAACAGTCAAGCATTGTTTAGCAACATACAGATTGGTAGCAATGTCTGGATTGGAAATCATTCTGTAGTAATGGCTGATGTGGGTGAGAATTCGATAGTGGGAGCCGGGAGTGTTGTTGTTAAAAATGTACCATCTAATGCACTTGTTGCTGGCAATCTCGCAGTTGTTAAAAAAAAGTTGAATAATAAGTAAGGCCCGGTATTTCCTGATGATTTATTGGCTTATAGGTTATATGTGGTTGTTCATTCATCGACCATTTGAAGTTTGGCCATGGCTTGGTGATTTGCATATTGAACGAGTTTATATGCTCTTAATGCTGGGTTATTGGAGCTTTTTCGTTCAGAAGACCTGGACTCATAATCGAATAAATCCCGCAATCTTATTGTTGTTTCTCTCTATGGCCGTATCAACTGTTTTTAGTAATTATGTTGATTTTTCTTCAGTGTCTGTACAAAATTGGCTGAAAATACTGGTTTTCTACGTATTACTAATGTCTTCAGTTCGGGGGGAGGATGAGCTCAAAATGATTGTTATATCATTTGTCTGTATAATGGCTCTCTTTGAAATTCATTCATTGTATGAATATTCTTGTGGACGTGGTGTGTATCGAATGGGGATTTGGCGTATGATTGGAGTCGGGACGTCGTTGAGTGACCCGAATAGTTTTGCTGCGTCAGTAAACTATGGAATCCCATTATTGTTGCCAGTCATGATGTTGAATAAGACGAGGTTTCGAAGAGTTCTCACTATAGGTTGTTTGGGGATTGCTGTTTTGTGCATTATTTTAACAGGTTCACGAACTGGTATGCTTGGATTGGTACTGCTAATGTTATGTGGGGCTCTTATATCTAAAAGCCGATTGAAATTTTTCTTTGTATTTTTCGTTTTAGCCATTGTTGTCTGGGGAAATATCCCGGAGGAACTTCGAACTCGCTTCTTAACTCTTTTTGACCCTTCTCTTGGTCCCAGCAGTGCACAAGGATCAGCAGAATCCAGAGAAAAATTTTTTTGGATTGCCATGGATATTTGGAAAGCGAATCCCATTTTTGGAGTTGGGCCTGATAGTTTTCGCTATGCAAGTGGAACTGGGCAACCTTCTCACTCTCTCTATGCCGAAGTGATTTCTTGTTTAGGTTCTGTGGGGGGCATATCTTTATTTGTGTTGTTAAAAGGGTTTTATCAGAATCTTCGTAATGGTCGCACGATATATAAAGAGTACTCTAACAGAGCAGATTTGGACTTTTCCTACTGTTTACTGCTTGCAGTGACCATTTCTGTTTGTCAATTATTGTTTTTAGGGTTAGGGGGGCATAATTTGTTTCGGTTTACTTGGGTGTGGTACGGAGCTTTCTCTGCCTTGGCACTTAGATTTATATTAGAAAAGCAGGTCGCTGAAGTGGAGAAAGAAAAATGGATTTTTTAGCACCACTTTCACGAAATATAATAGCCCCATTGTGGGCAGCTTGGGAAAAAAGCCCATATCTGCATCATTACCGTGAAATGCTAAAGACACAATATGATCAGCCTGAGCAAATCTATATGCGACAGTTTGAAGATGTTAAAGAACTGCTTCGTCATGCTTATCGTACTGTACCCTTTTGGAAGAATCGTATGGATCAATCAAAGTTTGATGTTGAAAAGTTTTCCTCTTTGAAAGATTTGTTGTATTTACCATTGCTTACCAAAACAGATTTACGTAAAGAAGGACAGGGATTATTGTCAACAGCATTTTCAGTAAAGGATCTTCATGTTCATAAGACATCAGGCTCAACAGGTATATCCGTTGTCACTTACAGAGATGAAGCGTGTCAGCAATTTAAGCGAGCTGCCACTCTGCGAAGTGATGAATGGTCAGGCTGGCGTTTAGGAGAATCAATTGCTTTAATCTGGGGAAACCCTCAGATAAGAAAAGACTGGAAAGGGAGGATACGTAGAGCTCTGCTTGAGATGGATTATGTATATCTCGATACATTGCAGATGAACGAGGAATCGATGGATGAGTTTGCTGATGCTCTTGTTAAAAAGACCCCCTCAATGCTGTTTGGGCACGCTCATTCTTTGTATCTTTTTGCCTCGTATTTAAAACAAAAACGATCTGATGTTTCAATTAGGCCTAAGGCGATTGTTTCGACTTGTATGGTGCTTCACGATTTTGAACGCGAGGGCATTAGCGATGTCTTTTCCTGTCAGGTAACAAATCGTTACGGCTGTGAAGAAGTGAGTTTGATTGCCTGTGAATGTTGTACTGGTGATGGATTGCATGTAAATTCCGATTGTCTGTTTGTGGAATTGATTGATGATGCTGGTAATTGTTGTCAGGCTGGTCAACCGGGACGTATTGTGGTAACTGATTTAAAAAATATGGCTATGCCGATTATACGTTATGAGGTTGGTGATATGGGGATGTGGGCTGCTAAACCATGTTCTTGTGGTAGAACCTTGCCTCTCTTGGCAAAAATAGAAGGGCGGGTCGCTGACTATGTAGTTACAAGGGATGGTAACTATATCTCCGGAATTTCCTTGACTGAAAACTTTGCGGTAATAATTCCGGGGGTCTCACAATTGCAAATAGTGCAGGAAGAAATTGATCGATTTACATTCAATATAGTGAAAGGATATGAGTTTAACGAGAAAAGTACAGATAAACTGCGGAAGTTGGTGAAAAAATATTTTGGAGACGAAGTTTGTTACGAATGTGTTTTCCTAGATAAGATTCCACAGGAGAGTTCGGGGAAATATCGGTTCTGCATTTCTAAAGTAGGTCGTTGTTTCGACCAGCAAAATGAAATTTCATAGTGTGGAAAAAAGTATCTTGAGTCTAAAGCAAGGTCCCATGACCGCTGGCGGTTGCTGTGATCAACCTCATGTTAGTGTCGTTATGGCCTCCTATAATTACGGCAGGTATATCGCACAGGCAATTCAGTCGGTGTGTGACCAGACGTATTCTAAATGGGATTTGGTGATAATTGACGATGGGTCAAAAGACAATACAGAATCAGTTGTGAAACCATTTCTCGCCGAACCAAGAATTCGATATTATTATCAGGAAAATCAAGGACAGCCTTTAGCGAAAAATGCTGGTATAAAGCGTGCTCTTGGGGATTTAATCGCCTTCCTTGACGCTGACGATTCCTGGGCTCCAGATAAGCTCGCCCTGCAAGTGCCTCTTTTTGAAGGTGACCCTAGAATTGGTGTTACTTATACGGCAACTGTGATTATGGATGAGGAGGGAACTGTCACAGGGAATAAATTGTGTCGAAGGTTGCGAGGTAATGTCTTTAAAGAATCACTCTACCAGACAATACCTCCATTTTCCTCGACCATTGTCCGGCGTGCAGTCCTTTGTCAAGTAGGTTGTTTTAATGAGTCGATTCCTTTAGCGATTGATTTTGAATTGTGGCTTCGTGTGTCAATGCATTACCATTTTGACTTTATAGATAAGCCACTATTGTATTATCGTACAGGGCACGCAAACCTATCAAGTCGATTTATTGAACGACGACAAATTGTGATTGATAAGATTCTCCCCCATATCCTTAATGAATGTGGAGGACGAAATCTGCTCTCTCACCGTGAAGTAGCCTTAGCATATGCAAAATTATTTATTGGCATGGCAGAAGATGACTTACCACAATCACATTTATCTGCGTTTTACTGGTCTGTCAGGGCGCTGGTGGTGTGCCCGACGCACCTAGCGTCATGGTGCAGTGTGATTCGGTCATGTATACCTAATACTATCGCTAGGGTAATAAAGAAAGTTGTGAATTCGGGTGTAGATATTGCGCATAGGAAGACTTCTGATCGTGGAGTTAATTGATGACAGCCAGCAGATCGAATTTAATTCGATTACTCCTGACTGGTGCAGGATTCCGAGCCTTTTCTGTAGTCGTCTCGGCTGTCATAGGCTTTTTTTTGACGCCGTTTATTATTCATGGCCTGGGGGATAAAATTTATGGTATCTGGATGCTGGCGGGTTCTTTTAGCGCCAGTTACGCGCTGCTTGATTTGGGCTTAGCAAATACCGTAAGCCGTTTTGCAGCAGTTGCCATAGGCAAGAATGATCGTCAGGGGCTAAGTCGCTGCATCAACACAGCGTTGGTTATTTACTGCATCATGGGTATTGTTTCATTCTGTCTTGCCTGTTTGTTGACAATGTTTGTGGCGGCCTTCGTCGAGTTGCCGAGCGATGCCGATCTGTTGGCGATACTCATCGTTCTTGTTGGGGCTGAATTTGCTATGAGCTTTCCCATGCGTGCGCTGACAGGGACAATTAGTGCGAAGCTTCGCTACGATATCATTGGGATTGTTGAGTTGTCGTTCAGATTGTTGAGTAGTTTAGTTACGATTTTTATCATTATGGCTGGATACGGTGTTATAGAACTCGGCTTCGCCGGTTTGGGCATTGGTGTTGCGCGTGGATGCGTTTGGTATTTCACAACCCGTAAGATTGTGCCTGAGGTACGATTTTCACCTAAACTTGCAAGTAGCAAGGAGGCTAAGTCCCTATTCTCATATAGCATGTGGGCCTTTGTCGCTCAGATTGGTGATATTTTACGGTTTCGAGTTGATAACTTCGTGATCGGTGCCTTTATAGGTGTGGCAGCTATCACACCTTATGCTATCGCTGTTACATTGAGTGAGTATTTCAAACAACTCATGATTACGACTATGGGTGTGTTGACCCCGCTCTTCGCGCAACAGTACGGTAAAGGTGATGTGCTAGCGATGAAGCGAACCTTGTTCTTTGGAATTCGAATTGCAGTTACGATAGGTTCTTTTATGGGGTTCGGGCTTTGTGCTTGGGGAAAACCGTTCATTATCAGGTGGGTGGGGTATGACTATCTTTCTGCGTATCCTTGTCTCGTTGTTATTGTGATTGGACTTTTGGCAGCGTTATGGCAGTCTTCGGTTATTGGCGTGCTTTATGGGACTGCGAACCATCATTTTTACACATACTCCAACAGCTTGGAAGCAGTATCTAATCTTGTGCTCAGTATCATACTGGTGCGATACTTGGGAATTGTTGGCGTTGCCTTGGGTACATGCATCCCCATGGTGATCGTCAAGCTGGTTGTCCAGCCGTTATTCATAGGGAAAGTTTTAAGGATACCTCTTTGGGAATATCTGAGGGAGTTATGGCTTGCCGTTTTTTGTTCAGGCATAGCCTTGGTTGCGCCATTTGTCGTGAGCTATTATTTCTTAGAGCCCACTTACATAATGCTCTGCACTGTGGGCGTACTGTCAGCATTAATATATTTTCCGGTCGCGATAACCCTGAATACCACAAGTGATGAAAGAAAAAAAATTTTTACGGCTGTTGTAAACCGCACTATATGATAACTAACTTGTCGATTTTCTCTGTGTTTTTGAAGGGCAGATGATTGTTACTCGGATGAAAAGTAAAGTGTGAGGTAACTAATGACAAAGAGTTTGGACAATTGCCTCTCTGGTATTCATATCCCGTATCGTGTAAGAGTGTGGGCCCGTGAGACTGCTGATAAGACAAACCACGTCCTCGGACTAGTTAGGGGGAATGCGGTAAGTTCATATTGGTGGAGATCGAACAATAATTTTGGGGATTTGATTACGCCATATTTACTTCGCAGTTACGGGTTCACACCGTCTTGGAGTGAGCCCGATACAAGCCAGATTATCTTGACGGGGAGCATATTACGTAAAATCTCAACTGATTATCAGGGAATAATTCTAGGGTCTGGAGCCATGTACGCTAATGAAATGCGGACATTCCCAAATGCATCTGTTTTGGCCGTACGAGGACAATTAACACGAAATCTAATGGAGCTACCAGATGACACTGTATTAGGTGATCCCGGATTGCTTGCAACACGCCTCATGCCACAACGGCGACGGAAACGCTTTGAAATTGGAATTGTACCGCATTTTCGTGATGCTGACGATCTACGAATACTAGAGCTTGCAGAACGATTCAAGAAAGAAATCAAGCTTATAAATGTGCTGCGGCAACCCGCATGCGTTTTTCGTGACATTGATGAGTGCAAATATGTGCTGTCGTCCAGCCTACATGGTCTTATTGTTGCCGAATCATTTGGCATACCGACGGCGTGGGTGCAGTTGTCGGATCGTGTTAAAGGTGAAGGGTTTAAGTTTCATGATTACTACTCTGCGCTCGGCACTGATCGCCAGTTTTGTGAGCTTAATGGTGATGAGTCATTGGC
>JAOZKN010000018.1:28372-33797 GCA_029935315.1 Desulfocapsa sp. | reverse complement strand
GGTGAGATGCGTGATCTTGAAACCATTTCCCTTGCCATGGAAGCAGCCATGACCGGTCATCTGGTTTTTGGAACCCTGCATACCATCAATGCCATGAAAACTGTGGATCGTGTTGTTGAAATTTTTCCTGCAGGC
Source organism: Desulfocapsa sp. (assembly GCA_029935315.1). Taxonomy (GTDB): domain Bacteria; phylum Desulfobacterota; class Desulfobulbia; order Desulfobulbales; family Desulfocapsaceae; genus Desulfocapsa. The sequence goes on along the minus strand of JAOZKN010000018.1, from coordinate 33,662 downwards.
CAGCAGGGCCAGGTACGATCCACACTTTCCGATGCCTTAAAGGCTGTTGTTTCCCAGACGCTTTTTAAACGTACAGATATTAAAGGACGTTGCGCCGCATTAGAGGTTCTTATTGCTACTCCCGCGGTGCGTAATCTGATCCGGGAAGCCAAAACGTATCAGATAGCATCGGTTATGCAGACCGGTAAAAAATACGGTATGCAGACCCTTGATGATTCCATTATGCACTATCTTGATAAACGTATGATCAGTCCCGATGATGCCTACTCTAATTCAGTTGAAAAATCTAAATTTTTGAAATACCTGCGTAAGCCACCATCTGATTTCACAGAGGTATAATAGGGATATATATTTTGTTATAGGAAATGGTTGAAAGCAGAGAAAATATGCGCTCCGTACGAGCCGGGCGCAAGCGCTTTGTCGCCATGGCTGCCACCTATTTCTTTGGTGTTTTTAACGATAATTTTTTTAAGCAGGCGGCTCTTCTACTTGCCGTATCTGCCGGTTTATCTGAATTACAGGGACAGGCAACCATGTTGTTTTCCCTGCCCTTTGTCCTTTTTTCAGCCCATGGCGGCTGGCTTGCTGATCGTTTTCCCAAACGTCAGGTGATTATCTCTGTAAAGGTTCTCGAAGTGATTGCCATGGCCATTGGCGCTTATGGTTTGCTCACCCTTGACTGGTCATGGATATTGGCCATGGTTTTCTTAATGGGCCTGCAATCTACCATTTTTGGTCCTGCCCTGAATGGTTCTATTCCGGAATTGTATCCTTCCTGGTATGTCACAAAAGCAAATGCCTTCCTTAAACTTGTTACCACAACCGCGATTTTACTTGGTATGGCTCTGGCAGGTATTGCACTTGATCAGAACTGGTTTGAAACGCAAATACCCTTTGGACAGACTTTGGTTGCCATCCTTGTTCTCTCTATTGCCAGCATCGGCCTGGCTTTTTCTTTTGGTATTCAGAACATAGCAAACACACATAAAGCGACTCCCTTTCCCTGGGCCGGTCCCCTTGTTTCCCTGAAAGATACCCTGGATTTTCGTTTTGATCCGCCCCTGGCACTGGCAGTTGCCGGAGATTGTTTTTTTTATTTCGTCAGTCTTCTTGCCGTTATGGTGATAAATACCATGGGGCTTAGTCAGTTGCAGATGTCTAAAAGCTGTACAAGTCTTCTTGCTGTTGCCTTGATGATCGGAGTATGTATCGGATCTCTTGTGGCTGCAAAAATCACAAGTTCTGAGCGCTGGGCCCATGTCCTGGCTCCAGCGAGTTTTGGCATGGGAGTATGTCTGCTTGTCACCGGCATAATTGCCGGGAGTCCTATGGCGAATCAGTTTTTTCTTTTGCTTCTTTCTCTTGTGGGAGCCGGAGTCTGCGGGGGGATCTTTCTTATTCCACTCACCTCTTTTATTCAGGTGCGTCCGGCAGCTCACAGGAAAGGAAAAGTTATCGGGGCGGATAATTTCTGCGCATTTTCCAGCATGCTCGTTGCCGGCCAACTCTTCACCGTTATCGATTCGTCTTTTAAGCCGTCTTCTAATATGTTCATTCTTGGAATCTTTGCAATAGTGGCCTCGATTCTGTTTTTTGTTGTTGTCCATCGCATTAAGAGGGCAGCAAAAGAGAGTAAAAAGAGCCTATGCTAAAGAGCATATTCCACCGAATCCTGCTGTTCCTGCTCGGTCTTCGTTATCGTATAACAGTGAAGGGACTCCCGCAGATCCTTGAAAAAGGGGATCGATCTATTTTGTTTATGCCCAATCACCCGGCACTTATTGATCCAGTGATCGTGATGGCGAAACTCTTTAAGAGTTTTCAGCCTCGTCCTCTGGCCGATGAAGGGCAGGTTGATAAGACTTTCATCCGGTCATTAATCAGTGGAATTAACGCAATCGTGATTCCGGATCTGAAGAAGAGTGGCAACTCTGCAAGAAAAGCCGTTATCCAGGGGGTGAACGATATCATTAATGGACTGAAGGATGGAGACAACGTCCTTTTGTACCCGGCAGGGCGCATCTATCGAAGTCGTCATGAATCCATAGGGGCCAATAGCTCTGTTGATCTGGTTGTGAAACGAGTCCCGAATGTCCGTGTGGTACTGGTACGCAGTACAGGGCTGTGGGGGTCAAGCTTTAGTCGGGTGAATGGGCTTCCTTCTCTTACCGGCAATATTAAACTCTTTGTTTTGGCCCTGCTTGCTGCCGGCCTGTTTTTTATGCCTAAACGCGAAGTGCTTATTGAACTGGTTGAACCTCCTGATTTTCCAAAGGAGAGCAGTAAGCTTGAGATTAATTCATTCCTTGAAGCTTTTTATAATGCAACAAGCCCCGGGAATCGTTTCGTTCCCTATTACTGGTGGCAGGGGAGAAGGGCTAAACAGTTGCCGGAGCCGGTAGCTGAAAGGAATAATGACGATACGAGCCATATTCCAGCTGCGACCAAAGAACTTGTACTTGAAAAACTAAAGCACTTAAGCGGTGTGTCTGCCATTAATCAAAAAGACAGTCTGAGCCGGGATCTTGGGCTGGATTCTCTGGTTATGGTTGAGTTTGTGGCATGGCTGGAACAGGAATTTGGTGTTTCTCTGACAAGCCTTGAAGGCCTGCAGAACGTTGCGCATTGTATGATTGCAGCCGCTGGTGAATTTAGTTCTGCTGAGGATATTGAGGAACTCAATGTTGATGAACGCTGGTATGACGACCTGGGAGACAACACCCTCTCAATGGAGTCCGGACAGAGCGTGGCAGCATGTTTTCTCAAGCAGGCACGTAAACAGCCTGATAAAGTCATCGTCAGTGATCAGATAAGCGGGCCTAAAACCTACCGGCAGTTGCTTACAGGTATCTTTGCCCTGAAACGGACGATAACAGCAATTCCTGAACAAAATGTTGGCATTATGTTACCGGCAACAGTCTCTGCTGTTCTTTCCTATTTTGCCCTCCTCTTTTCCGGGAAGGTTCCCGTTATGGTGAACTGGACTGTGGGGCCGGCGAATATGCGTTTTTGCCTGAAGAACAGTAATGTGAAACACGTTGTCACCGCGAAGGCCCTGTATAATAAACTTCAAAACCAGGGTATTTCCTTTGAAGAGACAGGTGTTACATTTCTTTTCCTTGAGGAAATGGCTGCCAGCATAACGTTCGCAGCAAAACTAAAGGCTCTGTTTGAGGCCAGATTTTCTCTTAAGAAACTTGAAAAAGCCGAGATACAGAAAACGGCTGCTATTCTTTTTACATCGGGTTCAGAATCAAAGCCAAAGTCCGTTGCGTTGAGTCAGAAAAATTTTCTGGCAAATATTGCTGACTTCACAGCGATACTTCCTCTGCAGGCAAAAGACAGATTACTGGGAATGCTGCCGCCATTTCATTCTCTTGGTCTTACCGGAACGATTCTTATGCCTCTCACCATGGGCCTGCCCACTGTGTACTCGCCAAATCCCACTGAAGGGGTGTTGCTTGCAAAGATAGTAGCCTCGCATAAGGTTTCTCTTCTTATTGGTACACCCACATTTCTTGGGGGTATTGCAGGCGCAGTTGGAAAAGAATCACTGGATACGGTACGTATTGCCTTTACCGGGGCTGAGAAATGTCAGCCCTACACCTATGAGGCGATGGAAAACAGTTTTCCCAATGTTACGGTCTGTGAAGGCTATGGAATTACCGAGTGTTCTCCTCTGGTTTCTATCAATGATCCCGGGAGTCCAATCCCCGGTACCATCGGTAAGGTTCTGCCATCCATGCAATATATTCTTGTGCATCCGGAAACAGGCGAGCTTGTAAAGGAAGGTGTTACAGGAGTGCTCCTTCTGCGGGGACCCAATGTATTTGATGGCTATTTGAACTTTGATGGGAAATCACCCTTTAAAGAGTATGCAGGTAAGCAGTGGTACGATAGCGGAGATCTTGTTTTTGTGAATAATTCTGTTTTGACGTTTGCCGGGCGGCTGAAACGCTTTGTCAAACTTGGTGGGGAGATGGTTTCTCTGCCAGCAATTGAAGAGGTGTTGACTGCACACTATCCCGGGAATGATGAACCGTTACTGGCAGTATCTGCAACACCTGGTGATGATCACCCGGAAATTGTACTGTTTCATTCGAATGATCTGGGGCGTGAAGAGGCGAATCAACGTATCAGGGAGCATGGCTTTTCTCCCCTGCACAATATCAGACGCACAGTGCGTATTGAGGCTATTCCTGTTCTTGGTACGGGCAAAATAGATTACCAGACCCTGGATTTACTGCTGAGCTGAGGTGAACAGTTCAATTTTTGCCTCTCTGTCAGTTATCTGCACCCTGATTGCGCCATGTTCAGCTGTGTTCAGCAGGGGAACGGGTTTGTTGCTGCAATATTCTCTTAGTTGTTGAGAGGGAAAGTATTCCGGTCGAAAACGTCCAGCGGATACCACTATTTGTTCAGGATTAACTGCGTCCAGAAAGGAGTATGAACTCGATGTCTTTGAACCATGGTGTGGTGCAAGGAGTATATCTGCATGCAAATCTGTATTGCTCTGTAGCAGTGCCTGTTCGGTCTTTTTGCTGATATCTCCCGTGAGTATGCAGGTGAATGCAGCGTCAGTAAAACGAAGAACCACACTTTTATCATTTGAGCGTTCACTTTCAATCTCCTGCAGTGGGTTATTGATGTTGCGTAGTTTGGCCCCTTTGCCGCTGAGTATCAGATCTTCAGCAGATGCCTTTTTTACCGTAATGTGTAGCTCTTTGGCGATATCGAGCAGTTCCTGATATCGCCAGTCATGTCCATCTTCTCCATTAATCCATAGTGTTTCCGGTTTGAAACGACGTAAGAGAAAGGGGATGCCGTTGTAATGATCGGCATCCGGGTGGGTGACCAGGATTGCATCAAGACGTGTGAACCCTCTATGCCAGAGATAGGGTGCAATGACACTTTCACCCACATTAAACTTTTTTGAAGAAGGACCACCCCCGTCGACAAGTATCTTTTTACCATCAGGAAGATTGATAAATGTTGCACTTCCCTGTCCAACATCCAGAAAAACAAGCTCAGACTCTGATTTGAATTTATCCAGTAACGATCGTATGGGAAAAAAGAAAAAGCTGCAGAGAAGAATGAAAAGTGGGATGCTTTGTGTCCGGGGTAATCTGGAGAAACAACTACCCAGGCTCAGATAATAGAGAACAATAAGCGTGATCCCCGGTGTCGCCAACCAGATCGAGGAGAATGGCAGCCCTGAAAAAAAATCAGTGAGATATATTGCTGCTGTTATCCCATATGCCCCGGTGGAGAGGAGAAATTCTGCAAACTG
>JAOZKN010000018.1:26064-28272 GCA_029935315.1 Desulfocapsa sp. | reverse complement strand
TTCATTTACAAGGGCAGTAAGATAAGGGAGCAATAGGATAATCGATGCCACTGCGGCAAAAGAGAGTTGAAAGGAGACTGTGAACAGACTCTCAGGATTCAGAAACAGAATCAGCAGAGCGGCTGAGGAGAGGGTGGTGAACGGAGAACGTTGTCGTTGCAGGCAAAACGCCAGGATAAAAAAGAGCACCATAATAAGTGATCTGAGAACAGGAGTCTGTGCGCCGGCAAGAAGTGCATAGGAACAGAGTGGTGGAATGGTGGCGAGTAGAGCAAGTTTTTTGCAGGAAAAGTGGAGGAGAAGATATGATGATCGTCTTGCCAGCCAGTAAAAAAGCAAAAACAGGGTTGAGGCCACAAGGGATAAATGCAATCCTGATATTGCTAAAATATGGAAAATTCCCGAGCCTTTAAATGCTTCAAGACGCCGTTTGTTAATTCCAGATCTGTCACCTAAAAGGAGTGCCTTGTATATGCCGGCCTGTGCAGGAGACAGGCTCTGATCTATTACATCCCGGATTTTCACACGCAGGCGTTCAGGAAGATAACGGAGTGTTCGCAGCCAGCCTGGGTCAAATTGTAACGCGTGAATATGGGCAGTGGAGTTGATGCGGCCTGTGATATAAATATTTTGAGCAGTCAGAAAGGACGGGTAGTCGAACCCACCGGGATTAGCAAACCGATACGGCCTGGAGAGTTTACAGCGGATAAGGAGTTCATCTCCTGGCATCATTGCTTCGGGAAAGGGGGCTCGTAAGCGAAGTTGTACCAAACCGGAAACAGGGGTGAAAAAAGCTTCTTGTTTGGTACGCATGGTTCTGCTTTTCAGTACAAGAGTGGTTTTTTCGCCATCAAAGAGTGGCATGCTGTGTAGCGTTCCACTGAGAACCACATCTGTTTCTTCGGTAATTCGACTGTTTATGTTGCTTCTTTGTTCAGGGATTACGGAATGGGTGACAGCCCGCATAAACCCCAGTGAACAGAGGAGAAGGAGTAGAAATACCAGAGAGAACCTTCGGGCATCATGTTGCATAGCCAGGAGTGCAGGGATAATAAGTAAAGCAGCAAAGAGCGTAGTCGCACCAGGGGTGGCAGGGAACAGGTGATGCAGGAGAATTCCGGATAAGAAGGAAAGGGCAGAAGCTATTAGCAGGTACCGTTCAAGGCTTTGCCAGACCTTGTTCACAGTATTTCTTGGATAAGTGCGATATGATTTTGAATGACACCCTGCTTGGTGGTGATGTATCTGTTTGCTGCTGTACCATATTCAAGGAGAAGTGTACTGCTTTGCAAAAGCGTACGAATTTTAGTGGTGAGTTCTGTTTGATTTTGAATTTTGATGGCACCACCTGTGAGGATGAGTTCGTCGCTGATCACTGAGAAATCATCCATGTGAGGGCCAAACAAAACGGGAATCGAAAAAACTGCGGCATCTATGGGGTTATGTCCGCCTTTTTTTGTAAGGCTTCCGCCAATAAAGGCTAACTGTGCGTGACTGTAGGCAATGTTTAATTCACCGATGCTATCAAGAATAAAAAGATCTTTGCCACCCGCATTTATCAGACTTCTGCAGTTTGCCTCGAGCTCCATTTGCAATGCAAGATCATGGATTGCGGGTCCGCGGGAAATTGCATGTGGTGCAATGATCAGATACAGGTCGGGGAAAGTGACTTTGAGTTCTTTGTAACATTGGAGAAGGACTTCTTCTTCTCCTTCATGGGTAGAACCGGCAACCATCAGGGTAGCATGCTCAGGGATAGTAAATGAAACAGGTTGATTTCTTGCAGTATTAAAAAAAAGGGGGGTGTCAAATTTGAGATTTCCAAGGTTTTTGATCTGTATCTGATTGACACCAAGGCGGATAAAATTTTGTCTGTCTTTCTCCGTCTGCATGGAGAGTGTGTGGAAACTTGAAAATAAGGGTCTGAAAAAGAAAGAGAGACGCAGGTAGAACTGTATGGATTTGTCAGAAATTCGCCCATTTACCAGTAACGCTGGGATGTTTTGTCGTTTGCATGCTGCAAGAATATTAGGCCAGAAGTCAGTTTCTACGAGAATAAACAGATCTGGGGCTATCCTGTGGAGAAAACGATTGATTACAGGAAGAATGTCATAAGGAAATGGGATAAAATGATCAATTTTATCATGTAAAAGCTTCTTTGCAAGCTGGGCAGCCTCGGTCGTTGAGGTAGAAAGTATAAGCGTTGAA
>JAOZKN010000018.1:7378-25964 GCA_029935315.1 Desulfocapsa sp. | reverse complement strand
GGAGATACTCTGCGTGTTGGAATAATTAATGGAGATATGGGTGAGGCCACGGTTGAGACGGTTCAGTCAAAGTTTCCTTTTATTGTTGAACTGACGGTTACTCTAGCCAGTAAACAAACTCCAGTTCCTGTTCTTGACCTTTTGCTGGCCTTACCCCGTCCCATAATGCTGAAAAGAATCCTCAGCCAGATAACAGCACTTGGAGTAGGCAGGATTTATATTATCAATGCAAACAGGGTTGAGAAGAGTTTCTGGGAATCAGGAATCCTTGATCCGAAGGAGTATCGTCCTCACCTTATCCATGGTCTGGAACAGGCCGTTGATACCCGCCTGCCTGATATTCAAATTCGACCCCACTTTCGTCCTTTTGTTGAAGACGAACTGCCTCAGATAGCCTCTGGATACAGTCATCTGTTACTGGCTCATCCGGATGGAAAGGAGCCACTTTCATCCTCTATGGAAAATGGTCATGGTCGGATACTGTTTGGGGTGGGGCCCGAAGGTGGTTGGATAGATTATGAGGTTGGTAAATTTTTAACTGCAGGGATGCAAATCTTTTCCATGGGGAAACGGATTCTTAAAGTTGATACCGCAACTATCGCTATTCATAGCAGAATTACACAGGAAGTAGAGAGGCGTCAGGGGGGGTGATTTTTTTTCGGTGCGTTGGCTCTATGCTCACTCATGCAAAAATTACTGATCTTCCGGCTTCATGAGACAAGCCTTCCGCTGTTTTATGCGCATGACTATTCCCTCTGTTGCATAGATCAATAATCCGCACCAGACCAGTACAAATCCTATCATCTGTTTTTCAGGAAAAGCTTCTTTGTAAACCAGAACTCCAATGATCAGCTGCAGAGTAGGCGTCATATATTGTACAACTCCCAGAGTGGCGAGGGGTATTCTGTGGGCCGCAAAGCCAAAGAGCAGGAGTGGCAGAGAGGTGATAATACCTGAACCGGCAAGAAGCAGTCTGCCTGCAGTATCCTGATGGACAAAATCCGATTGTCCCTGTGAAATAAGATAGAAAAGAACACCCAGTGCAGGAATTGCGAGCATGGATGTCTCCAGGCAGAGCCCTTCAAGGGAGGGAAGTGGGGTGACTTTTCGAATTAAGCCGTAAAATCCAAACGAAAAGGCAAGGACAATGGCAATCCAGGGGAAATGTCCATAAAAGAATGTAAGATAGCAGACTCCTGTAAAGGCAAGGAACACAGAAAACCACTGGCCGGAACGTAAGCGTTCTTTAAGAAACACCAGGCCAAGAACGACATTAATCAAAGGGTTTATGTAGTAGCCCAGGCTGGCTTCAACGATAAAATCATTATTAACGGCCCAGATATAGAGGAGCCAGTTGACGGAGATAAGGATGGAGGTCAACACATAGGGCAGGAGGATTTTTTTGTTTTGCAGGCGTTTGCGGAGTTTGCCTGCTTTCTTACTGAGAAAGAGGAGTGAGACCGTGGCAAGAAGAGACCATACAATGCGGTGACAGAGAATCTCAACAGGCAAAGCCGATGCGATTGCCTTGAAATAAAGGGGGAACAGTCCCCAGAGAAAAAATGCAAATCCTGCTGTTAGGAGTCCTTTACTGCTTTCCTGCATTGTCGAGTTCTTTCCTGGAGCGTTTTGTTGTCGGTGGATGGAGGTACATGTACATAGCCACGTTGTGATTCAGGCAATGTTCACCAGTACCAGACCAGTTCCAATTTAATGCAATCATCCCTGGCCATGGCAAATGCAGGATCACTATACTCCATGTCAATAAAAAATGATGCGTCAAGGGTAAGACGTAGCGAATCTCCAAGACGACGGCTTGCTTCAATTCCAATAATGGTAGAGCCAGAGTCAAGATCGCGGATCAGGCCAAGAAGAATGTTTGAACTGGCCATATCATTTATGGCCAGGCGCACACCTCCCATGATGTCATTCTCGTATATGGTAGGTAACCACCCGTTGTCACGATCATCAAAGACATACTCTCCGATAAGCCCCATGTCCATCATTGTTCCGGCAATCCCGACAAATGTATATTCAAAACCAAATGTACTGGCAGCATAGGATCTGCTTTGACCAGTGCGATAATATGCCTCACCTTTTATAAGCCATTCGCCGGCAATCAATTGAATGTCGAGTCCAGTCTGATTTATTTGCTGGTAATAGGGATAGAGGAAGGCTGATCCGGATATTTTATCAAAGGAAAGAAGTAATACCGGATCACGAGCCGTTCCCCGGAAATAAGAAAGTCCAACATCTGCATCAGCAAAAGTTGTTGAGCCGCGCAGGGCAAAATCCTGGTGGTATTTTTTGCTGCTGCTCTCGTATTGAGCCGCGTCTGTGTCAACGGCCAGCGGTGATCTGAATCTCCCTTTGGCACCAGGGAAAGTTCTCTCCCTGAACCAGGGGAGAGCAAAGGCTTCGATAACGCAGGCGTCCAGAGGAAGGCTGAAGTGAATCATGGGTTGTCCCAGCTTTTCCTCGCCGTCCAGAGCATCCACCTGATCGGTCTGGTTGATTATATCTGTAAGATGGACAAATTCAGTGGCACCCCAGAAAACACGGCCAAAACCAGCGGTGATTTCAAAGTTGTCAGTATAATAAAGAAATTCCGCAAGTCGCAAGTCGCCGTGCGTTCGTTCTTTATCCTGGCTGTCGAGGCGGTAGAAACCTTCCAGGGTAAAACTCAGATTGTTTTGTAAATCATGAAAAAATTCGACGTTTCCAGCTACAGATGCTGATTGATTCTCCTGGTGTTGCCAGGCAGGGTTGCTGAGGAAAAGAAAGCCTTCCAGGGAGAAATCACCACGTAATTCAGCAGCATTTGCGGTTTTGATGAAATGATCACATAGGCAGCCAAGAAGAGAGATACAAAGTAAATATACATAAAGACGTTTCCAGCTTCGACGTCTGTTGGTCATCGAATTCGTTTCAGACTTGTGGAATTGAAGTCCTTATCGGTGAGCCCTGTCTTGAAAGTATAATTTGTCCATTGCAGGGTGGTTGATTTCCCTGTCTGATGATTAATCATCTTCATACTGTCGGCACGCCAGTATTTACCGAGATACTGCTGGTATCCGCTTACGGTCAGGGTCTTGAGGTGGCTTTGTTTTCTGTCGTAGAATTCAACTTTCTGCAAACGGTATTCGGCTTTATCAAGCCATGTGATGCGTCTGGTATAGCCGGAGTTCTTTTGGTCCACCGGATAGGATTCGCCAACATAGCAGAGCATGCCATTCAACTCTTCTTCACGCAGATGTTTGTAGCTGTACTTTTCAACTTCCTGACTGGAAATATCTTCATAAGCAAATTCACTGCCCATAAAGGAGCCGGATTTATTGCGGGAGTTGATACGTTTTACACGTTTTAAGGCGGGCAGATAAAGCCACTGTTCGTCGTCTCCCACCCTATGGGAAAAGCTCAGGAATGCAGTTCCTTTTACGTCCCTGGGAGTATCAAAAATAGAGAGACTTTTGTCGCCATCTCCATTGACTTCAAGGGTTTTGCTACGAATGAGCCGTGTAGATTCTCTTCCCTGTTTATTACGAAGAGTCATACTCATATCGGCAGTGTAGTCACCAAAACCATCGTCCCGCTGGTCTGCTTCCGTGGCGATGGCCAAGCCTTTTTCTTCGGCAGTTTGAGAATGCGCTGGCAGCACAGCGGTAAAGAGAAGTGAGGCACAGGTTATTGCATTAAGCAGTAGGCGAGGTGGGGTGGATAACAATATCATTTAGAACCCTCCAGTTTGAGAAGCAGTGTGGGAAGAAAGAAGAAATCAAGGATAAGGGCGAGGATGATGGTAATAGCGGTCATGGCACCCATATGAGAGTTGATCTGAAATCCTGAAAAAGAGAGGATGGTAAATCCACCCACCAGTGCCAGGGTGGTCACCCAGATGGCAGAGCCAACGGTATTGAAGGCGTATCTGACAGAATCCTCCGCGTTCATACCATGTTCTTTTCGCCCGCGCTGGTACTTTGAAAGGAAATGAACGGTATCATCAACCACAATACCAAGGGTCATGGCAATCATCACCGAGACAGCAAGGCCAACTTGCCCAACCACAAATCCCCAGACACCAAAGGCCATAAAGGCAGGGGTAAGGTTTGGCAGCAGTGACAGCAAACCGAGTTTGATATTTTTTAAAGCGGCTATCATAATCAGTGAAATAAGAATAAGGGCGATCACTGATCCCTTGAGCATGGAGCGGATGTTGCGCTCTGATATGGATGAGAAGATAATCGAAAGTCCGGAACCATAGGTCTGCATGCTTGGAGAATGCTCAGCAAGCCAGGCACGCCCGCGTCTCTCTAGGGACAGTATTGCGGCCGTTCCTATATTTGGAGTGGAAACAGTCATTCTGGTGGCTGATTTATCAACATTAATCCGGTTGTTGAGATCAAGGCCAAAGGGCAAATTCATTTCATAGAGAAGCAGATACTGGGCGGCAAGGTTCCTCTCTTCTGGAAGTGTATAATAGGCAGGATCATCGCCATGCATGTTTTTATTCAGTCGTTTCATGATGTCGGTGATGGAATAGACGTGCCTGACTTCAGGCTGTTCACGAAACCAGTTGGCAAAGTCTTCAACTGTCTGCAGGTATGCAGGATCATTGATACCTCCTTCCTCACCAGATTTGAGGTCCCAGTCGATTATTTCAAGTCCGGCAAGATGTTCTGCGGAGATATCAGAGGCTACACGAAAGGGATAGCTGTGGTCGAAATACTTGATAAATTCATCGTTTAGATAAATCTTTGAAATACCACTGCTGGTGCCGATGATCATCACAATCATGATCCAGAAAATTGGTGTACGACGGGCTATAACAAATTCAGCCAGTATTGCCCAGGGCCGGTTTGTCTTTGTATCAGCCTCTTTTTTGACGCGCAGTGGCAATATCGCCATAAGTGCCGGCATAAAGAAAACTGAATAAATAAACGCAGATAAAACCCCGAGGGCTACAATATTGCCCAGATCCCGGAAAGGTGGCGCATCAGAAAAATTCATTGTCATAAACCCTATTGCCGTGGAAATACTGGTAATGAGGACTGGCTGCAGATTGACTCGAATGGATTCCCGGATGGCACTGTGTTTTGCATCACCCAGTCGCATACGATAAAACGCTGTGACCAGGATATGGATAGAGTCGGCAACAGCCAGGGTTAAAATAATAACAGGTGCATTTGCCGATGCAGGGGTGAGGACAATTCCCAGCCAGCCGGCAATGCCAAGACCTGTGACAGTGGAGAGAACAATGACCACAAGGGTGGCCACCGTAGCAAATATGGAGCGCAGGGAAAAGAGGATAAGAAGGAGCAGGAAAGTAAACATAATGGGGATAAGCGCTGACATATCACGCCTGGGGGCATCTCCAAAAGCTGTATCTATCATGACACCGCCGGTGAGATAAATGTCGAGAAAGGGATATCGCTCATCCATAAGTTGTTTAAGATCCCTTGCAGCCTGGCTGACTTCTTCAATTTTGTAGCTGCCGTCATCGGGTTTAATAATATTAATATTGATACCGGTAATGCTTCCTTTTTCATCAATAAGACTATGGACCAGCATGGGCTCAGTGGTGGCAATTTCTTTAATTGCTGCAATCTGCTCAGGGCTCAGATCCTTTGCATCCCGTATTAAATCTGCTACCATAAGATCATCTTCTAAGGCACGGGTATGCTGGTAGTTACTCAATGAATCAATGCGGCTGGAGAAAGGTATCTTCCATGCTTCCTCTGTAAGAAACTCTATGGCAGCAAGGGTTTTCTTTTCAAAGATATTTCCGGATTTGGGGAGGATGATGTAGAGAACATTTTCAACCTTGGTGTAGGTTCTTTCCAGTTCTTCCAGGGCCTTGAGCTGGGGATTCTCCTCTGAGAAAAACATGCGGGAATCATTGGAAAAGGTGAGGAATTGCATGCCACTGGCAGCGAGCATGGCAAGGAGAAAGAGTCCGGGTGCCATGAGCCAGCGATATTTGACAACTATGTCACCAATCCAGTTTTCTATTTTGACCATGTTGATTCCTCGGGATGGCGGGTGATTTCGTTTATACTGGTTTTTTAAAAACCATAGCTGCTGAAGGGCTTTCGGGAAGTATGAAGACTTTTATCGCGGCTTTCTAAAGATGACATGGCTAAGACCGTAAACAATGCACCGTGGATAAACAAGAAAATACTCACTCCTTGCAGAAAAGCGAAACAATACCAGCAGTGTTGCGTAATACAAATGAATTATTTTCATTAACGGGGTAGTCTCTTTGTCTGAAGTTATGACTTAAAAAAAAGTGAGTCACTATTGTTTGAAGAAACCAAATTCTGAAGAGGCTGGCAGTAATGGGTAAGAGAGAAAAAAAGTTAATCCTTGCAAATCCACGGGGGTTTTGTGCAGGTGTGGAACGTGCCATTGCCACGGTTAAGCTGGCTGTAAAAGAGTATGGAGCTCCAATCTTCGTCTTACATGAGATCGTACACAATAAGCATGTTGTCAAAGAACTTGAACAGATGGGTGTTGTGTTTGTCGATGACCTGGTTGAGGTGCCAAGACGAGCTATCTGCATATTCAGCGCCCATGGTGTATCTGTGGCGACGGAGATGCGTGCAAGAACACTGGGTCTGAGAATGATTGACGGTACCTGTCCTCTGGTGAGCTCTGTCCATAATATGGTGGAAAAATATCATGCGGAAGGTGCCGATGTAATTATTATCGGCCATCATAATCACCCGGAAGTGGAAGGCACAGCCGGTCGTGCCGGTGGAAATGTGCATGTGATTGCCACTGAGGAAGAAGCGCTTGGCCTTGTGGTTCGGGATGTCGCAAATGTCGCTTATGTTACGCAGACCACCTTAAGTCAGGATGATATCGCTGGAATACGAAATGTTCTTGTTCAGCGTTTTCCACAAATTAAAGGGTTACAATCAAATATATGCTATGCAACACTGAACCGGCAAAAAGCCATGCAGGAGCTGGGGGAAGAATGTGATGTATTGCTGGTTGTAGGGTCTAAGAACAGTTCAAACTCAAACAGACTGTGTGAAGTTGGAAACAAAGCAGGAATGGAAGGTCATTTGATAGACGATGAACATGATATCGATCTGCAATGGTTGAAATCAGGCTCAAGGATTTGTATAACTGCCGGTGCATCTGCTCCTGAACGCCTGGTGCAGGGTGTCATCACTTTTCTGCAAAAACAGGGCTTCGATGCTTGTGAAGAGAGGAGTGGTAAAGATGAACGGATTTGTTTTAAACCTGCAATTCTAGACCGGGAATCTTAAAAACACCTGAATACCACTCACATCCCGGATCTTCATCTGAAAATCCCCTGTAACCGTAGTGTTACATCAGGAGAGCCGGGTTAGGGCGGGAATCCGCTACTTATAACTACGAGACCTCTGGCTAGTTCATTCGGTCGTTTAGTGATTTGCACAATGATAAATTCGATACTCTATAATCTGATTTTTATTCCGGCGTTTATTGTATATCTGCCATTCTTTGTCCGACGATTGATTCAGCGTGGTGTGGGAACGGAAGACTTTGGCGAACGATTTGGTTTGTATGGCCAGCAAAAAAAGGAGATCCTTTCCTCCTTAACGCGTCCGGTTTTGATTCATGCCGTGAGTGTGGGTGAGGTTATTGCGGCCCTTAACTTTATGAAACGATGGCAGGAAAGAGATCCTGATATCAACTTTGTGCTTTCTGTGACCACCACAACCGGTCATGCCATGGCCCAAAAGAAACTCCTTCCCCGAACAGTATTGATTTATTCACCGCTGGATTTTCTCTGGTCTGTACAGTCTGCTTTTCGCCTGGTTCAACCGACTTTGGTTGTGATTTTTGAGGTGGAAATCTGGCCAAATCTTATCAGGCAAAGCAAAAAAATGGGAGCGGGACTGGCCCTGGTAAACTGCAGGATGTCGGACAGCTCATCGCGAGGATATGCAAGATTCAGCTGGTTCTTCAGACCTCTTTTTGATTCGTTTGATGTTATTTGTGCGCAAAGTCCGACAGATGTAAAGCGGGTAAAAAATATAACGGACAGCGGGAAACGACTGGTCCTGTGCAATACCATGAAGTTTGATCAGCAGCCCCCTCTTTTGTCAGAGGGAGATGACAGATTAACATATGTTAACGAGTTGTTTGGAGAATATTCCTGGATATTTTCTGCGGCAAGTACCCATCCAGGTGAAGAGCAGATGATCCTGGAAGTGTTTAAACAACTCAAACTCCGGTATACAGGCTTAAAACTTATTTTGACACCACGGCATAGTGAGCGAAGCCCTGAAGTAGAAAAACTTATTCAGCAGAGTGTTCTCTCCTATTCCAGGCTGGAGACACAAAATCCGAAAAAAGGGGTGGATGTTCTCCTGGTAAATACCACCGGAGAACTTATAAATTTCCTGGCTGTCTCAGATATTGTCTACGTGGGCAAGAGTATGTGTGGAAATAATGGTGGGCATAACCTGATAGAACCGGCACTGCTTGGAAAGGTGGTTGTACATGGCCCCAATATGCAAAATTTTCAGAATGTTGTCGATGTTTTTCAGGAGGAACATGCTTCGCTGATGGTCGGAGATAAAGAAGAGTTATTAAATGTTTTATCAGAATTGCTGGACGATGCGTCGAAAAGAGAACGCTATAGCCTGAAGGCAAAAGCGGTTGTGCAGAAATATCGTGGTGCAATTGATAAAACCATTGATTCACTGGCTCAGCTTTTGGGGCCAGGCAGGTCTGATGGATAGTGTATTGCAGATTGTTCAGGCGAGAGCAATCTGCCTGGGCGAGATGAATGGCAGGTATATGAGAAAATGAAAATTGCTGATAAGAAAACGGTGGCTTTGTTGCTGGGCATTGCCTGTTTTGATATGGCTTTGGCCTTTCTGGTTATCAATCAGGATATGCTGAGCCTGCATAAAGAAAATGGTTTTCTTGAGAATATGCAGGTTTTTGCCCTGTTTCTGACCATATGTGTTTTCCTGCTTCAACCCCTGTTCTCTAAGTGCTACCACCGGATATTTTCCTGGGCTGGTGCTTACCTCTGTTTTACTTTTCTGCTCAGAGAGTTGGATGTTGAAGATTTTGATTTACCTGCAATAGTAATACTGGTGGGGAGTGGAACGGGACGAAATATTGTCATGGCATCCCTTGGAATTGCCTTGGTTGTTTATTGTATTGCCCGCTTTCAGACGATTAAAGTGTTTCTTCCTCGTTTCTTTTTTGCAAGATCATCTCTGCTGTTCCTTGCCGGGTCGATTTTTTTAGTGCTGGGCGGACTTTTTGATGATGGAGGGATTGACGTTCTCCATTATCAATTTTATGAGGAAATACTTGAGCTGACAGGATATTACCTGATGTTTACAGGAGCAGTTGTTGGCTGCTCCTGTAAGCAATGAACTACTTGTAACCCCGTAAGCTGTCAAAGTAGTCAGGCAGTGCCAGAGAAATCTCGGGAATATAGGTAACGAGACCAAGGAATGCCAGCAGTATCAACATCCACGGGAATGCTGCTTTAAGCACCCACACCAGATTATGCCCGGTTATGCCCGCTGTTACGAACAGGTTCAGGCCAACCGGCGGCGTAACCATTCCGATTTCCATATTGACCACCATAATAATACCCAGATGAATTGGGTCAATACCGAGCTGTACAGCAATAGGCAGGAGAATTGGAGCCATGATCAGCAGTACCGCTGAGGGCTCCATAAAATCGCCACCAAGAATCAGGAGAATATTCACCACCAGAAGAAATGCCCAGGGTGATAGTCCCCAACCGGTGATGGTTTCGGCAATAATATGGGGAATTCGTTCGGTGGTCAGAACATGGGCAAAAAGCATGGCATTGGCAATAATAAAGAGGAGCATGATGGAAACTTTGGCTGCGTCCAAAACGGTTTTCTTTATTTCTTTGTCTGCAATGCAGAGAGGTATGGCAAAGAGCGATTGTCTCGTATTTCTAAAAAACATAGAGGGGACAGATTCATTCTCCGTGCGCAGGGGGACATTTTTTAATGGTCCCATATCTCTGTAGCCAAAAACGGCAATACCAAAGGCGTAGACAGCTGAAACTGCGGCAGCTTCAGTGGGACTGGCAATGCCACCATAGATAGACCCCAGGACAATAATAATGAGCATGAGACCGCCGGATGCTGCAAATCCTGCTTGAAACAGTTCTCCAAAACCTTTCCAAGGCGATTTCGGCAGACCTTTATAGCAGGCGGCAATATAAATACCTATCATCATCATCAGTCCCATAATCAGCCCCGGCACCATACCTGCCATAAACAGACGAGAAACAGAAACCTCGGTGGCGGCTGCATATACCAGCATAACGATGGACGGGGGAATCAGGATGCCAAGGGTTCCTGCATTGGCAATAACTCCGGCGGCAAAGGACTCGGGATAGCCGGATTTGACCATACCGGCAATGACGATGGTACCAATAGCTGCCACAGTTGCAGGAGAAGAACCGGAAACCGCAGCAAAGAGCATACAGGCCATAACTGAGGCCATGGCCATGCCACCCCGGATGGGACCCACGATGGAAAGGGCAAAACGAATAATACGTTTTGCAACTCCTCCGGTGGAGAGAAACGCGGAAGAGAGGATGAAAAACGGAATGGCCAACAGGGTATAGTGTTCCGATAATGCTTCAAACAATTTGAGAGCCAGTGAGGCAACAGAGTCGTCTGAAAAAAGAAGAATCGTGGTTACACTGGAAAAGCCAAGGGCTATGGAAATTGGCATGCCAATGATCATACTTCCAAATAAGAGAATAAAGAGAGTGGCGATAGTCATTATAGATCGTCCTCCGAAACGGAAAGCTTTTTCGCAAGCTCGAGAGATTCTTCAGCTTCGTCAATATGGTTAAAGCCGTCGACTTTTCCCGTAACGATATGAATAAAAAGTTGAATAAGGCGAATGGCAAAGAGCCCCATACCAAAGATAAGTATTGATTGCGGCATCCATAAGGGAAGAAGGGGATCTGATGTGTCAATTTGCCAGGCCTGTATAATGCTGTCTGGAAAGCTGTTTACCATCCACATGGGAAAGCGTAAATCTTCAACCGTAATACCAATCTGATATACTTTACTGAGATAAATCCAGGATCCATAGATGAACAGGGCGCAGTAACAAATGCAGAGAAAGGCCGCAAGCGCAGATAAAATCCGCTGCACTTTGGTGGATGTCAGTTTGAGGACGGCATCAACACCAATATGGGCGCCTACTTTCAGGCCATAACTGATGCCAAAGAGGACAAACCAGGAGGATGTGTAGAGGGTGAGTTCCTGGGTCCATAAAAATCCTGTTCCAAAACCAAAACGCATGACAACGTCCAGAAAAACCAGCAGTGTCATAAAAACCAGAAGGAAGGCAATAAGCCCCTCTTCAAATTTATCCCAGAGAGTGAGTAGCATCTGTTCCTCTATTCATAAATAAAAAACAAAAAAAAACCGCGATCAATCCAAAGGAATCAATCGCGGCATCAAAGGAGATTAAAGTACTACTTGTTGGAGTTATAAGCAGCGTCGATCAGCTCTTTACCAATCTGGTCTTCGAACTGCTTCCAGACAGGCTTCATGGCTTCAACCCACTGAGTACGTTCAGCATCGGTGAGTGTAATAACTTCTGAACGTCCTGAATCAACGATTTTTTGTTTGTCGGAAACAGCTTTTTCGTTAGCAACTTTGTTGCCAAGGGCAATTGCTTCATCCAGAGATGTTTTTACAACGGTACGGATATCCTCAGGAAGGCTCATCCAGAACTGTTTTGAAGTAACGACCATATAGTCAAGAACGCCGTGGTCAGACTCGGTGATGTAAGGCTGTACCTCAAAGAATTTTTTAGAGTAGATGTTGGACCAGGTGTTTTCCTGTCCGTCAATGGCTTTGGTCTGAAGAAGAGTAAATACTTCAGAAAAAGGCTTTTTGAGAGGTGCGGCGCCAACTGCCTGAAACTGAGCAGCAAGAACATCAGAAGACATAATCCTGAACTTCAGTCCATGGGCATCAGCTGGTACTTTCAGAATCTTTGAAGCGGAAATCTGCTTCATACCGTTGTGGAGATAACCAAGACCGATCAAACCTTTACTGGAAAGAGAATTCAGTAATTCCTGACCGGATGCACTTTGTTGAAAACGATCAACTGCTGCCATATCTTTGAAGAGGAATGGCAGGTCAAAAAGCTGGAGTGTTTTGGTATATTTTTTGAACTTGGAAAGGGAGGGCGCTGCCATCTGAACATCACCAAGGAGCATGGCCTGGAGAACTTTTTTGTCTCCGAAAAGCTGAGAACTTGGATATACTTTCACTTCAACTTTGCCAGCTAAACGTTCTTCAACCAGTGCTTTAAATTTGTTGGCCATCTGCCCTTTAGGGGTGTTTTCGGCAACAACATGGGAAAATTTAATAACAATTGGCTTGTTTGCAAAGGCAGGAGCTGCCAGAAACAGACAAGCGAGAGCAGAAAGAACACCGAGTTTTTTGAGCAACATGCTTTTCCTCCAGGAAAAATAATAGAAATTTTCACCCTTTACACCGGATAAAGAGCGTGTAAAGAGTATAATTTAGTAACAAATCGATATGCATACTGGATTTGTGGTACAGCAGCACTTTCTGACTTATACCTGCAATTTTCAGGCAGCACAAGGAAAAATTAGAGATCCCAAAAATCCTCGCAACTCCTGAAATCCCTAGCAAATTAAAGCATTTCCTTGTCTTAGGATAATGCCTTTTTGATCCGCTCCATGGCCCGTTCAACATTCGCATAAGAATTAAAAGCGGAAAGACGAATATAGCCTTCCCCGCACTTGCCAAAACCGGCTCCGGGCGTACAGACAACTCCTGCATCGTTTAACAGCATATCGAAAAAATTCCATGAGTCACGCTTTCCTTCAATCCAGATATAGGGGGAGTTGTCACCACCCACAAAATCATAGCCAAGGCTTTTCATTTCCTTAGCGATAAGATCAGCATTTTTTAAATAGCCGGCAACCAGTTCCCTGGTTTGTGCTTTTCCGGCTTCGCTGTAAACGGCTTCTGCAGCACGTTGAACCGGGTAAGAGACACCGTTGAATTTTGTACAGTGTCGACGATTCCAGAGCGGGTGTAGCATCTGTTTGCCACCTGTTGCATCATAGGCAGTACATTCTTTTGGAACCACAGTATAGGCACAGCGGGTACCGGTAAAGCCGGCATTTTTGGAGAAAGATCGAAACTCGATGGCAACTTCTCTGGCCCCTTCAATTTCGTAGATGGATTTGGGCAGAGACTCGTCACGGATAAAGGCCTCATACGCTGCATCAAAAAGAATCAATGCCTTGTTTTCCTTTGCATAGTCCACCCAGGTTTTCAGTATCGCTTTGCTTGCCGTGGCACCTGTCGGGTTATTGGGGAAGCAGAGATAGATAAGATCCGGTGTCTCCTGCGGGAGTTCGGGGATATAATTGTTTTCTTTGTTGGCATCGAGATAGATAATGCCCTTGTATCTGCCATCTTCAAAGTTTCCGGTTCTGCCTGCCATAACATTCGTGTCAAGGTAGACGGGATATACCGGATCGGGAATGGCGATTTTGGCATCTGTGGTGAAAAGTTCCTGGATATTTCCGGAATCACATTTTGCCCCATCGGAAACAAAAATCTCATCGGCGCTTATGTCGGCACCCCGTGCCTGGAAATCATTTTTGGCAATGGCTTCCCTGAGGAAATCATAACCTTGCTCAGGTCCATATCCTCGAAAACCTGTGTCAGACGCCATTTCATCAATGGCAGTATGGAAAGCTTCTGTGCAGGCCTTAGGGAGGGCGCGGGTTACATCGCCAATGCCAAGACGAATGATATCCTTGTCAGGATTGGCCTCCTGGAATGCGCCAACTTTCTGGGCGATATTGGAAAAGAGATAAGAGGCCTGGAGTTTAAGGTAATTTTCATTAATTTTGATCATGGATTGTTGTCCTAAAAGAGATATGGTAAACGACTAATGATAAATTCAATTTTCCTGAAAATACACTGGAATGAACAACGCTGTCAACTCTGACTCTTACCATAAAGGAAAAAACATGCCCATAAGTGAACACAAAACCATATACAGAACTGATTACCAGGTACCTGTTTATCTTATCGATGAACTCTTTCTTGATTTCTGTCTGGGGGATAACGATTGTGTGGTTACTGCCAGGAGCAATATGTTTCTCAATCCCGCCAGTGAAGCTCCTGCAGGGGAACTTGTTCTGTACGGGGAAGAGTTGGAACTGTTGGCAATACGGATAGATGATGTCCCATTGGATACAGGGCAATATCAAAAGGATATGAAAATCCTGACTTTGTCCGGGCTCCCAGAAAAATTCGTCCTGGAGATCAAAACCAGAATTTTTCCTGATAAAAATACGGCCCTTGAAGGACTATACCGTTCCAGCGGAAATTATTGCACCCAGTGTGAAGCGGAAGGCTTCAGAAAAATCACCTATTACCTGGACAGGCCGGATGTAATGGCACGTTTTACCACCCGCATTGAAGCGGATAAAAAAAGCTGTCCGGTTTTACTCTCTAACGGAAATCAAATAGAATCCGGTGATCTCGCCCATAATCGTCATTTTGCCGTGTGGGAAGATCCATTTCCTAAACCCTGCTATCTCTTTGCTCTGGTTGCCGGTGATTTAGTGAAAATTGAGGATACTTTCCTGACCAGATCAGGTCGTAGCATCGATCTGCATATATTCGTGCAGGCAGCAAACAGAGACAAGTGCGAACATGCCATGAGCTCCCTCAAAAAGAGTATGCGCTGGGATGAAGATGTCTTTGGCCTCGAATATGACCTGGAAATTTATATGATCGTGGCGGTGGATGATTTCAATATGGGTGCCATGGAAAACAAAGGCTTGAATGTGTTTAATTCAAAATATGTACTGGCCTCACAGGAAACTGCAACCGATCAGGATTATCTCGGGGTGGAAGGGGTCATTGCCCATGAATATTTTCATAACTGGACGGGGAACCGTGTCACCTGTCGGGACTGGTTTCAGCTGAGTTTAAAGGAGGGCCTGACTGTTTTTCGTGACCAGGAATTTTCTTCGGACATGAATTCACGTGCTGTTCAGCGCATTGATGATGTCCGGATTCTGCGGAATTTCCAGTTTCGGGAAGATGCCGGCCCTATGGCTCACCCTGTCCGCCCGGATTCCTATGTTGATATCAATAACTTTTACACGGTGACTGTTTACAATAAAGGTGCCGAAGTTATACGCATGATGCATCGTCTGCTGGGTGCTGACAATTTCCGAAAAGGCATGGATCTGTACTTTGCACGCCATGATGGGCAGGCAGTTACCTGTGATGATTTTGTCGCTGCCATGGCAGATGCATCCGGAGTAGACCTTGAGCAATTTAAACACTGGTACTCTCAGGCTGGAACACCAGTCCTTGCAATCGAAGAGGAGTGGAATGGAGAAGAGCAGGTTTACACATTGCACTTGTCGCAGAGCTGCCCGCAAACTCCGGGCCAGGAGACAAAAAAGCCTTTTCATATTCCAGTTGCCTTTGCACTTATAGATGCCAGTGGCAGGGATATAAAGCTGCAAAGCAATCTGCTGGAATTACGGGAAGAGCAACAGAGCTTTACATTTGCAGGGATTGAGGAGAAACCCGTACTCTCATTGCTGCGTGGCTTTTCGGCTCCGGTAAAAATAAAATCCTGGCAGCAGCGTGAGCAACTCGCCTTTCTTATGGCCCATGATTCAGATCCGTTTAACAGGTGGGATGCCAGCTTTCGCTTGAGTGAATCGGTTATTCTTGAACTCACAGCAAGTTTTCAGAAGGGAGAAGAAGCACAGCTGGATCCGCTCTTTATTGATGCAGTGAAAAAAATTCTGGCGGATAAAGAGAGTGATAAATCCCTGCTTGCCATGGCCTTAACACTTCCGGAAGAAAGCTATCTTGCCCAGCAGATGGATGTTGTTGATCCGGATGCATTGCATTACGCCAGAAAATTTGTTCGTCAGGAGCTTGCCAGGGCTTGTGCAGGTGACTTACGAACAGTGTTGGAAGAAAACAGGATTGAGGGAGCATATGAACTGAGCCCTGAGGCCATGGGGAAACGCAGACTTAAAAACAGTTGTCTTTCCCTGTTCTTTGCCACAGCATCTCCTAATGATACAGATATTGCAATGGCTAAAGAGCAGTATTACCAGGGCGCAAATATGACAGATGTTATCGCCGTACTGGCCACATTTGTTCACTGCTCTATTCCAGCACGACAGGAGTTGCTGGATGACTTCTATGCTACATGGAAGGATGATCAACTGGTTATGGATAAATGGCTTATTCTCCAGGCAAGCTCGAGTTTACCCGGGACACTTGAGGCGGTGCAGACACTTATGGGACATCCCGCGTTTTCCATGACGAATCCCAATAAAATCCGTTCCCTGATTGGCAGTTTTGGCGCAAATCATTTTCATTTTCATAAGGCCAACGGTGCAGGGTATACATTTCTGGCGGATCAAATCATAACACTTGATTCCACGAACCCGCAAATTGCTTCCCGGCTGACCTCTCCATTTGCCGCCTGGAGACGCTATGACTCCGGCAGGCAGCAGCATATGAAAAACGAACAACAGCGTATTCTGGCTAAAGAGGGCCTGTCAAAGGGTGTGTATGAAATGCTTAAGCGGAGCCTCGGGTAGGGCATGTGTCAGCACGAACCTGTGTGAGGCCATTGAGAGATAAGCTCAGGCCCAGGTGGGTTGGAGCTAGTCGCGTTTGTGGCAGAACAGGCAGCGATATTTAGGCGGGTGTCCTTCAGGAAGTGCCATATTCTCGGGGTTGTGGCATTCAACGCAGAGCTTTCCAGCGGCTTTCTTCTTCATGCCAAAGAACCTGTTATGGTCGTCATCGTGGGGAACTTTGGTTGTGGTTTCTTCAGGTGCTCTCAGCAGAAAGGTAATGAGTGCTATGGAGGTTGCTATAAAAGCAATATTAATGAGCAGTGTTTTTTTCTTTTTCAGAGTAGTCATAAGAAGTGGGTGGCTGGAGAGTGTTACTAAGCCATTATAATTTTTTTAGAATTTATCGGTAGAGTGTTTGCTAAACGGCCATTTCCAGTTTTTCAAACTTCAATATACCTGATCGCAGACTCAGTGTCATCAGTTCAGTCAGTATTGTATTGAGAAGTCCACTTTTAGCTGTAAGTTGTACCGTTTTGCTATGTTTTGCATGTCTTTTTATCAAAGCGTCCATAACATCACGGCTGTGCTTTGGGTTGATGATGGTTTTTGCAACCTCCTCACCTGAAATTATGGCGGGATAAATACCTTCCCCGGTAAGTCCGGATGCAAGCCCTGCAGCATCTCCTACGAGAAATGTATTCGCAAAATGATAGCCCCGAAAATCAAAATTGATACTCTCAGCACGGGCCTGTTCCCGGGCCAGTGAATAACCCTGTTTTTCTGCCCAGAGAAGAAGGGAGTTCTTCAGACGCTTTGAGCTGATACTCTGTCTGGGGGCATACGCGCCAATTGAGATTGTTTCAGCGTGGGGAAAGATCCATGCGTAGCCGTTGGCAAAAAGTTTGTTGTTGAGATGCCATTCCATTTTCTCTGCTGTGCCGGGGATTGAGTAGTTTATCCCGAGCCCAAGCTTTTCGTTTGGAAGTCCAAGGTGTTTTCGCACAAGTGAACTTGAGCCGTCCGCTCCCACAAGATACCTGAAGCTGATCTCTTCCACTTGTTTACTCTGCCTGTCCTGAACGGTAACAGAATGAGCATTGATCTGGCGAACCAGTGCAGCCGTGCGAATGGTGGCACCTGCATCTTTTGCCTGTGCTGCCATCAGTGTGCCCAGTTTTTTTCGGTTGACGGTGGCAATAATAGGGTTTTCTTCTTCGATGTAAATTCTTTGCAAAGGTGTTTGTATATACTGTCTGCAAAATGATCGTTCGGCAAGTGTTTCAGGTACTCTGCTGATCAGGCCACCCCAGGTAATGCCACCGGCACAGACTTTTGCACCAATGCCTGCCTTTCTTTCAAGGACAAGAACCTCTACACCTTTTTCTGCGAGTATTTTTGCACAGGCAAGTCCTCCAGGGCCTGCACCGATGATAAGGGTGTCTACATGCATTTTTGAATGTCAGCGGGGTTTTTTGTAATAAAATGTATGGGGTCAATAAGTTCAATTGCAGAATGATCTGCAATGTTTTCCCAGGAGATGTTCTCAAATTTTAAGTTTTCCTCTACCCATGCTATACTAAAATGCAAGTGAGGAGAAATAGTTTTTGACGGGACGATACTGCTGAGCCTTGCAATAATTGTTTCTGCAGGCATAGCTTCTCCGGGAGTAACAGCTGTATCCACGTGGGCATACAGTGAATAAAGCACTTTCGACTGTTGCCTTATCTGGTCATGCCGTACATAGAGCGTGTGACCAAGAAAGTCTTCGTGTGTATGCACTGCAATTCCAGGCAGGAATACCGGGACGAATGCATTTTCAGGGAAAGACTGTACTGAAGCTGAATAATCCAGAAAGGTGGCGATATCCAAACCTTCGTGGCGACACTGTCGTTTTTTTGTGTTCCACCACTGGTAAGGATCGGAAAAATGCATACC
>JAOZKN010000018.1:0-7278 GCA_029935315.1 Desulfocapsa sp. | reverse complement strand
GTAGATGATATACGTAAAGCTGTTCCTCTGGAATCAAACATCTTACTGGCTGAGATCGCTACCCAGCAGATCCTTGAATGTGGCAATAATCTGACCATACGCCTTGCCGGATCAATTATAGAGGGTTTTGCCAGGCCGCTGGATTTTAATTTTGTACTATCCCACACCTTTCAGGATGCGAAAATATTTAAAGGTCGGAATAATTTACAGACATTCGAGTTGTCCGAATTCCTGCGCCTCGAATACCCACCCATTCAGTTGATTCTTACTGACACCCTGTTCAATCTGCATTTCCTGGATTTTAGAGAAAATGAAAGTAAACCAAAATCAATATTTAACGGTGGCGGTTGTCTGCTTTTTGGCCAGGCCGACGCATGATAATTTTCTCTAGAAGAAAGATGCTTTCACAAACTCTCTGTTCATTCTGGCAATATTCCCAATGGAAATCCCTTTAGGACAAACCGCTTCGCACTCCCGTTCGTTTGTACAATTTCCAAAACCTTCCTTATCCATGGCTGTAACCATTGAGAGGGCACGTTCTTTGCGTTCAGCTTTGCCCTGGGGCAGGAGACTGAGCTGGGAAATCTTTGCGCCTGTAAAAAGCATGGCGGAGCCATTGGGGCAGCTTGCAACGCATGCTCCACAGCCAATACAGGCGGCGGCGTCCATGGCCAGCTCTGCAGTGGCTGACGGGATAGCCGTTGCATTCGCGTCCGGGGTACCACCGGTATTAATGGAAACATAGCCACCTGCCTGAATAACCCGGTCCAGGGCCCCACGGTCAACGATAAGATCTTTTTGAACGGGAAAGGCGCGGGAGCGAAAGGGCTCGATAACAATGGTATCCCCGCTTTTAAAATGTCTCATATGTAACTGGCAGAGTGTTGTCTCCGGCTCGGGGCCATGGGCAATACCATCAACCACAGCACCGCACATACCGCAGATTCCTTCGCGGCAGTCGTGGTCAAATGCTACCGGCTCACCGCCTTCCATGGTGAGCTTCTCATTGAGTACATCCAGCATTTCCAGAAAGGACATGTCTGTGGAGATATTCTGCAGGGTGTAGGTACTGAAATCACCTTGAGCGCGGCTGTCTTTCTGCCGCCATATTTCAAGATTCAGATCGATATTCTTTTGCTTGTCACTCATTTTTCATATTCCGTGATTCATTATTTGTAACTGCGCTGGCTGGGAACTACATTCTCAAACTTAAGGTTCTCTTTATGCAGTTCAGGCACTTCACCTTCTCCTTTGTGCTCCCACACCGAAACATAGCTGTACTTCTCGTCATCACGTTTGGCTTCATTTTCTTCCGTCTGGCTCTCCTCACGTAAATGACAACCGCATGATTCTTCACGCATAAGGGCGTCCCGTATCATGATTTCTGCAAATTCGAGAAAATCCGCCAGTCTGCCGGCACGTTCCAGGGATTGATTCAATTCCTGACCACTTCCCGGTATATAAACATTGTTCCAGAATTTCTCCTGGATGGCAGGGAGCCGGATAAGGGCTTTTTCAAGATCCCCTTTGTTGCGTGCCATTCCACAGTTATCCCAGAGCAGGAGTCCTAACTCTTTATGGATTTCATCCACGGTCGTCTTCCCTTTGGCACCGTTCTGGCTTGCCAGCAGCAGCTTTTGCAGGCGTTTTTGAACCTGTTTTTCGGCGCTGTCAAATTCGTCATTCTCTACACTGAGTTTTTCAATTGCATTCCTGCCCAGATAGTTGCCAATGGAAGTTCCCACAATAAAATAACCGTCGGCAAGTCCCTGCATCAGCGCACTGGCGCCGAGACGGTTTGCGCCATGATCAGAGAAGTTACACTCGCCAATGGCAAACAGCCCGGGGATGTTGGTCATCAGATTGTAATCCACCCATAAGCCACCCATGGTGTAGTGTACGGCAGGGAAGATCATCATGGGTTCATGCAGGGGATTGGAATCTGTGATCTTCTCATACATCTGAAAGAGGTTGCCATATTTTTTAAGAATGGTCTCTTTCCCGTCACGGCGAATGGCTTCGGCAAAATCAAGATATACAGCCAGGTGGGTGTCACCCACGCCTTTACCAGCATCACACTGCTCTTTGGCATTTCTTGAGGCCACATCACGGGGGACAAGATTGCCAAAACTCGGGTATTTGTTTTCCAGATAGTAATCCCGTTCGTCTTCGGGGATGGATGCAGGAGAGCGGGTATCGCCTGGTTTTTTGGGAACCCAGACCCTGCCGTCATTGCGTAGACTTTCACTCATCAGGGTGAGTTTGGATTGATAATCACCATGCACCGGGATGCATGTGGGATGGATCTGGACGAAACAGGGATTTGCAAAACCGGCGCCTTTTTTATGGGCGCGCCAGGCGGCAGTCACATTGGATGCCATGGCGTTGGTTGAGAGGAAATACGCATTGCCGTATCCACCAGTGGCAAGGATCACCGCATCCGCAGCATGTTTTTCAAGTTCTCCGGTGATAATATCACGGGTGATAATGCCCCTGGCCTTACCATCCACCAGGACAAGCTCCATCATTTCCTTGCGGGTCTGCATGGTCACCTTCCCGCTTTTAATCTGGCGGGAGAGGGCGGAATAGGCACCAAGAAGCAGCTGCTGTCCTGTCTGGCCCCGTGCATAAAATGTACGGGATACCTGTGCACCGCCAAAAGAACGGTTGGCAAGAGTGCCACCGTATTCACGGGCAAAGGGAACCCCCTGGGCGACACATTGATCAATTATGTTGTTACTGACTTGCGCCAGTCGGTAGACGTTAGCTTCACGGGACCTGAAATCACCGCCTTTGATAGTATCATAGAAGAGGCGCATGATGGAGTCGCCATCGTTTTGATAATTCTTGGCAGCGTTGATTCCACCCTGGGCAGCGATTGAATGTGCCCGTCTTGGACTATCCTGGATACAGAAAGCTTCTACATTATAGCCCTGTTCAGCAAGGGTGGCAGCAGCCGATGCTCCGGCCAGTCCGGTTCCCACAATAATTATTTTATATTTACGACGATTGGCCGGGTTCACAAGCTTTGATGAAAAACGGTGACTGTCCCATTTCTCGGTAAGGGGGCCATCGGGGACGTTGGAGTTAAGTTGCATCGAGAATACCTTTTAATGAAATAAAAAGAGAAGGGGCAGAGAACTGAAGAGGAGCAGAAAGAATACAGGTACAATAAAGGTTAACGCGTGTATCAGACCGTTGTATTCCGGGTGATTCACTCCAAAGGTCTGCAGCATGGACCAGAAGCCGTGGCTTAAATGCAATGCCAGCACCATAAAGGCGATGATATAGAAGATAGAAATAGCAAAGGAACTGAACATTTCAGCTATGGTTTTGCCAATGCTTGCATGGTCGCCAAAGGAAACAGCGGCGGTATGCAGCACCACAAAAAGCAGCATAAAAAGGCCACTGTAAATCATGGTGGCAGAAGCCTGGGAATTCGCTCTGATTTTCGCTCTTTTCTGTACCTTGTAGCCACGGTTTCGAGCTTTTTTGTTCTGCAAGGTGAGCAGGATTCCGGTAACAATATGCAGTGCAAAGATAAGTAATAAGCCGCTGCTGAAAACTGCCACAATCAGTGGGTGGCTGTGCAACTGGTCGGCATAGGCCTGAAACAATGACACCCCCACAAACAGAGTTGCATTTCCTGCGGCATGACTGCAAAGAAAGAGAATCAGAAAACAGCCACTGAGGGCCATTATCCATTTTTTACCAATTGATGACTGTATAAAATGTAGAAACCACATTGCCTGAAATCCTATTCAAAAAGAGGCTGAAAAATTTTTAATCTGTTATAGCGATTGTAAATGAAATTCCTAAAAATAAATAGAATTGATTTCAAGTTGTAGGATGTTTTTTGAAGTGCTATATTTGATAACGTTATAAAAAAACTTCATTAGCTTAGTCCTCACGAAATTACTGTCACTGGGATGTACCTGAGTACGCCTCGTTCCACTAAATTCTCGTTCCTCATATACTAAAAATGAATGCTGGAAATAAAAAATAAGAAATAGGACAAATTGATATGAAAATTAAAGGGCTTATCTTTGATTTGGATGGAACGTTGCTTGATACGCTCCAGGATCTGGCCGATGCTGCCAATAAGAGTCTTGAGTATTTTGGCTTCCCGATCCACCCAAGAGACGCATATCGATATTTTGTGGGAGAGGGTTTACGTACGTTGACACGGCGCGTGCTCCCTGAATCGGCACGGAAAGATGAAGATATAGACAGATATATGGAAAAATTTTCTGAAATATACAGCATGAACTGGAATTCCAATTCAGCGCCCTATTCGGGTATCCCTGAAATGATACAATCTTTATCGGAGAAGGGGATGAAAATGGCTGTTTTATCCAATAAGCCCCATGTATTCACAAAGATATGTGTCGAGACCTTTTTCCCCGATCATCCTTTCCTTTTTGTGTTTGGCAAAAGAGATGGGGTCGCGAAAAAACCTGATCCCGCAGGAGCCCTTGAAATTGCCGAAAAAATGGAGTTGTCTGTGGATGAAATCCTGTATGTAGGCGATACAAAAACAGATATGCTCACCGGTAACAGTGCCGGTATGAAAACCATTGGTGTTGACTGGGGTTTTCGTGATCGTAAAGAACTTGCCGATAATAAGGCATGGAAAATAGTTTCAAACCCTCAAGAGGTTGTGTCTTATGCCGTTTAGTCCTGCCCTGATATCATCTGTACTTCCCTATGCTGCACCTCCTTTACTGGGTGCTTTTATTGGCTATCTGACCAATAAAGTGGCCATCAAAATGTTGTTTCGTCCCCTTACTGCCAAATATGTTTTTGGCATTCGGGTACCCATGACTCCTGGTGTTATTCCTTCAAAACGAGCAGATCTTGCCGTAAATATTGGCGAGATGGTGGGCACCCATCTTCTCACCAGCAGGGAAATCTCCGGTGCTCTCGAGAAAGAAAAATTCCAGGAAACATTATATGGACTTATCGAAAGCCGCGGTGAGGTGATTCTGGGAAAGGATTTAGGTCCGGTTTCTGAAATCGTTCCTGCTAAATATCAAAGCTATTACGCTGTTGCTGAGCAGGCTGTCGTTGACCAGGCACAGAAATCAATCCATGCCTTTGTCGATTCCGATTCTTTCCAGACGATCCTCGAAGACTCCATAAATAAACAGTTTGAGCGTTTGCTGGCCACAGACCTGCAATCATTCCTGCCCGGACAGGATAGAGAATCTGCATACAGATTTCTGGAAACCAGCCTGGGGAGAATGCTGGCAAGCCCTTCAATGAATGACTGGGTCGAATCCTTTGTGCAGCAAAAAATATACGCCAGTCTGTCCCAGGAGAAGAGTCTGGCAGATGTCCTGCCACAGTCCATGCAGGATCTGCTGGTTTCAAGCATCGAAAACCAGACTCCGCAGCTATTGGAAAAACTTGCCGAAATCCTTGCCGAACCTGAGATACGTGATCGCCTGGTCGTGGGTGTACGTATGGGGGTGGAGTCTTTTGTCCAGGGCCTTGGCCCCATGGCAGCCATGGTCTCAGGTTTTCTCACCCCTGAAGTTGTGGAGACAAAAGTTCGCGAATATTTAGTGGACAAAGAAGATGAGATCAGCGCAGCTCTGAACAATGAAGAGATTCAGAAACGGGTGGCAACCACACTACGTGAACGCAGTCAGGTATTCCTGGATACTCCCTTGTCAACGATCATTGGCGAGAGTCATGATGATATGGTGGACGGCCTGTGTAAACACCTTGCCGAACAACTCACGGCTCTTTTGCAGGAACCTGAAACCACAACAGCCTTTGCATCCATGATTCGTGATAATATTGAAACGCATATTGATGGCGGCAAGCTTCCCCTTGGTGAAATTCTCTTTGATTTTGTTGGGGAAGAGGGAATAGAACGTGGGAAAAACTGGGTACAAAATGAAGTCTCCGAGATGCTGCGGGCCCAGAAAACACGAAAAACTCTGGATACCATGGTTGAGACCCTGCTCAGCAGTTTGCTCAATAAACGTCTTGGCAGACTTTCCAGAATTCTTCCTGCCGGCGTGCGTGAAGGAATTTATGATTCCCTGCGTAAGGTCTCTTCCAATATGCTGGCCGTTGAAGTACCGGGGCTGGTGGATTCTCTCAATATTCAGAAAATCGTAAAAGATAAGGTTGATTCCCTTGATCTTATGCGTCTTGAGCGTTTGCTGCTTTCCATCATGGAAGAACAGTTTAAGTATATCAACTTATTTGGTGGATTTTTAGGGTTTTTGATTGGTTGCCTGAACCTGTTCTTTTTGAATGTGATGTAGGTGGCAAAACCCAGGTGGTTTGAAAAACGTCAGGATTATCCGGTTAGAAAATTGCAGTAGTTTGAAAACGGATTTAAGGTCTGCTCCAGTCCGCTTTGACTGTGGATTTCTTGATTTTTGAGCTCTTTTTCCCATCCGATTTGTATCATGCGAGTCCCTCGCACAGACTGATACAAATCGAATAGCAAAAACAGCAAAAATACTACGAAATTCCCAGGATGACGCTCCCTGGAGCAGACCTTAAACCCTCTTGCAAAGTTCTAATCAGCTACTGCTGAAAAAACGTAGCACACCATGAATTTCACATAACGATTACTCTCTCAAAGCCAAACCGCGTAGGGAGAACATCGGGGATATCGTTACGACTGAATCAGGATCCTGTTTTACCTGAGCTGTTTTAGGAGAAAATTGCATTTTAAAAACCATGTGATCAAAAAGATTGTGCAATTATGCAAGCCTTGTACTATTGTGAATCATTATTGATAGTTCGTTTCGTGTTGTTAGGGAAAACAACATCAGACACAAAAGAAAATCTTCCGGCCTTATCTGCTTTCTTACGGACAGCAGTGGCATTCACTTATTAAATTCTTCCAATTTGGGTTCGTTGGGAACCCCGGTTTAACAAGGAGACGTAAAATATGACAAGATCCATCTCCCCTCTCAAAAAAACAAGTATTGCAAAACCCCCCGGGGCAGTTCTGTTCACCAGCCTCTTGCTGTTCGTTGCATTGATAACAGGATTTGCCCAGACTACTCTGGCCGCCAATGTTGCCGTAACCAACACAGACGACAGCGGTATCGGTTCACTACGGCAGGCCATTACCGATGCCGCCTATGGTGACACTATTGTTTTCCATGTTAAGGGTACCATAACCCTGACAACAGGCCAGCTGGTGATTGACAAGAATCTGACCATTTATGGCGGTAAAACTGATGACATTACAATCAGCGGCAACAATGCCACTCGTATTTTTAAAGTGATAGACAGCACTGTGAT
>JAOZKN010000168.1 GCA_029935315.1 Desulfocapsa sp. | reverse complement strand
GAGAATGCTTCCGCAACAAACAGCAGCACTATTCATGTCCAGGGCACAACAAGCTATGGAGAAAATGTACTTCTTTATAACAATAGTACTCAAGTTGCAGGCCCTGTGGCAGTCTCTGCTAGCGGTGTCTTTGATGTAGATATCTCCCTTGAGGAAGGGGAAAACAGGCTTCAGGCAGCAGCAGTAAACAGAGCTGGCACCGGGCCCTTATCTGCTGAAACCCTGGTAACGGTTGATACAACCATACCCAATAGCCCCACCCATCTGGCCGGTCAGATAAAACCTGCAGGACGAATCAAACTCTCCTGGATGGCACCCACCTCAAGTAGTATTGAAGGGTATAATATTTATCGGGCAGGCACTACTTTCTCAAGCATTGCCGAGGCTGAAAAACTAAATATCACTCCGTTCCCTACAAACGCATATGATGATGCGACCCCTGCAGATGCCAATTACTTTTATCGGGTAAGCGCAGTTGACAGTGTTGGCAATGAAAGCGTTTTATCCCATGAAATAGAGGTACAATCTGATAGGGCACCACCTGTTGCCGAAACTTTACAGTATGAAAGCACCGGTCCCTTCGATGAAGCATCGGGAAGGATGGGACCGGGTATTGTCAATGTTACCTTGACAGTGAGTGAAGAACTTCTTGCAAATCCGTTTTTAACCATTACCCCCAATGCCGGGATACCGATATCGGTAAGCCTGAACGCAGGAGAAAACCTCAGCTATACGGGCTCTTTTGTCCTGTCCGAATCCACCCCCTCCGGGACTGCTTACGGCGTCTTTTCTGCAAGAGATCTTGCTGGAAATCGAGGGACTGAAATACTTACAGGAACAACGGTTCTGATCGATACCGACGGACCTGAAATCGTTGAATTTGATCTGCTTCCGATAAGTCCAGTGCAAAATGATGAGAATGCCCCGGTGGATCTCACTGTCATTATTGGATTCAATGAGGCAATCTCTGACACAACACCCTTTGAACTCTCCTATCTTCTCTCGGGAAATGGCCGCAGCCCGGTTCAAATTACTTCCCTTCAGCAAAAAGTAGTTCATAATGGTCATGTGCAGACATGGCAGGGATTTTTTACCTTACCGGCAGATGCAGGGTTAGTTGAGGCTGAGACGCTGCACTTTATCTATTCGGGTGTGGATGATCTTGGCAACCAGAGCAGCACTATTTTGTGTGCTAATCAGTTCCAGGTGTATCAGGGAGACTTGCCACCACTTGCAATTCCAGAAGGATTTAACGGAAAATCATTGGCTGATGGTGAAATCAGTCTTTCCTGGGAGTTGACGGCTGAAGCCGAAGGATATGTTCTTTACCGGCAGGCACCCGGAGAGGCTGAGTTAACGGAGTATCAACGCCTCTTGCAGGTTGGAGAATATTTGGATGCTCCCCAGATAGAGGGATCCTATGTATATACCATCGCCAGCCTCAGGTCGGCCAATGAAGAAGAGGCGATCAGCGGGCAAAGCGCTAGCGTGACAGTTCAGTCCGATGCAACACCGCCTGCAGCACCCTCAAATCTTGCTTTGGAATTAGTCTCCCACGGGGTTAAGGCCCTGTGGCAGCACGCGACACCTGGTGATGTTACATTTAATATCTACCGATCAGATAGCAATGAAATCCTCTCGGTGGATGGTTTGACGCCCATTTATGAGTTGCTGTCCGTTACTAACGCACTGGACAGTACACCATCCTCCTCAGAACACTGTTATGCGGTTACGGCCGTGGATGCAAGTGGCAATGAATCAGTGGTGGCTCCGTCTGCATATCTGAATGTTGAACTGCTTCCCGTGTCCACTATCCTGGTGACACAGCAGGATAGTGCAGCTCCTGTTATTTCCTGGAGCCATACAAGCACAGACATTGCCGGCTATAATTTCTTTATTGATGATAACAAGATAAATACAGATCTGTTCTCCGAAGCAACCTATACAGATACAGGTTATGGTTTTAACGAGCGTCATTATACCGTAGTTGCCGTGGATACAAATGACGCAGTAAGCATGGGGCGCAGTTTACTCTTGCCGAAAATTGAGGCCAGGCTGATAAGCAATGGAAGACTCAAGCGTGGTCAGATGAATAGAATGGTGTTTCTTGTGGAGAACCATTCTGCAATCAATATTGAGACAATTCAGCTTACTGTTGAAATTGAATCCATCCTCCACAACTCGGCGCCCTTTAGCATCGCGCCAAATCAATCACTTGAAATCCCAGTAATAGTGGGAGGGTATACCGACCTTCCCGATACGCTGACTGTCTTGACAAGCATTGATATACAGCCACGGCCGGGTGAGCGTGTGCAAATAATCCGTTCCAGTGAAATGGATGTGATAAATGGAATGGCGGAGCTTACCCTGATACACCCTGAATTTGTACGGGGCGGGACTGCAGATGTTTCCTTTACTTTTGGTAACAGCGGTGACGAAGAGATAGAAATCATAACAGCACAATCCTTTGGCACAGCTCCTTCCGACGAAATACGCTTGCTGCTCGTTGATGTTGACGGGAATGTCTTGTCTTTTGCTGCCATGCAGCAGAGTACCGGCGATGGACTTATTACTTTCTCTAATGGGGCTACTGTTGCCAGGATTCCAGCAGAGGGCGGTTTTACGTCCGGTAATATTAGCCTTCCCATACCAGAAAATGCACCGGATGAAGTTATCCTGCGTCTTGAGATCAGTGCGCTTCATTTTCATACCGGTTTTGACGATTCTGTGACCATGCAGGGCGTGCAGTTGAGCCGGGATGTTTCCCTTGTGGATACCGGTTATTACGGAGCCGTGGATAGTGTGACCCCTGCTTTATCCTCCGGTGATGAATTGATTAGCATTACAGGCCATGCTGTTCAGCGTCTGACAGGAGATAATCAAGCAGATGTTTCCTTGAATCTTATCCTGGAAGTTGATGGTTTTCAGAGAACATTTCAGGTTTTTACTCTGGAAGATGGCACGTTTACTTACGAGTTCAGCCCCATGGGTGCGGAATCCGGTACCTACAGTGTCTATGCCGTGCATCCGGATTTAACAACAAACGTTCCCCAGGGTGAGTTTGTCATTCGCAAGGTGATAGTAGAGCCGGAACTGACTCAGGTCAGTATCCCGCGCAACTATGAAAGGGAACTGAATATTCAAATCAAGACCGGAACAGACACGGAACTGCATAACCTGAAACTGGTATATGCAGCAGCTGACCAGGCTGGCGGCGTTCTTCCCGCCGGTGTTCATCTAACCACCCCACAGACAGTTCCCTTTGTGGGACAACAGGAACAAATATCCCTGCCTTTCACGCTCTGGGCCGATAACAACGCCGGGGAGACTGCACAGCTAGTCCTGAAAGTGGTAAGCGATGAAGTGCCAGGCGGTGAGTGGGCAACAATTACCCTGGATGTCGTTTTTACAGAGACAGAACCACTTCTCTCTTTCACTCCGGGCTACGTTGAGACCGGTGTTCTTTTTGACGATACTGTCACTGAGGTCGTTGTCCTTGGAAATACAGGCTCAGCTCCTTTAAAGGATATCACCTTAGAACTTCTGTATCCTGATGGCTCTGCCGCACCCAACTGGGTTGCCCTGACAACCACACCCACTCCCGGCGATATCGATGTCGGAGAACAGAGCAATGTGGGTATACTCTTCAGTCCCGCAAGTGGACAGGTCGCAGAAGGTGTTCATTCTTTTATCCTGCGACTTGCCAGCTCTAATTATGAGACAACTGATATCAATGTATTTGTATCTGCGAGTCAGAATGGTATTGGTGCGGTGCATTTCAAAGTTGAAAATATTTATACTGCGACCCTTGATGCCAATGATACTCTTATTCAGGGGCTTGCAGGGGCAAAAATCTGGCTGCAGAATGAAAAGCTGCCGGCAATTGAGCAGACTCTTGTCAGCGATGATATCGGTGAAGCACTCTTTTCTGATTTGACCGCAGGATCGTA
>JAOZKN010000003.1:3429-77527 GCA_029935315.1 Desulfocapsa sp. | reverse complement strand
ATGGCAAGGTAAAGCTCTTGGGAAATTGGCTCGGTTGAGCTTCTTCCTGAATCTTCTCGAAATCCAGAGAGTGGATGAAACTCAACCGGCTAAAAAGTAAGAACATTAGGTGAACAGTAGTAAATCAATGTTTAAGTATTAGCTGGAATTGAAAATATTATCACTGGCCATTTAAAGCAAAATCGCATTCGATTTTACTCCGAGCCTCTTTGTTTATCTTAATTTCCAGCGAAATCATATAGGAATCACTTTGATTACCATACACTCCTTCAAGTGTAATATGTTACATCTTTACCTTGTTGAGCACGACGAGCCCATCGATGTATACCTCTTGGTCAGAAACTCTATTCGGAATTCTTGTGTAGCCAATAGTTACCTCATAAACAAATCGATACAGTACTTCCATTCTTCAATGGGATTATGAAAAAAGTACAATCTTCCTCTTCTTCAGTAAAGGTGACCTCTATCGTGCAGGCAGCAGTAATTATTCCCGTCGTATAAATAAAAGGATCATCGCCAGTCTGGCTACCGTCGCAGCCCGTAGCCGAAAGAATATTATAACCAGATTTCGACGTGATCTCAAAAGAGGTTGTATCACCATAGGCAACTGATTGTGAACTTGGTGAAATGGAACCTCTCTCAGGGTCAATCTGAGTATTCACGGTATAGCTGCTTAACGTGAAGCTGACATTTACTGTTTTATTGCTGTCAAGACCTGAAAAGATACAGGTAGCTGCTGTTGTGGTACCACCTGTTGATTCACAACCAGTCCAGGAAACAGTGGAACCGGTTCCGGCGCTGGCCGTTAGAGTAATCGGGCTGCTGTGATCCAGAGCAGAAGTTACTCCTGTCGCAGTACCCGGATATGTGTAACTGATGCCACCAACATCTGAAGCCACAGTACCACTACCATTTCCACCTGCATTGGCTGTGACGGTATAAGTATTCAGAGTGAAAGTTGCGGTAACTGTTGTATTGCTGTCAAGACTTGAGAGTGTACAGGTGGCTGCTGTTGTGGTGCCACCCGTTGAGTCACAACCAGTCCAGGAAACAGTGGAGCCGATTTCGGCAGTGGCCGTTAGAGTAATCGGACTGCCGTAGTCCAGAGCAGAAGTAACCCCTGTCGCAGTACCCGGATATGGGTAACTGATGCCACCGACATCCGAAGCTACAGTACCACCGCCATTCCCACCTGCATTGCCAGTGACTGTGTACGTATCTAGAACAAAGGTTACGGTAACTATTTCGTCGCTGTCAAGACCTGAGAAGATACAGGTAGCTGCTGTTGTGGTGCCACCTGTTGATTCACAACCAGTCCAGGAAACAGTGGAACCCGTTTCGGCTGTGGCAGTTAGAGTAATCGGACTGCTGTCATCCAGAGCAAAAGTAACCCCTGTCGCAGTACCCGGATATGTGTAACTGATGCCTCCAACATTTGAAGCTACAGTACCACTGCCATTTCCACCGGCATTGGCTGTGACGGTATACGTATTCAGAGTGAAAGTTGCGGTAACTGTTGTATTGCTGTCGAGACTTGAGAAGATACAGGTAGCAGCCATTGAGGTCCCACCTGTTGATTCACAACCCGACCAAGAAACTGTCGAACCCGTTCCGGTTGTGGCAGTTAGGGTTATCGAACTGCCCTCGATAATAATGCTGCTATTCTCAGTGTCTGTTGTCGGGTAGTTGTAATTGATTCCGCCGACATCAGATGAGACTGTACCACTTCCGTTACCCGTACTATCTGCTGTTATCGTGTATTCACCAGTAAAGGATGGATACCCTCCGTTTTTAGTTGCATTAATAATCCAAAAGTCATTGTTTGCAGAGTCATCATTTGGATTGTTAACAAAATCCCAAGCCACATCCAGGCCGACTGTGCTTTCATCTGTAAATGTTGCTAAGTTTGTCATCTCAATCGTGGTTTTTCCAGTACCAAGTACGCTGTTACTTAACCCGGATGTTTGCGTATCCCAAAAAGAATTCCGAACATTAGTGGAGCCTGAGCTATAATCACCTATTAAGCCACCTACATTAGAGATGCCATTTACCAAACCAGTGCTATAGCAGTTAGAAATAGTGTGATAATCAAACATTCCGACTAAACCACCGACACGGTCATTACCTGTAACTGACCCTGTATTATAACAGTTAGTAGGTCCGGTAAGGTATTGAACTCCTATCAAACCGCCAACCCTGTCATTTCCAGTGACGGAGCCGGAATTGTAGCTTTTTTGAATCCCCGAAGCAGTATTATTACCTACTAATCCGCCAACACGATTTCCTTCGCCAGTAACCAAACCGGTATTATAACTGTTCACTACACTGGCATAATAAGCATATCCTATTAATCCTCCAATGGAACCGCCACTACCACTTACCGATCCAGTATTGTAACAGTTCCGAACAAGACAGCCATTAAACCCAGCTAATCCACCTATGTCATCACTACCGCTTACAGAGCCAGTATTATAACAATTGCTCACGACACCACCACTATTTGTGTCGTGAATATTCCCGACCAGACCGCCTACAGACGTATTCCCGGTAACTGTACCACTGGAATTACAATTGTTGACAGTGTAGTAGTCTACTGCCCCCAGCAGACCGCCTACATAGTTCTTCCCGGTAACATTTACATTAATAACACCCAAATTTTCTATTGTTCCACTGCCGTTACCATAACCAAACAAACCAATATAATTTATTTCTGGTCTATTTATAAATAAGCCAGAAACGGTAAGCCCCTGTCCATCGTAAGATCCAGTAAACGGAACAGAATGATTACCAATAGGAGAAAAACCAGCACCACCATCCCAGGTATTTGTGGAAGAAGCATTAATATCTGCTGTTTGAATATAGTTTCTAGACCAATATACCCCGGTGGCATCACTATTTCCTTCCTGCTGTGACAACCAATACAGATTCTCCAGTGTTGTAATTTCATAAGGACTGCCCGATGAACCATCTCCTGCTGCAGGTGGTGTGGCCACTGCTCTCCTCCATGGATCAAAAAGCACTTCCCCTCCACCTTCTTCATTATCTCGAAGATGAGAATCTATTGTTGCTGCGTCATTCGTTCCCCAATTATTGTAATAGGCATTTATTGTATTGGCTGTCCCATTGTAAACATCAAATGAGCCATTATTTGTTATTATATTATTTCCTGGGTCGTTGAGTGCATTTGCTCCGAGATCCACAGTTCCTGAATATATGTGAACACCATAAGCAGTATTATTTTCAACAATGTTACCTCTAAGCTTATTGTTTGTATCACTATTAGTAATGCCGCTTCCTGTTGTCGGATAGTCATAACCATTGTTTGAGATAGTATTATTCTGAGCAATATTATTGTCAGACCCACCATGAAATTGGAGCCCTATATCAGGGCTATGGTTACAAATATTATTAGAAATTAAGTTATTATCAGAGGAAATTAAGAATATACTTTTTTCGCTAAAATGGGATGCATCATACCCACAGCGATTATTTGCAATAATACAACTGTTTGCAGACGATAAATAAACGGAAGCAAGAAAATGATTACCAGAATTGTTTGCACCATACGCAGTAAATCCTTCAATGGTCACATTGTCTACTGTTACCTCAAAAACACTATCATTGTTGTTTACCGCAATAACTGTCGTTGAGAGGTATCCTTTTTCTGATTGAATAATCAGTTGCTTGGTTACATTGATATTTTCGATATAGGTTCCATCTTTAACAACTATTGTATCACCATTGACAACAACAACATTGTCGATGGCTCCTTGAATTGTAAGCCAGGGCGTGGCTGAACTACCATCATTTGTATCATTACCGGATGGAGACACATAGTATATAGCCGCATTGGCGGCCGATAACGAAAAAAGTACATGACACACTAGAATAGCAATAGTTTTTACTGTTAAGGTATTCATACTTATCCTTGAAATAGAGTATACCTATTCGGGCAATTGAGAACTGTTAGATGGGGCGCTACATTTTCGGAGAAAGTTTATATTCAAACCTTCCTTCTGAAATTTTCATTCTGTACCACATTTAAAGAAAAATTGCCATGATAAATGCCATCTGCCAATCTTAAACATTGACTTCATAGTTTGTGTTTACCTTCTTCTTAAATATACGTAACAGTAGCTCTTTACCGAAAATAGTTGTGAGAATATAGGCATGGCCAGAGGAAATCTTTTCTTGCATCAGTACATTGTTCTTAGTTATCAGATAAGATCACAAACCTGTTATTAAATCTGTTTGATTTCGGAGTTCAATTATTAGAATTGAGCTGGGTAAAAAGGTGAAATCGGAAATGGAATTATTATTCCATCTTTAGCTGCCTGATATCAATTACCCTGTAACTGAAAAAGGAGCTTTAATCCTTTCTTAATTTTTGGAGAGAAAATTTTAGGGGAAATATAAGAGCCTGCCACTCGCTTGTTGATCTCTGCAAGAGTCGGGTAGGGATGGATAGTTCCGGCAAGGGATGAAAGCTTTAAGCCACCATTGAGCACTGCCACCCATTCACCGATTAGATCTCCAGCACGCGGGCCTAAAATCTGTACGCCTAAAGGACGTTCTTTTGCATCCAGCAGCATTTTCAGTTTGCCATGCCCTGTCCCTTCTGCCAGGGCGCGGTCGTTTTCGCCGAACTGCTCTGTTAATGTGCTGTATTCAATTCCGGCAGCCATTGCCTGCTTTTCATTCATGCCGATGGAGGCCAGTTCCGGTTCCGTGTAGGTGCACCAGGGCATCCATTTATAGTTTGTTTTGCGTGGAAGGTGGAATATTGCATTGGAGACCACGATCCCTCCCTCGTAGCCAGCAGCATGGGTGAATTGGAAGGCGCCGTTGATATCGCCAGGCGCGTAAATATGCTTGTGGGACGTTCGCATTCGTGAATCTACAACAATACCCCGTGCACTATATTCAAGATCAATTCCCTGTAGACCCAGATCGTCAATATTGGGGCTGCGACCCTGGGCAAGAAGCACCGTCTCCGCGCTGAGTGTTGTGCTTGTCTCTTCCTGCCGGATAATGATTTCTTTGATGTTTCCCTGCTCCCGCGCTTCGGTGACGGTGGCGCCCAGGAAGAATGTAACTCCTTCTCCTTCCAGAGTCTGCATGACCTCATCTGCCATGTCTTTATCTTCTTTTGTTAATATCTGGGCGGAGCGCTGGATAACGGTTACCTCTGAACCGAGGCGGCAAAAGGCCTGGGCCATTTCGATGGCAATGGGACCTGCTCCCAGCACAATCATGGATTTTGGCAGGCTTGACAGTGAGAAAATCTCTTTGTTGCTGATGGTCTCGATATTGTTGAGACACTCTATGCGGGGAGCTGCCGGAGAAGAGCCGGTGGCCACCACCCAGGATTTCGCAGATATCTTTTTATTGCCCAGAGTGACGCTGTGCTCATCGCTGAAACAGGGAGAACCAAACTGCACCTCCACCCCCAGTTTGTTAAATCGTTCCACTGAATCATGCACCTGAATGATATCAATGACTGATTGAATACGCTCTGCGACTTTAGCAAAATCAACAGCCGGCGGATCAATAGCAGGGAGACCAAGGTGTTCTCCCTGCTTCATGCTGTGATAGACGTTGGCCGAGTGGATCAGGGTCTTGGAGGGAACGCAGCCAAAATGAAGGCAATCGCCGCCAAGACTTGGTTCTTTCTCGAGAAGTAAGGTCTTTGCTCCAAGTTGTGCTGCACCTGACGCGACGGTAAGGCCTGCAGCTCCACCACCAATTACAGCGATATCGTAATCGTATTTACTCATGCGTCACCTTTGTTTTTACGGATACGGGTCACTATCTTTTTGGCTGCCAGTGGAAAAATTCCCAGCAGTACAAAAGAAAACAACAGGCCTGGAGAGAGGATACCGGAGAGGGAGTCGATTTTACCAAGTTCCTGTCCGGCATTAACATATACAAACGTTGCCGGCAGCATGCCAATCTGCGAAACCCAGTAGAAGTTTTTTATGGGGATTTTGGTAAGTCCCATCACCAGATTAATAATGAAAAATGGAAAAACGGGAACCAGGCGTAAGGTAAAGAGATAAAAGGAGCCTTCTTTTTCCATGCCGTCGTTGATTTTTTGCAGTTTGTCGCCAAATTTGGCCTGTACCCAGCCCTGCAGGAGGTAACGAGAGACAATGCAGGCCAGGCTTGCACCAATGGTTGAAGCAAAAGAAATAACCACAGTTCCGATAAAGAGGCCGAAAAGAGCACCGCCAGCCAGGGTCAGGATTGCAGCTCCGGGTAAAGAGAGCGCAGCTGCACTGATGTAGATAAGCATATAGACCACAATGGTCAGCAGCTGATGCTCATGGTAATAATTTGATAATGCTGCCTGTGATTCTTTCAGGTAAGAGAGGTTTAAGTATTGGCCAAGGTTCAGGATGTTAAAGACTGCAATCAGAGTGATAACAGCAGTGATAATAAGCAGTTTCTTTTTTGTGTCACTGGACATGCTCTATCCCGCCTGTAGAGGTGTTACATCTTGTGGTATTGCTGGTGTCCGTAGCTGATACTTCCCAGCAGGGCAGCATCTTTTTTCATGATCACATGGATGGGGATTGACTCCATCAGTTCTTCCATTTTCTCCTTTCGACGGAAATTTGCTACAAATGGAGTAAAGGAAATGCGATTGGCGATTCGTGGTAAAATACCCCCGCCAATAAAGAGCCCACCCGTTGCATAGGTTTTAAGCGCCAGATTGCCAGCTTCAGCTCCCAATATTTCAAGGAAGACAGCGACTGTTTTTGCACAGAGTGGACAGGGGGGGCTGGCATGTGCCCCTTCTACAATGGGGGGCGTTCTGTCTTTTGATTCTGCAATAAAAGAGTACCTTGCCTCGTCTCTTGCTATATCGGATCCTGAAAAAAAGTCAAATATGTTGGGGATCCCGAGTCCTGAGCAGAGCAGCTCGTAACTTACAGGTTTCTGTTTCTGCTGCATAAAAAGCAGAAGTTCTTCCTGCTCCCTGTTGAGCGGGGCAAAATCACAATGTCCACCCTCTGAGCCCTGTGGAAAAAAACAGTCCCCCTGGCGTATGAGAAATCCTTCGCCAAGGCCAGTGCCTGGAGCAATCACCGCTTGAACCCCGCTGGCCGTCGGCTGCCCCCTCTGGATTGTAAAGCGGGCATCTTCTCCTAACAGGGGGACGCTGGAACAGACGGCGGTAAGATCATTTATCAGCCAGAGCTGTTTGATTCCAAAGCTGGTCTGAAGTTTTTCCCGCTCAAGAATCCAGTCCAGATTGGTGAGCTTTACCG
Organism: Desulfocapsa sp.; assembly: GCA_029935315.1. Lineage (GTDB taxonomy): Bacteria > Desulfobacterota > Desulfobulbia > Desulfobulbales > Desulfocapsaceae > Desulfocapsa. Next base: position 70,253 of record JAOZKN010000003.1, on the reverse strand, counting down.
TGTCGTTTCGTATGGCAGCGGCAACTCCCAGGCACCCGTATTCAGGTGCAGGGGAGCCGTTCAGGAAATCATCCAGAATAGTCTGGAAATCCGGGAAATCGCTGTTTCTGTAGCGTTTGTAGAGGAGTGGCGCTGTGTCTGGCGTTTGCAGGAGATCAACAATTGCCAGTTCACTTTTGGTGCCACCAATATCAGCTGCGAGAAGAAGGGGCATGGAGGGGCGCGCTCCTATCGTTCTTCAACGGGGTACTTGGAGCGAAACCAGTCACGCCAGCCACCTTTCAAGGCGTAAACATCACTGAATTCCATATCGATTAACTGCTGTGCCAGACTGGCACTAGTTGCTTCGCTGGGTCAGGCGCAGTAGAGCACCAGGGTCTGATCTTTAGCATACGTTTTTGACCATTCAGCTATCTTATTTCCGGGGGCCCGTATGGCTCCCTTGATCTTAAACTCACTGGAAGTCCAGTCCCTGCCTGAACGTACATCCAGGATTACGGTCTGTTTTGAGTCCAGTTGTGCTTTAAGCTCTTCTTTGCTCATGGTGGGGACATTGCCTGCAATAAGCGGCGTTGTTCCCACAAAGAGAAAAAATGAGAGGAGAAGGAGAATTCTTTTCATGGTGTATCCTTTTTTCGGGGGTTGCTAAAAAACCAGAAGGCTGCAAGGCAGGTACTGGCTACGAGTGAACTACTAATGAAAATGAGTATTTCCGTTGTATGTGGACTACTGCTGATAATGATAAGCCAGCCTGCGAGAAGGAGAAGCGGCGCAAGAAGTGCAGGCAGGGGGAGTGTCTGTAGTTTGTTTTTGAGAAGAAAAGTTGCGGACAGGCTCAGGCAACAGTAGTACAGGAGCCAGAGAAGCAAGGCACTTTTGAGCAGAATTTCAAGGAGCTCATCACCGGCAAGTCCTGTGGCCATACAGCTTCCGGTGGTAATTGCAACAAGGGGAGGCAGTAGCCAGCGCTGTCCTCTTGTTGCCAGAAATTGAGGGGCCAGTTGCTGACTGGCAAGATCCGTTATTTTTTCTCTACAGAGCAGCATCAGGCCGGTAACAGCAGCGCAACTTCCGCTGATTACTACCAGTCCCATGATTTGGCGGCCTGTATCGCCAAGGATCTTTCTCGATGCTGTCATATAGGGAATGGTTGAACTTGCAAGACGTTCCGCGTCGACATGGGCAAGGGAGGCAAAGATCCAAAACATAAAAACCAGAACTGCGATCAGGGGCACGGGTGAAAAGCGGCTCTCTTTTTCCTGGAAAAGATTTGATCCGGCAAAGAGAAGGAGCAACAGGGCAGAGGAGAGTGTTGTTGCAGAGAGCTGTTGGGGCTGTTGCAGTATTTCGGCAAGGGGCTTTGCTGGTGTGACAGAGCCATAAATACCGAGAATACAAATTCCCGTGGCGGCAAGGCTTACAAAGCAGAACTGCAGCCGGTGGAGATATTTTATCGGCAGGAATTGGGCACAGGTAAGCAGAGCAAGGAGCATAAAAGCAAAACCAAAATTGGGGAACCAGTAGAGAAAAACTTCATTAAAAGTGTATCCTGAGGTGACAAGCAGGGCCGTGGCGGCCAACACGAGCAATGGAAAACAGGAGGCAAGGGTCAGACTGGCCGCTGGGATTTTACCAATGCTCTGCTGGAGAATGCTCAGTTCGCTACTGTCTGCGAACGATCTTCTGGAGCTGTTGATTGTCTGCCTGCATACAGTGAAAAGAAGTGCAAGCAGAGCAAGCAGAGGGATAGTCAGCCAGCCAAGCTGGCCTGCAGCATTTCCTGTGATAACCAGCGCTTCGGGGGAAAACAGCCAGCCGCAGCCAAGGGCCAGTGACAATAGAAGGGGAGATCTCATACTTTTCCTGTCTGTCTCAAAAAAGTGTAAAAGTGTTACGGTTTCACAGTTACCACTGTGTGGTGTTCCTGTCTACTCCTTTTCTTCTATTATGATGGCATCTGTTTCACAGAGATCTTCGCAGGTGTGACAACCGTGACATTCGTCTTCATTGACCACGGTAGCTTTTTTGTCCACAATCTCATAGACTTCTCCGGGACAGCCTTCCGCGCATTCTCCGCAGCCATCACATTTTTCTGTATTAACAGTAACTTTCCACATGACTCTTTCTCCTTGAGATTGTTGTTGTATTTCCTGGGTGTCGACCAGGCCGGTACCGTTGCATTCCGGACATTCTGCGTAGCTGAAGTGGAAACGGCTGACCCCTCCAAACCAGTTGACTTGTCCAGTGCCACTACATCCGGGGCAGGCTGACTGCTGTGTTTCACTCATCTTTTTTTACCGATAAGCGAGCCCAGAATACCTCGCACCAGAGTACGTCCAATCTGAGAGCCAAAGCTTCTGGCTATGGACTTTATAAAGGCCTCACCAGGGCTTTGGCGCCTGCTTTTTGAGCCTTTATTCTTCTGCTTTTCTGCTTGGGTAACCATCTTTTCACGTTCAAGTTCAGCTGCTGCAGCCTGACGTTTTTCCTTAAGCCTGGCTTCACGTTCTATCAGACGTTCGTAGGCGGATTCACGATCCAGTGTGTGCTCATAGCGGCCCTTGATGGGGGAACGATCCATTAAGATGTTTTTCTCTGCTTCTGTGATTGGGCCAATTTGTGAATGGGGTGGAGCCATTAGGCACCAGTCTACCATGGTTGGGCGTCCCTTGGGGTCAAGGGTCGAAACCAGTGTTTCGCCCACGCCCAGTTCAGTGATAGTTTTCACCGTGTCGATGTCAGGATTCTGGCGGAAGGTGTTTGCTGCCACCTTCACCGCTTTTTGATCCTTTGGAGTAAAGGCCCGGAGGGCATGTTGAATCCGACAGCCAAGTTGTCCCAGTACTTCATCGGGAATATCATTTGGATATTGACTGACAAAGAAAATTCCCACACCCTTGGAGCGAATAAGGCGCACTACCTGGGTAATGCGGTCAATGAGACTCTTAGGCGAGTTGTTAAAAAGAAGGTGTGCCTCATCAAAAAAGAAGACAAGTTTTGGTAAGGGGGCATCTCCCCGTTCGGGTAACTCTTCCATCAGCTCAGAAAGCAGCCAGAGGAGGAAGGTGGTGTATATTTTGGGGTTGGAATAGAGCGATGAGGCATCAAGAAGACTCACTACCCCGCGCCCTGAAAAATCCACATGCATCAGATCTTCAATGCTGAGTGCCGGTTCTCCAAAGAATTGTTCACCGCCGGCCTCCTTTAAGACCAGAAGTTTACGCTGAATGGCTGACACAGACTGGCTGGCAATATTTCCATAATCGGCGGAAAGGGTTTTACGGTTTTCAGCCATCCAGTGCAGCATGGAACGTAAATCTTTGAGATCGAGCAGCAGCAGTCCCTGATCGTCGGCAATGGAAAAAGAGACGTGGAGAATGCCGGTCTGGGTATCATTTAATTCAAGGATGTTAGCCAGTAGCACCGGACCCATTTCAGAGACGGTGGTACGTACGGGATGCCCGGTTTTTCCTTCTATATCCCAGAATAATGTGGGGCAACCTGCAAAAGGGTGATCTGTCACTCCCATATGCCTGAGTCGTTCACTTACTTTTTCGTGGGGCTTGCCGGGGTTGGCGATACCAGAAAGATCACCCTTTACATCGGCAGAAAAGACAGGAACACCAAGACGGGAGAAGGCTTCTGCAAGAACCTGCAGGGTGACTGTTTTTCCAGTGCCAGTAGCCCCGGTAATTAGACCATGACGGTTGGCCATGGCGGGGTCAAGAAGAAGTTGCCTGCCGGCTTTATTGCCGCCGATAAGAATCTGCTGTTGCTCTGTCATGGTACACGACTCCGTTCAAATAAAAAGGGTATTAGCTAAACTATTACCCTACTCTATTATGAATAATAATCAAATGCAAGAGCCGGACGGACGATTCCTTTTTTTGCCTTCACATTGCAGTTGATAAAGCAGGTTTTACCAATGGTCTGCATGCCGTTATGGTTGTGGATATGGCCAAAGATATGGAATCTGGGTTGGATTTGCTGGACGCGATGCAGAAGGTCTGTACAGCCATGGCTCACACCGCCATCCTCATCCATGATTCCGCAGGGTGGTGAATGGGTGATAAGGATATCTGTATCATCAGGGATACGATCCCATTTGTTACGCATAACGTTTCCACGTGGCAGGGCAAACGCATCGCAGGCCCTGGTGTTAAAGGTTGGTTGCCAGGGAGACCCGTAAATTTTAATTCCCTTGAGCATTACGGAAGAATCTTGCAGATATATGGCGTCTTGCAGTAATTCCTGGCCAAGTTCAGGAGAAGATGCCAGAAGGTGGTCATGGTTGCCACCGATGACAATCTTGTGGGGATGGGGAAGACTTTTCAGGAAGTTGTTAAAGCCTGCCACATCCTGCACTGTTCTACAGACGGACATGTCGCCGGCGAAAATAAGGAGGTCTCCATCCGGGATGTCCACTCTCTGGTGGAGCATATGGGTGTCACTAAATGCTACTATTTTCATGTGTTGGACAGTGCTGGTCTTGTCTGAAGCTGGAGCGTTCCTTTTGAATTGCTATGTGTTCGTGTAGGTAGCCAATGGAATTGGCCTGAAGCAGCGACCATAACACCCACAAGTCGCTTCGGCCAGGTATTATAGCTCTTCTCACAAAATGTTCCTGTTTGGGCAGTTAATCGCTCCTTGTCGGGAAAGATGCGATTCTAACCCGACAACACTTCTACTCCTCCGTACTGATCAAAATGGCTGGCATCATCATGAGCCAGAAAGATGAACCACTGGCGCTACCGGCAGGGGGAGGTGGAGAGGCAGATGAAGCATTGTAGCCAGGACTGTATGCTGCATTAAAAGCTGCTGGATCAAAAATGTTTCCGCTACTGTCAGTTAATCCTTGTGTGTAGTTTAAGAATTCCTGAAGGTCGGTGTAGCCATCAGCATCCGAATCAGCTGTTCCGTCGTGGGATAAATCTCCGAAAAACAACAGCTCCCAGTCGTCATCCATACCGTCATTGTCAGAATCCAGGTCTGGAGTATAGGCTGTAACTGTCAGAGTTGCGTCAGCTATGCTATGACTAACGGAAACACTGCCTGGTGATGCAATGGCATGTTTGATATTGATGCTCTCATCACTGTTGCTTCCTGCAAATGTAATTGGATAAATCTGAGTACTACAGTTGTCAGCTACCTGAATAACAATATTGGCCAGTGTGGTATTGTTTGTGAACGACTCAGTAGCAGAGTAAACAATGAGTTTAATCCCGTTTACCCCTAGTTTGCTGAAGGGAACGGAATGAACAAAAAAGTTATCTGATAGTGACTCTGACGGGTACACGCCAAGCGGGGTTATACAAGAAGGCAGGATAATATCTGCGTTTATACCGCCGTAGGTTTCTCCTGTTATGTCAGAAATGGACAAGCCAAGGGTTGCGACTCCACCTTGCGGCACATTTGTTGAACTGAGTTGCAGAACAGGTTGAGCCATAGCCATAGGTGACAACAGAAAAATAATCAAATTAACCTGGCAGAATATCGCCAAGCAACCATATCTTAGGAGTTTGTTCTGTCGAAGAATTGTGTTCATCCGTGAATCTCCATTGTTATGGAAAAATAAAAAATGCTAGTATAGCCATCTCGACGTCAGAGTGAGTTGTCTGGGAAAATTGATTGTTATCCGAATCGTATTTGGTTTCAGTAACGTCATATACAACATTAATAATACCTGAAACAGCTATAACATCATCTGGAACAGTAATGGAAAAATGCCCATCTATTGAGTGCTGGTCACCAATAGTAACAAAATCCTCTTCCAGCCCATAATGGAGAGATTGTTTCAATGTGTGGGTTGTGATTGTTGGCACATGCCAGACGGTGGTGAGCCCAAATTGATCTGGGCCCGTCACTGTACTGTCGGTTGTGATTTCCGCAGCGTAGGTGATGTCCATGTCAGACGGTGTCTGTCCGGGCATATTGAGTACCAAGAAAGGAAGTTTCCGATATGATTCTGTTGGAATGTTTTGCTGTTTAAATCTGGACCAGCCTTTTCCCGATATCTCTCCAGCAGTTTTTATAACAGGAGCACCGCCGTAAGTTTTCCAACCAGGGGCCTCAAATTCCTCTAGTGTTTTTGGTGTATCATGGGTGACGGCCATAATGAAGTCAGCTTCTATCTTGCCGTCGTAGGGTACCGTGCCGTTTCTGTTCACGATCAACGGCACAATTGTCTCATTGGCATCAACAATAGCTTTAATATTGGGAACATCAAATTTAAGGCTGCCATTTGCTTCCACACCTTCTCCGATTATTTCTCCATGCAAGACGTCTTCACCAGCATCTTTATACTTGAGTAGAAAGAGCTGTAAGTCTGAAAGATCACCCGAAGGCCGAGTAAGTTTACAGCTGAGGGTATGGCTTGCATCCAGTAATGGCTTTGAGGTAGCATTAAAAAGTAATTTAGCACGATTTGCACTGAAATCCGGCAAGGAAAAATGTATGGCCCCTTCAAGGCGTTCATTCAGATAGTGCTGATCTTTTACAATAAACCTCTTTTTACCAATACTCACAGCCTCGGAATAAGGGAGGGGATAGAGCTTCCCGGTTGTCAGTTTCGAGGCATAATCACCCCACCAGGCAGAAACGTTTGGCGTTTGCAGGAAAAGGGCTGGAAGAGCATCCATTCCCAGGGCAATATCTTCCCAGAGGCGACGAATACTGAAACCGGTGGGTTGATCCACCAGATATTTTATCAATCCAGCATTTCCGTAGCCTTTTGCTGCTCTAAGAGAGCTTGTACCGATAGTACCTGCGTGCACACCTGCCACCACGGATTCCCAGACATTTTCAGAAAAGACTTTTGACGGAAGTACCGGGTTATCAGAGAGTTCTTCAGACCAGACAGAAGAGGCTTCTGCAAGCATTATAAAGGTGGATCCATATATACTTTTTATCAATCCCGATTCAGGATTATATTGATCCTGAATATAGTGAAAAAATTCGTGCATAGCACTTTGTCGCATCTCCCGCACTTCAGATATCTTATCTATATTGATTTCAATGTATCCTGCCAGGTCGCTGAATTTGCCGCTGATTTGCTCGCCGTATTTTCCAGGTTTGAGAGACTTGACATATACTGGCAATCTGTTGTTGTTACCTGGGGCAAATGCGCACTTAAATGAATAGGGCGGAGAGGTAAGGGTTGTATAAGCATCTTCAAACGCTCCACCCAACTCACTGAGTTGGGCAGACGTCAGCTTATTCCGTGCCACATAAAAACGAAAATGTGGGCTATCATATATTGTCCACCAACCTTGGGTCAGGGTAACTTCAGTACCCACCTGGACTGGTGTTATTGTACTGCTGTCCTCCATTGCCTGGATACTATTCGACATGCTTACTTGTTGTGCCGATAGTTCTGTATTGCTAGCAGAAATCGTAACCTCATACCAGTCATTTCCCAGGTTTTTCGTGGGCTGTTGTACGTGTGAACGTACTATTGTGGTGCTTCCCTTTGGAAGAACGTTCCCACCAGTGACTACATATACATCTTTGCTAGGCGATTCTTCGGCATGTAAGCGAATAGTGAGTGATTTATATAGCGTCTCTGGCAGCCCATTAATGCTAAACATGGCAGCTAACTGGTCATCCCCAAAAGGTCTGTCAGTTTCACGGGCTTGCAATGATAAATCGGTCAGTTCGCTAAAGGCACCTGCAGGAACTGTCAGGAGAAAATCCTGCGCACTTAGCGTACCCCCAGCAGGGCCAATACTTTGCTCAGCTATTATGTTTTGCCCACTGCTGTTTATTCCCAGCAGGACGTTTTCCAGCAAAGCAACGTCACGGGAGTCAACTTGTGCATCGCCGTTACGGTCAGCAACAGCAGGTTGAGGTGTTTCCAAGCCTTGTGCCATTCTCGCGACTTTGATAATATCAGCGACATCTATCTTGTTATCATCATTCAAGTCACCAGGTAGGGAAACACCGGGCATGGAAAAAATCTGCGGTTCTGTCCAGTCTGATCTGGCGTAGCCAGTATCAACGGATTGTACACTCCAATAAAAAGCAGCAGCTGGGACGGATTTGAATTTCACTCCCAGTTGATTGTCGGTAAGGGTTGGACGGAACAGATGTCCTGTTCCTGGGGCATTAAAATCCTGGGGAAGGATATCACCTGTTTCCGGATTTCTGCCTATACGTAAATTGTAATGGAGGCCTGTAGAACTTGTTTCTGCATCTGATCCACTATTCCAACTGAGAACAATAGAGCCGTCTTGCAAAAGTTCTGAGTTCAGGATAGTCGGAGGTTGCGGTGGAGTGTTGGGCTTGTCCAGCCCTTCAACCTGGGCTGTTTTGTTATCATATAGAGAAAATTTTCTTAGGAAGCCGTCATCTCTATAGCCAGGTCCGGCTATGGACAAATCAAGATCGAAGTCACCGTCATAGTCAACCCACTGGACACGGGGGAACTTTTCATTTTGGTAAAGTAAAGAAACAGGGGTGAAATCAAAACCCAAATTCTGAAAAGGACTATTACCGCGATTTCTCCAGACCTGTGTTTTGACATTAATATCGGCGACACCTGCATCCGTTAGATAATCTGCCCATACAGCATAGTCTGACAATCCGTCATTATCCAAGTCGCCCCAGGTCCCTCCCCCCATAAAATAATCATCGGTAATAGAAACAAATTTTGAAAAGGTGCCATCCTGATTGTTGCGCCAAATGACACCACTTGAATTGTTTTGTCCGGTCATGGCCAGGTCCATCCATCCATCGTTGTCCACGTCAATCCAACTATCAAAGCCAGACTGCGAGATTGATTGAGCAGGAGTGAGGGTGTTGTTGCTCTGGTAATAGAGTTGCCTCCCCACAGCAATATCATCCATTCCATCCCTGTTGTAATCTGTCCAGCCAAAATGCTTGGCTCCAGGCAAGCCAAGTTCTGCACGCTGGAAACTGCCGTCAACGTTTTGGAGCAAGACATCAACCGCATCTCCAGTATCACTTTTGATATTTAAAGAGAGGTCCAGGCGTGTATCGCGGTTATAATCAAGCCACTGCAAGGTGCCATAAGAAGGGGGCAATTCAATTCCACTATCATAGAATATAAAGTTGCCTGCATTGAAGTAAATCCATGTTCCGGGGGTACCGTCGTTGTATCCATTACAGGTAATATCTGCAAGCCCATCACCATTAACATCTGCAATAGCGATATCAACCCCTCCGAGTTCTGGGAGCGTACACCCCACTTCCTGCAAATTACCATTACCATTGTTCATCAAGATGCGACATTCGCCACTATTTTCAAAAAACAGCAAATCCATGTCTGTATCTCTGTCTAAATCTGCCCAGACATGTGACGAAGAGGCAGGAGACATATCATCAAAATCAGTTTCACTGGGTTGGACAAGGGCAATATTCAGATAACTGTAAGATGTTGCGGGATCACTGGCATTAAAATCCACTGTGTCCATGGGAACATCTTCTGCCTCCCAAATCTTCCCATCTAAGCGTTTAATAGTAAAACTGCTAATGGCTCCGGTTTCCGGAGGACTCCATAACCCTGGGATGTCCATATCGCGCACTCTGAGCCACCAGCTATAGTTTATTAAAGATGCATAATCCGTGGCATCAAAAGCAATGGTTTGGTTTATGCTGCGTGGTATATCATTGAGCAAGAGAGATACGTCCATGCTCCAGTCAGGAGCGTCCTTGTCTCCAGCAAGTAAGTCTATGCTTAACTCCCCCTGTCGTGGATGAAACAGCTCATATGTGCCAATCAGCGTTGGCACATATCCGATTCTGTCACTCATCCAATACACGTTATGTTTCAGAGCCAGCAAAAAATCGTAGCCCACCCAGATAAACCCACCTTCCTCAGCTTCCTCTAGGTAAAGTCCCCATCCATTACCCCAGGAATTAACCAGCAATACAGCACCTGTATGGACCACACCTTCATTGTCGGTATAGGTTTTGTTGTCGTCATATCCAATTATAGCGAGAGCATGGAGGGCCGGACAAGGAGGAACGTTACACCAGTCTGTATAAGCATTGCCGGAAATTTTATAATAGACCTCACTGTCAATTCCTTCTCCAGCAGGATAGGAGTGAAAATTGCTGTATATGGTTAAAGATGTGGTTGCCAGATCTCCGCTCGCCAGATGCTCTTTTAACAACTGGAGCTCAGCAGCGGTGTATAAATTTATCTGGAAAAGTTCTTGGGCGCGATACGGAAAGGCGCTGATGATCTGTTCACTGCTGGGTATCCAACCCGGCGATGCGTTGGCATCCATAACATCACACCCCACAGCACCATATTTTTCCAGATAGCCATAGTTCATTTCAAAGGAAGAACCTTCGTCGACCCCACCATTGGAAAGATTATAGGTAAACGCTGGACTCATGACACGCTCAGGGGTAATGGCCGGGTCAGGACGGACCCAGTTATGTTCTTTAGCTTCCTGCCATGTTTTATGATAATAGGTTGTTGCCCAGGCTGTACATGCTCCATGTACCTGTCTGCCGACTTTTGGAAGGTACTCTATGTTAATCACTCGAGACGGGATGCTGGCATGAGGTTGCAAAACAGGAACATCGTGGGACTGGATTGTTGTCTCAGATGATATTCGGGTTATATTCTTTTCGGCCCAGAGTCTTGTTTTCTCGTCTGGCTCTTTTACCCCACCTGGAAAATTATACTCGTTTGCATATACTGCTGGCACTGCAAGGATAGAAAAAAGAAAAAATAAACAGAGAGAAAAGGTTATTCCTCTGCCAGGTTTTGCAATGAATGGAATGGACATATTCTTGTTTTCTCCCAAGAGTTTGGGTTGCTAAAGAAAATATTTTCAATTAGCCAGCATAGTCGGGAGCTACCGCATTTGTCAATGATAGTTGTTTTCGGTTTAGAGGTAACTGCCTGTTTTTGTGTGGGTGCGTTTACTTTCTAGAGCTATTGAGGATCGCAGGGAGTACCATCAGAAAGAAAGAACCTCCTTTGTCATCATAACCTCGAGTATTAGCCGTGTTTTTTACGGCTGGATCAAACACCTGTTTGCTGTTATCTAAAACACCTTCTTTCCAGTTGAGATATTCCCACAAATCTGAATACCCATCACCGTCAAAATCAGTTATGGCAGAAATTGTTGTAATATTTCCAAAGTATAATTCTTCCCAGTTATCGTCAATACCGTCTAGGTCCGTATCTACGATAGGACTGTTCGTAACAAGAATTGTCAGGTTTGTAATATCTCCAGCTTTATCATAACTGTAGTGAATTGATCCTTTTCCAACATATTCTACGCTGGTAAGGCGATTGAGGGTGTCGTATGCATAATTCACTGTTTCGTCAGCAGCATAGAGCAGGCTGTGAAGAAAGAGTAGGGATAGCATAAAAACAAAAAGGGGTATTTTTTTCATATTTGTCATAATTGTTCTCGAATACGGCAGTTAGGGCTTGTAAGGAAATAACATGGCTGAAATTTCGCTTGGGTTTGTGTTGTATTTAAATGTTGTGATTAAGGAAAGCCGCAGGCGTAGCTGGCTACGTTGAGGACTTTCCGATTGAACAACATTTAAAGATGACACGAATACAAGATGCAAATTGGCCATGTTATTTCTTTACATGCCCTTAGTCGTCTAAAGTAAATGGTGGAATTGTGAAATCACCATATGAGGGAGACTTTTTGCTATGCTTATTGTAATAGCTATTGGGGTCATTTTTGAATTTTTGTATCAGTGCGGCCTCCGCTGCATCATCTTTCTCGCCGCATTGGTTTGCCCCCATAAACATAGTCATAGCACCAGCGATAGGATGGGCCTTCCCTATCGCGCTTGCTCCCGCATCAAATGCGGCATCAACATAGTTTCCCTGGCGTAATTTATTCGCAATCTGATAGGCACCAGCTGAACTGCCATATGCTTTATTTGCGCCGGCAACATTCGCTAACGTTGTTGTTGCACATTTCATACTGTCTGCAGACCATTGGCCACTTTGTGGCCGTCTGCTATAATACGGTTTTTTGACATATGGCTCCCCTGTCTGATCTGCAGAGAATTGATATGATTCTGCAACACCATCAAGTGAATAACCGGCCTGGCAACTTGAACGTCCGTCGGGATCCATCCAATTGATTGGATTATTATTCGCATACTCTCTTGCGTTCGTGGTGACCCCCATCCCTAAAGGATCATTGGAAAGAAAAGCCTGGGTCATGGCATCATATGTCCGACTACGCATATAATATAAGCTGTCACCTAAATCCAGGACGCCATATGAGCCAACAAAAGTAAAAGGGTTTCGGACGGTGCTTACAGATTCTGTTTGTAGTCCAAAAGGTAAGTAGCGATATGTGGCTACAATTTCCCCTGCTTCGTCTGATAGAAAAGTCACATTGGCGCTCAGATCATTATGATAAAAATATAGCCCGTTGTTATCGGTCATGGCCACGATCTGTTTCCCACGATACAGCCACATAGCTGTTATTGTATCGTTCTCATCAGTTTCAAAGAGAAGTCTGTCCTGGCTGTCATAATGGAATTTTCGTATTACACTTCCTCTGGTCCATTGAATCAGTCTGTTTTGCCCATCATATATAGCTGTATTACTAATGGTATTTGCGTCCCAGGAGATGAGTAGATTCTGGAAATCAAAAGTACCTGTAAATCCTCGTGATCCCGGGATTGTTGTCTGATTGCCGTTTACATCAGTTGAGGCTGATTGGCCATTACGTGTGTCTATGGTAAAAGAATGATCATATTTGTACTGTGTGTTGGTGTTTTCTGCGGTGAGGATTGGCGTCCAACTGCTTGCTGTCCCACTCTTGCTACAAGTGGTGATTAAGCCGTTTGCATTTCTGCTGCATTGTAAATCAAAGAGTGACCCTGTTGCAGTATGATGATGAATTCTTATGGGCCTGCTATTTTTATCACTGCTGACATCACTCGTAATACCGTTTGAACGGGTTTCCCGAATTATATTACCGACTCCGTCGTATTGGGTTTGCAATGTTTGTCCTTTCCATGCAATATTGGTGGTACGTCCCCTGCTATCATATGTGTAAACAGCCAGGGAACCATCTGGATATTCCAGTGATGCAAGCCGACCAGTAATACCATAATTAAAATCTGCGATCTTCGTATCGTACCAAGTTTTTCGGGTCACCTGTTTTCGGCCATTGCGTTGATATGTGTCAGTGCCAAGGGGATGGGTAGTAGAAGTTAATGATCCGTTTGCATCGCGGGTAAAGGTGGCTAGAGATGTAACAGTAGAATTGATGTTAGATGATTTTTCTGTTAGTAAGCCATCAGCATCACGACTGAAGTCAAGAATTCGTTCATAATCGAAAAAAGGCATGATTCGATTTAAACGCCCCATTTTATCCAGCCCTGTTGCCATATTATTTGCGCGTGTTAGCCCCCCCCACCACTGCATATGTGTTCGTATTTCCGCTAAAGGCTCCTGGGAAAGCGTGTGAGAATATAACTGGTTGCCATTAGATTGGTAAATCCACGTCACCGTGTCACCTATTGCATTCTGGACAGAGGATATCTGACCGAGACTATTATAGGATGAAATGGTAGCCCTTCCTTCTGGATCAACAGATTTCGTCTGTCGTCCGGAAGCATCGTATGTATTGCTTACAGTATTCCCAAGGTAGTCTGATTCTGTGAGAACTTTTAGAGAAGGGGATCTGGTTAGTGTGCGAATGTCACCATTTTCATTGCGAACACCAATGGCTGCACAGCAGTCATACAATGTTTCTTTATATGTCCCGTCAGGATAGGTCGTGCGTATCGGTCTGCGATTGGCATCGTAGGAAAAAGAAGTTGTTTGTCCAAGGGCGTTTGTCACATTGGTTAATTCGAAGCCGTTACTGTCGTAGCTGTAAGTTGTGGCGGCACCTTCCGCATTAGTGCTGGTTTGTACATTTCCAAAAGAATCATATGTCCATTGTATACTATTTCCCATTGGATCTGTTGATTGGATGTGCTGGCCAAAAGCATCGTACTCATTCTGTTGCACCCGACCAGCAGGTGATTGATTACGGGTTTCATTACCAAAGGCATCGAATTCTGTGAGCCAGATATTGTCGAGGGCGTCAGTATATTGAGTTACCTGGCCTTTCTCGTTATATGTGTAGGTATGTACCCCTGTATCATATTCTGTAAAACGGGTCAGGTTACCATCATCGTCATATTCAAATGTTCGTGGGTCTCTGGTTGAACTTTGTTTATAGACAGCAGACGGACGCCCCGTAGCATCATAAACAATGGTTGGGGATTGTTGGCGAGTGTTTGATCGATAAATTCCATTGGAATAGTTGTAAGTGAAGGAACGACCGGTCGCATCAGTAATTCTTGTCTGCCTGTGAGCAAAGTCAAATATAGAGATTGCGTACTGTGTGCTTTTTTTGCTGGGGTTGGTCACAGAACTGAGGTGAGTAATGTTTTCGGTGGTTGTCCAGTCGAATAGCCAGGATCGTCCCTCTGTGTTCATCTCTGTAATATATTTATCGCCATTATATGTATAATCGCTCTTATTCGATATTAAATCGACAGTTTGAATCAGCTCGGAGCCACTGAAGTTGAAAGAGAGCTGTTGCCCGCCCGGAATAGTGAGAGAGGTACATTGACCTGTTGGGTTATAGCTGAGTGTCGCTGAACGGCCAACGGCATCGGTAATCTGAGTGATTGCGTCAGCAGCGTTTCGAGTGATTTGAACGCGATTGCCGTTCCAGTCTTCGATGGCGATAAGTGGAATCAGATCTGTCGTTCCAGAGGGCCCCTGGAAAATATACGACAACTTCTGGTCAGGAGGGCTCAGGGTAAATGTACGTATTAATGGATCACCTTCAGTGTTCTTTTTTAAACGATACCCAGAGCGATCAGGTGTAAATTCACCATCCCATTCCGGTTTGTAAGAAGGGACAACTGCTGGTGGCGTATATTCAACTATTATTTCTCTGTCGCCATTAACGACAGGAGGAATATAGGTGATGTTATTATTTGCAGTGAGTGGAATGTTGAAATGAAGTTGTCCACCATTATCCTGTTCGATAATAACGCCTTCGGCCGTCTCTTTCAGCCAACTATCATAGGAAAAACGCCAGCCAGTACCAAAATTAGTATGTCCCTCGGCCTGTCTCGCATTCCAGGTTAAGGCAAGGGACACCGAAGGGCCACGACCTCCCCATTGGAATAGAGTGTCCTGGATAACTGGCATGAGGTTGGCCATATTAACTCTGTATCCCGGTAGGCCCATCTCGGAGCAGCCATTGCAGCCATAAGGTTTTTTTGTTTTAGAGTCTGGTTCTGTTTTAGCATATATGGGCAATCCATTATTTAACGAATTGTCCAATCCAATAAGTGCTTCAGGGAGGATAAAAATATGACTCATTCGCATCCCTGTATCAATGGAAAAAGTGGCATCTTCAATCATTATATTTTTATCTGGCTGAAAACGAGAGTCTGGATAGGCAGGATTTCTCTGGTAAGGGCTGAATTTAGAGCGATGCTTCAGTTCTACCGTTGTTGGTGCAGGTGTACCATCGCTGGCAAACCATTCTTTTTGAGCAACCCATCGAGTCCCGGCATCAGGAATACTTACTCGCAGTCGCCGTTGTGATCCACTGCCTGGGAGGGGCGTAGCCTCAGGAATGTCCACATCTATTTGAGTGGTTACACCCATCCTTAACGGTGCACGATAGTAATAAATATCTGCACTTGAGTCGTGGTTGAGGAATTGGATTTTGCTGTCAGGTATTCCTTGGATTGACCAAACTATATCTTCTCCTGTGGTAGCTAACGTGGTCGTTATTGCTGCATCAAGAGGAGAATGGAAAGAGACGCTAAGAGTTAATAAGACAAGATACAAAGTGAATTTGTTTTTCATCATATCGTTCCTGGTGGTAAGTAGCTGAAGTTTTTAGTCTCGTCCAAAAATAAAAAGTGGGAATTGATCTCAATTGGAGAATTTATACCACATTTTGTGGTTTGTTGCTTGAGGAAATGTTTTGTGTAGGGAGCAAAAGTTGAGGAAGAAGGGTATGGCATTTTTTTGAAGTTATGATTCTCTGTGTGGCTAAAATGGCATTGACTTTCAGCTGCTAATTTTGATAACCTTTTATAATTGTTAAGGAGAAGGGTGATGGTATATTGTTTCTTTTGGGCACATCTGGCAGCTTGAAAGAGACTACTTGTCACTTAGAATCAACGATGAATGCTGTAAACGAATGAAATAGGTCTTCGCAGGTTTTTCTGAGTGAGAGTTACAACAAAATCGGTCTACAAAATGAGCGATACAATTAATAGGAAAAACAAACCATTATCCCTATCCGACAGTTCTGCAGATGCTTCTCTTCATGAGGCGTGTGTAAATGACCGATACATTCCTCTGCTTTCCAGTTGTTCTATTACCCTGAAAAATATTCGGCTTTATCCTCTCAATCACCAGCAGGTGAAACGTAGCATAGAACAGGTCTATAAGGCTCTGGTTACGGACTTAAAGGATCAGGATCCTCTCGTCTTTGGTGTTGCAAAAGATATTTTGATTCACAATGAGGTGCCGGTTGGCCCTGGTATTCAGGCTGTGACCAGTTTTGCCAGGGCATTGAGTCGGCATGGTATTGCTTCCCTTACCTTTCACAAAGGTCTCGTCAGGAAGTCACTCATTTGTTTTTTTCAACTTTTATGCGATATCTCTGAGGTTGCTGCGGGTGAGGAAGGTATACAGCAAGAACTGATTTCTCGCGGGGGGAGCCATATTGAACTGCTGACTATCGATTATCATTTATTTCAGCTCTCTTCTCAGGATGGCAAGGATGGAAAAGATGTAACAAGGGGTAACAGTTAGAAAGGGACGCAGAGGGAATCTGTGGCTGGCATTTACCAGACGTTTATTGCGTGGAGGGTTCAGCGGCAGAGAGGGTGATGATGACGGTGAGGGAAGGACTGGTGTCAGCCAGGGAGATATTGCAGTGGATCCGGTTCAGCTGGCTCGCTTTATTAATGAAAATGGACTTGCTATCGATGCCAATCTTCGAAATTACCGGGTAATGTTGGATGGAATATTGAGTCCGGTTGATGACTGGAGTGGAAAGAAAGATGTTAATCCAGTAGGTAGGAGATCTGTTGACTCTGGTTCCCTGGATGCAGAAGAGATATCCATGGTGGTAAGTATGCTTGATGAGTTGAACCCTGCCCTTCGTAAACAGTTCCTGGCGACGACTCTGGATAAATGCCAGGGAAATCAGGACAAAAAAAGCAATGCGAAACTGTTGTCGGCCTTTTCTTCAACCCTTGTTTTAGAGATGCTGGATGTCGCCAATGATGCCGGTCGGGAAATCTCACCGGGACTTCTTGCGCTTATCCAGGGGTTCTCTGGGAGTGAGCTCACTGGAGACAGTGCTTCTGCCTCGTCCCCAGCCTCTCGTGAAGTCAGGACATTGATGGCTAGGGAGCAGTGTGAAAACTATGTGGTACCGGAATACGGTGCTCTGCTGCAAGCACTTGGTCAGAGCCAAACCCATTTAGAGCCACCAATTGGTTTTTCTCTTAAAGAGCAGGAGAAGAGCATGGATGAACACTATCTGGTCAATCAGGTAACGTGTCTTATCCTGGCGCTGATGGAGGAAACAGAAGACGAGGAGGAGTATGCCAGGTATGGGCAAAAGCTTATAGACATGGCACTGGAGTTACCGGCAGTAGGAAATTTTGCTCTTATAGAACCAATTTCTAGCATGCTGTCCAGGCATGTCGAAAACCATTCCTCTCCTGTTATGCAGGGGGGTGCTGGAGATTGTCTGGGCAGGATTGAGGGGAGGGAATATCTTGAATCAATTGCCACTCTTCTTCCTGAGGCATCAGGAAAGGATAAAGACCTTGCAGTCCAGGCACTTATTGCCAGGGGAGCCAAGGCTGTATCTGAACTGCTTGATTTTTACTGTGAGGAGAAAGGTGAGCAGATAAAAAGGAAGGTGGACGAATATTTCTGGAATTACCGGGTGGAGGCTTTGGCTGAGATCCTTCGCCGGCTTTCCGGGGAGAAGCGTGATAAGGTATTACTCTTTCTCGCTATTGTTAAAGATCTGGGAGTGGGTGGTGCTGCACCATTGTTGCGACCTGTGATGACACATCACGATGAATCCGTCCGAATGTCGGCCCTGAAAATATTGCTCTCTGTGCAAGATCAGGACGCGGTTCAATATTTGCGGGATATGCTGCATTCTTCTGATGAAACAGTTGACGCTGTAGCCATGGCCCTTGCTGCGGAGTATAAAACTGCTGCATTAGTTCCCGATCTAGTTGAGTTGTTTAATTATCGTTGCCTGGGGTGAATGTCAATTGAACAAAACAGCAGAATCATCCTGGTTCTGGGCTCCATCGCTGATCCGGCAGCCCTACCTGCCCTGAAGAAACTTGTGGACAGTAACTGGATATTTTTTCCCAATCAGGTTGAAGAGATGAAAAAATTTCATGCTGGTTGATAATTTTATCCGGATTGTCAGCAGTCAGCCTCAGTACAGTTGAGGTCATTGTTGAAAGCGTCACCCGAAATGTTTGACCATCGAATGAAATGGGAATGAATAGAAACACGAAGGAGACCTTGGAAAATTATCGATGCTGAGATGAAATAATAGCCTGAATGATGAGAAGCCAGGAAAAAGGTTTTGCTGGTAGTAACTCAAAACTGGCACTGATGTTGTGGTTGTCAGTCAGGGAATAAAATGTATAAAAGCTCACCGCTCCAATTGAACTGTTATCAACTTTGACATCTTTAATCTGGTAGCCAGGGGCAGCTGTTATGGTGAAAGTCTGATCACTGGTTTCGGCTACGATTATCACATCTGAAGGAGTAATAACACCATTTGATTCCGCGGAAGCAGTAATTGTATATGTGGTACCCGTTGGTAACTGGCTGACAGCGTTATCAAGATTAATCCTGGACTTTGTGATCGCAACTTTGGTGTCGGTCACTGAATCTCCGTACTGTATGAGATAGTCCTGTAGTTGGCCAGGTTGCAAATACGTACCTGTAGTTGTCTTGGCAGCATGTTGTAAAACAGCAGCAGCTCCTGCAGCATAAGGGCATGATGCAGATGTTCCTCCGAAATTACTGATGTAATCATTACTGCTATAGCCTCCTGTCCCTGTGATATCAGTGGTGTGTGCCATATTTGATGGCGCAAAGAGTGTTAAGAATGAGGCACTGTTTGAGTAGGAAGCAACGTGATCTGCTGCGGTGGAATCCACTGCATAATAGCTGTAATCACCACAACCGGTGGTGAACACTTTCTCTGCGCAGGAAGCTGAGGGAATGCAGGGATAGTAGTCGCCAAATGCAGAATCATACACAGCTCCCACGGCATTCACATGTGAAACACAGGCAGGCCATGCCAGCGAGTCGCAGTATCCTTCATTTCCAGAGGAGACAAATATGCTGATACCGGCAGACACTGCATTACTTACTGTCTGGCTCAGGCCTGGTACTTCATCGTCACATGCAGAGAAGTATCTCCCACCACCAAAGCTTGTGCTGATTATCAAAATGGGGTTGTCTGGATCATCATACTGGTGGGTCAGACACCATTCCCAGGCGGCTATCAGAGATGAAGCATAGGCTGTGCCACCGTCTCCTTCAGTAATTTTTAAGGAATAGAGTTTTGCACCCGGAGCAACACCGCCAATATAATCACCTGTTGCGTCAATATCTCCAGCGGCTATCCCTGCACATGCTGTTCCGTGTGCCTCGCCGCTGTCTAAGTCTGGACGGGGATCAGCATCATTATCACCAAAGTCATAACCGCCTATGACTTTGCTGTTGGGAAATGTTCCACTTCCACCAAGGCCCGGATGGGATGAGTCAATCCCGGTGTCAACGATGGCTATTGCAATTCCGCTTCCATCATAGATGTTTCTGGATGGCAGGCTGTTCATTAGTGAAAGACCCTGGCTGGTATGTGCTTTGAGGGGGATGTCTTCGCTGATTGAGAGAACATCAGGTTGTGATAACAGTTCTTTCAATCCTTCAGCGTTTACTGTGGCTGCAAAAGCAGATGTATAGGTAAATGTTTTTTTGATTCGGATATTTGGACTGGTAGTTTTGCTGAGAAAAATAGAAAGCCTGTTTGCAACTGTCTCTCGCAGTAATCGTGTAATTCTTTGGTCTTGCAGGTTGTAGGCGGTATTTCCTTTACGAAAATTTTTCCCTTTTGATTTTGCTGTAACCAGTGTCTGGGGCTGGATCGAGTCATCAATACTGACAATAACCTTGATCTCCTGGGCAGTTGTTTGCAAGGGGGTGAGTAACTGTGCGCTGTTTACAAGCCTGGTGTCATGTTCCATAGCCTGGAAACCCTTAGTTACTTCATCAGCAAATGCTTCTGTCGGGATAACGGCTTGTAGGGGAGGGAAAAGGAGAAAGAGGAAGAATGAAAAGACAATATGATATTTTAGCGACATAAATTGTTCTGGATGCCTTGCATTTGTGACGTTTCTTCACCAATTGTGAAGTGTTTTTCTCATTGTACCATTGAAAGTAGGGGCAAAATTTCTTCTGTCACTTACTTAATACATCGGTACAGTACCTGTTACAATCTGAGGCTGAACATTGTAAATTGTTATTTCTGTGAATAACTCAGGGTTGGATTTCATCGATGGAAGTGATTTCCCGGGCTTCTGTTTTATTGCTGTTGTCAGAATTTGCGATAATCTTGAATTCAAATATATTGTTGGAGTCAAGAAAGAGAGTATCTGAACTGACACTTGATTGAGAGCAGTGAAAGAAGACGCTTTCTGTTTCAAGGCCATTTGCAGTCATACGATAGTAACGCATAAAGCCAAATCCACGGTCAGCATTATAGTTGATTGGAAATCCACGGTACCAGGGGCCACCGTCATTCTGAATGGGCAGCAGGCCTGGAATAAGAAAGCCTGAAAGAAAGCTGTCCACCTCTTCTTTGAGCTCTCCGCTCACATTATTAAAGGCAATGACTTCCACGCGGCAGCCCATATTCTGCAAGGCCTGCACGAGCCGGATAAAATCACCGTCACCGGTGAGGAGGATAACCTTGTCAAGGTTTCTGGCCTGCAGCAGTGCATCGATGGCAAGATCCATGTCCGCATTGGCCTTAGTGGTCAGAATACCTTCATCATCCACAAAGTGTTTTACAAATTTTTTGATTACCTTAAAGCCGCACTGGCGCAGAATGTCGTGGTAGCGGTAGAGTTTCTGGCGATAGTCGCGGTCTTCCCTGGTGCGTTCACCATTTTCAGCGAGATAGCAGTTGGCACGCAAGAGTGTTGAATTTCCCAGGTTTGCCAGATCCACAAGGATATCATAGCGCATCCCGTATCCGCCGCAGAGTCGTATGTTCTCGGCATCTACATATATTCCTGTTTTCAGTGTCATAATTTTTCCTGACTGATGGCCTGCCGACTTCACGATGAGATGTGGTAAATGTGGCAGACTTTGTTGAACTTTTTTTGTAAAGGAGTAAGAATCTCGTGCTATTGTTGAATGGATTGTGCCTGGATGGCGGTAATGGCCACAGTGTTGATAATGTCAGTCACCAGGCAACCACGACTGAGATCGTTCACCGGTTTTTTCAAGCCCTGCAGAACCGGGCCAATGGCAACGGCACCAGAAGAACGCTGTACGGCTTTATAGGTATTGTTTCCGGTGTTGAGATCCGGGAAAATAAAAACAGTGGCACGTCCTGCCACGGGACTGTCCGGCATCTTTGTTCTGGCAACACTTGGTTCAATGGCTGCGTCGTACTGGATTGGACCTTCAATCAGCAGATCTGGTCGCTTCTCTTTGGCAATGCGGGTTCCTTCCCGGACTTTTTCTACATCCGCCCCGGTTCCTGATGCCCCGGAGGAATAAGAGAGCATGGCAACCTTGGGATCGATACCAAATGTTCTGGCCGTGTCGGCTGATGAAATGGCTATTTCTGCAAGTTGCTCCGAATTTGGATCGGGATTAACGGCACAGTCGCCATACACCAGCACGCGGGTATCAAGACACATGAGAAAAACAGAGGAAACGACCGATATTCCGGGGGTGGTTTTAATGATCTGCAGGGCTGGACGAATGGTATTGGCTGTGGTGTGTATGGCGCCGGAAACCATACCATCAGCCTTGCCTGCGTAGACCATCATTGTACCAAAATAGGCTGACGGGCTGGACATGGCGTCCCGTGCTCCGTCGAGGGTCATGTTTTTGTGTTTTCGCAGTTCGTAAAAGGTTTGGGCAAATTCTTCGGTGAGTGAAGATTTTGCAGGGTCAATCAGAGAGGCACCACTGAGATCCAGGCCAAGGGCGGCGGCCCGGGTAGAAATTTCATCCGGGTTCCCCAGTAAAGTAATATCCACCACATCCCGTCGCAGCAGAATCTCCGTTGCCCGCAGGATACGTTCATCCGTTGCTTCCGGCAGGACAATGTGTTTTTTATCCGTTCGTGCTCTTTCAAATAAACCATATTCAAACATGACAGGAGTCATGGTCTCCGATGTCCTGGAGAGTTCTGCCAGTTGTTTGAGGCGTTCCCCGTCCACATGGGTTTCAAAAAGTCCCAGTGCCAGGGCAATCTTACGATCATCCCCGGGACTGATGATAGCCGGGACGGCAGCAGCATCAGTTGTTGTGGTGTAGGTATCCGTTTGTACGCTCAGTATAGGGACACTGCTATCCCTGCCGCTGAGCAGGCGCATGGTGTTTGGCCCCGGAATAAACCCGCCGGAGAGCAGAATACCTGCAATATTTGGATAGTTGGAACAAAACAGAGTGGAGAGTGAGGCCAGAATAATATCATCCCGGTCGCCTGGTACGATTATCAGGTCACCGTCCTCCACATGATCCAGGAAATGCTCCATGGTCATGGCTGCAATTTTGAACTGCTTGACGATACGATCCATACCTTCAGCTCGTTCCAGTACATTTGTGCAGTTCAGATTGTCACCGATGTCTCCAATGGACGGTTTGTCCAGTTCGGAGTTTTCGGGAATAAGAAAAATGGGTACGCTGTTTTCATCGTCAGGTTCGTCCAGTTCTACCTCCAGCACGCCCAGGGTATCCTCGGCCATGCGATTAACAAAGGTGGCATAATGGAAGCAGCCTGCTTCCTTGATGGCATCGCTCGTGATCTTTATTTCGCTGGCGATGTCACGAGGGGCCTGGTTCATGCCGCTGATAACTCCCACAAAGGGGCAACCAAGATTCTTGGCAATCTCCATATTGATGTCCATATCAAAGGCGGAGAGAAAGGCGTTGGAGTTTAATCCCTCGCAAAGGACAAAGTCATATTTTTTCTTCAGGGAACTGAGACGTTTGAGCAGTTCTTCGAGGAAGAATTTAAAGCGATCTTCCGCCACAAAGGATTTTACTTCTGTTGCCTGAAAACCAAAACACTCTTCATAGTCCATTGAGGGGCAGTAGCGCCCTCTGATAAGCTCAATGTCTGCGTCTTGTTCATGTCTATCTGTATCAATAACCGGGCGGAAGAAAGCAACGTTTCCCATGGAGCGGGTGAGAAACTCCATAATCCCCATGGTGACGATGAGTTTTCCGGCATAGGGCTCCAGGGAAGCAATGTAGAGTGTATTGGATTGCATTATAGGAAAAATCCTTACGAAGAATAGTGGTTATAATAATTATCTGTACACAATCAGATGAAAGAAAGCAAATATTCTTCCTTGCCGGAGAACACCTTGTGTGGAGGTGGCAGGAGGAGTTATGACTTGCTTATCTGGAGATAAAATGGAGGGGGAGGGAACACCGAATGTTGCCATTCGGTGTTTAAGCTACTCGCTGTATCAGAGTCTGGGTTCGATACTGAGTGCTTTATTCCCACTCAATGGTTGCAGGTGGTTTGGATGAGATATCAAAAACAACCCGGTTTACACCACGCACTTCATTGATAATACGGTTTGAAATGATTCCCAGCAGATCGTATGGCAGTCTTGACCAGTCTGCGGTCATGGCATCTTTGGAGTCCACGGAGCGTATGGCAATAACATTTTCATAGGTACGGTTGTCACCCATAACGCCAACGGTCTGGATGGGGAGCAGTACTGCAAAGGATTGCCATACTTTTCGATACCAGCCACTCTTCTTCATCTCTTCCAGGACAATGACATCGGCTTTACGCAGGATGTCGAGTCTTTCTTCATTGACTTCGCCCATGATGCGGATTCCAAGGCCGGGACCGGGAAATGGCTGTCTGTAAATGGCCTCTTCCGGAAGTCCAAGTTCGAGCCCCAGGAGCCGAACCTCATCTTTGAAGAGCTCGCGCAGGGGTTCGATTAGGTCAAGCTTCATAACTTCCGGCAGCCCACCAACATTGTGGTGAGATTTTATGGGTGCTTCTCCCATAAAAGATACGGACTCGATAACATCGGGGTAAAGAGTTCCCTGGGCAAGGTAGTTGACCTCGCCAAGCTTTGTGGCCTCTTCTTCAAATATTTTAATAAAGCCAAGGCCGATACGTTTCCGTTTGACTTCAGGATCCAGCACTCCGTCAAGTTCTGAAAGAAAAAAATCGGTGGCGTTCACATCGATGACGTGGAGCTGGGTTTTGTCCCGGAAAAAGCGAAGAATCGCCTCGCTTTCTCCTATGCGCATAAGACCATTATTTACATAAATACAGGTGAGCTGGTCTCCGATTGCCTTGTGGACAATGGCTGCGGTCACGGAAGAGTCCACCCCACCGGACAGGGCACAGAGTACCTTGTTTTTTCCAACCTTTTCCTGAATTGCCTTGACGTTGGAGTCGATAAAGGAGGCCATGGTCCAGTTGGGTTTACAGTTGCAGATGCCAAAAATAAAATTACGCAGCACATCGGTACCAATCAGACTGTGCACGACTTCAGGATGGAATTGCACTGCTGTAAATGGTTTTTCTTTGTGGCGCAGTGCCGCATACGGTGAGTGGTCACTTGCTGCAGTGACCTCAAAGCCCGCTGGAATTTCTTCTATGCGATCACCATGACTCATCCATACCTGATGCTTGGCACCATCTGTGGCAAGCCCGGCAAAGAGTCCTTCCGTGTATTGTACCTTGAGATCCGCTTTGCCAAATTCACGCATATCCGCATTTTCAACACGGCCGCCAAGCTGCTGCACCATCAGTTGTGCGCCGTAGCAGATACCAAGGATGGGAAGGCCAAGCTCGAAGATTGCCGGATCCGAATGGGGTGCGTCATCGTCATAGACAGAACGGGGGCCACCGGAAAGAATAATCCCGGTAGGCTGCATCGATTTGATAGCCTTGAGATTTTTGGAAAAGGGATGGATTTCACAGTAGACTTTCTGCTCACGGATACGTCTGGCAATGAGCTGGGTCGTTTGAGAACCGAAATCGAGGATTAATATCTTCTGTTCATGGATATTCATAGAGGGTCTCTTTATCTTTTTTATGCTGTTCTGTAATTAGGAGCTTCTTTGGTGATGATAACATCATGGACATGGGATTCACGTAATCCGGCTGCGGAAATCCTGACAAAATTGGCTTTTTCCCGCAAATCTTCAATGGTGGCTGCACCAACATATCCCATTCCGGAACGAAGCCCGCCAAGGAGTTGATAAATAACATTGGTAAGGGGACCACGATAAGGGACTTTTCCTTCAATGCCCTCGGGTACAAGCTTTGACTGGCTGGAAACTTCGGATTGGAAATAGCGATCCGATGAGCCTTTGCGCATGGCGCCAAGAGAGCCCATGCCACGGTATCCTTTGTAGGTTCTTCCCTGATAGAGGAAGGTCTCACCTGGTGTTTCGTCGGTTCCGGCAAATAATGAGCCGATCATTATTGAATGGGCTCCGGCACCGATGGCTTTGGCAAGTTCTCCAGAGTGCTTTATGCCACCATCGGAAATGATGGGGATGCCATGCTTTGAACCTGCCGCCACACAGTTTTTAATGGCTGTCATCTGGGGCACCCCGACACCGGCAACGATGCGTGTGGTGCAGATTGATCCCGGACCAACACCAACTTTTACGCAGTTTGCTCCAGCTTTTATCAGTGCCAGTGTGCCGTCACCTGTGGCAACATTTCCCGCTATGATTTGAAGTTCCGGAAAAGTGGCTCTGATACGTTCAACGGCGTGGAGGACACCCTGGGAGTGCCCATGGGCAGAATCAACCACGACCACATCCACACCAGCGTCTATCAGTTTCTGTGCATTTTTTTCAATGTCAGTACCAACACCCAGTGCGGCACCAACCAGAAGGCGCCCCATTTCGTCTTTTGCGGCGAGGGGGTATTTTTTTATTTTCTCAAGATCTTTAATGGTGATCAGGCCACTGAGTTCTCCCTGGTCGTCAACAACCAGCAGCTTTTCGATACGATGCTCATGGAGCAGGGCTTTTGAATGTTCAAGATCGATGCCAACTTTAGCAGTAACCAGATTTTTACTGGTCATCACATCGCCAACTCTCAGGTCATTGTCTGAAACAAAGCGCAGGTCGCGGTTGGTGACAATGCCCACAAGTTTTCCATCCCGCAAGACTGGCAGGCCGGAAATCTTGTATTTTGCCATGATCTGCTCAACCTCAGCGACAGAATGCGTTTCTTTCACGGTGATAGGATCTATGATCATGCCGGACTCAGATTTTTTGACCCGTTCCACTTCTTTGGCCTGCTGCTCAACGGACATATTCTTGTGAATGATACCAATGCCCCCTTCACGGGCTATGGCAATGGCCGTTCGATGTTCGGTCACCGAATCCATGGCTGCACTGATCAACGGCGCATTGAGGTCGATTTTATCCGTAAGTTTTGTGGTAAGGGAGACTTCATTGGGGAGCACCATAGAGGCGGATGGAGTGAGAAGCAGGTCGTCAAAAGTAAGTGCAATATCAATATTATCAAGTAACATGGAAGCTCCTGAGTCGGGTTTCTAAAGAGAATGGTTACAAAAATGAGTAAATTATAACGTAAAACTATTTTAGCAGTTACAGGAAAAAGCACAAAAGAAATTTTTAAGCTTTTGTTTTCTGTGAACAGCTGTGCTTTACTGGAAGAAAGGAGAAACAATGTTACTGGAAATTAATCCCCATAATCCGCAGCAGAGACTGATTCAGCAAGTGGTCGACCAGTTGCGCCGCGGTGCTGTTATCTGCTATCCCACGGATACGGGCTATGGGATTGGTTGTGATTTCTCTAACCAGAAAGCGGTAAAAAAGATAAATCTTATAAAGAGCAGGCCTAAAGGAAAGCCCTTTTCCTTTATGTGTTCTGATCTCAAAGATATCAGTAGTTACGCCCATGTCTCAAACGTTGCCTACCGACTGTTGAAACGCAATCTCCCGGGGCCCTACACCTTTGTTCTCCCGGGGACGAAACTGGTCCCAAAGGCCATGGCCACAAAACAAAAAACAGTGGGTATCAGGGTGCCGGAAAATCCTATCTGCAGAATGCTTCTGGAAACCCTTGGAAACCCATTAATCAATACTTCGCTTCCCCGCGAAGAGGATGAACCAGCCGCCGCTGACCCGTACGAGATTGATCTGCTGTTTGGTAAACGGGTGGAGCTGGTCATTGATGGCGGTGATGTGTACACCGATCCATCGACACTTATTGATCTTACCGGTAATTCTCCCATTATATTACGGGAAGGTAAAGGTGATGTTGCGCCCTTCCTCTAGTCTCTATTCTTTAATAAGTGCTTCTTTTAGAGATTTACTCATGGTGAAATGAATGGTCTTTCGCTCCGGAATGTTCATGATTGTTCCGGTTTTCGGGTTTTTGGTGCTTCTGGCTTTACGCTTGCGAACAGCAAAACTGCCAAACCCTCTAAGCTCAATTCGACGCTCTTCTTTCAGAGCATTTTCCATGGTTTTCAGCATGATGTCCAGCGCCGAAGTGACATCCTGTTTATGGAGAGACAGCTCACTACTAACTTCATTAACAAGTTCTTTTTTTAACATGATTCCAGCTTTCCACCTGTAAAGTGGATAAAATATGAATAGGTATAAAAAAAGGTTGTTTTACCCGTAAGAGATTCTCTTTAGGTAAAACAACCTGTCTTTGCCAGGTGACTGGCTGAAGATTTACTTCTCTTCAGAAGTTTCGTCTTCAGAAGACTCTGCTTCCGCAGGAGCTTCAGCGGCGTCATCACCGTCTCCGGCAGCAGCCTTGAGCAGATCACCGAAGGTGGAAGGAGCAGCAGCAGCGGCCTCTTCTTTCTTCTTGGCGTAATTCTCAGCAGCGCCCTCTTCACCTTCCTCTTCAAGAGTCTTGATGGAGAGTCCAATCTTTCTGTCTTTGGCAGATACGTTGATAACGATGGCTTTCAGCTCATCACCGACCTGATACATGCCAACCGGGGTCTTGATCTTATCTTTGGAAATCTCAGAGACATGAACAAGTCCTTCGATTCCTTCTTCAAGCTGTACAAACACACCAAAGTCAGTGACGTTGGTGATCTTTCCTTCAATGATGGTTCCGGAAGGATAGTTGTTGTATGCCGCCTGCCATGGATCTGGCTCAAGCTGCTTGATACCCAAGGAGAAACGCTCGTGTTCTTTGTCGATTTTCAGAACAGCTGCCTGAATAGTCTCGCCTTTTGAGTACTTTTCAGATGGATGCTTGATACGTTCGGTCCAGGAGAGATCGGATACGTGGATAAGACCATCAATGCCTTCTTCAATACCGATAAAGATACCAAAATCAGTGATGTTCTTAACTTTTCCTTCAATAACGGAACCAACAGGATAGTTGTCGGTAACCATATCCCATGGATTTGGCAGAAGTTGTTTCATGCCAAGGGAGATGCGTTTGGTTTCAGGTTCGATGTTGAGAACCATGATCTCCACTTCGTCACCAACAGTAACGATCTTGGATGGATGACGAGGCTTTTTGGACCATGTCATTTCGGAAACATGGATCAGACCTTCAACACCTTCTTCAAGTTCAATAAATGCACCGTAATCGGTGATGGAAACAACAGTACCCGTGGCTTTTTCGCCAACAGGGAAACGATCGGCAACGGTTGCCCATGGATCAGCTTTCAGCTGTTTAACACCAAGGGATACGCGATCATTGTCCTTGTCATACTTGAGGACTTTGACTTCCAGTTCCTGGCCAACTTTGTACAGCTTGGCAGGATGGGATACGCGGCCCCATGAAAGATCAGTGATATGACAGAGACCGTCCATGCCGCCCATGTCGATAAAGAGACCGTAATCGGTGATATTGGTGATTGCTCCCTTGATGATCTGACCTTCTTCGAGAACTGAACGCATCTTCTCGCGAAGTTCTGCGCGGGCTTCCTCGAGGATGGCACGACGGGAAATAACCACGTTATTGCGCTTGCGGTTGAACTTGAGGATCTTAAAATCAAAAGATTCGCCGATGAGTGCATCGAGATCTTTAACTGGTCGCAGATCAATCTGAGAATAGGGGAGGAAAGCGGGAACGCCGATATTAACGGACATGCCGCCTTTAACGCGATTCTCAATTTTTCCTTCGATGGTTTCGTCTGCTTCCTGAATTGTGGCAATGGCTTCCCATACTTTGATGGCAATAGCCTTGTCCCGTGACAGGAGGAGTCCACCTTCATCTCTACGGCGTTCTACGAATACATCAAATGTATCGCCTATATTGAATTCGACATCGTCTTCCAGCTGGAATTCGGATTTGGCAATGTAGCTCTCTGCCTTGTCTCCGACATCCACAAGGACGTAATCGTCCACAGTACCAATGATGGTACCGACGGCAACGTCTCCGACGTTAACCACTGTGTTGTTTTCTTCCATTTCAAAGAGTTCTGCAAAGCTTAACTCTTCGTCGCTGTCCTGGGGTGTTTGATTAAGTTCCTCTGTCATGGGCTTCTACTCTTTTTGTGGTCTGACTGCGACCCGGTGTTAAGGTTATTGGTATGGTGGTATTCTGCACCACCTCCTGTAAAATAAAGAAAGGTTACAGGTATGAGCCGTAACCCTTCAAAATGAACATTGCTTTATAGCAAAAGAAAAATGGAAAGACAAGAACTTCTTGCTCAAATCCTGTAAAAAAAGAATGAATGTTAAAAGATGGGAGTGGTGCTAGTTGATCAGTGTTTTGATAATGTCTTTTTTCCCTATAACTCCTACCAGTTTATCGTTATCCAGAACTGGTAATGTGTGAATATTCTTTTCCGCCATAATCGTTGCGATTTCCTCGAGGGGCATGTTGGGGGGAACAGTTATGATGAGGGAGCTGCAGATATCAACCACCTTGGTGGCTGCTATTTTTTTCATTTCCACCTCCATCTTCGCAGGGCTTTCCAGGTAGAGAAAAGAGTCGAGGATGGTGAGGACGGTGGGGATATGCAGCTTTTTGGTCCCGTCGATCAGGTCACTTTCGGTGACGATTGCAATCACATGCCCTTCAGCATCTAAAACGGGTACGCCGCTTATATTGTTTTTAGTGAGGAGGCGGGCAAGGTCTGCAACGGGTGTTTCATTCTGGACAGAAACAACATCGCGGGTCATGATGTCTTGAGCTGTGAGCATGGTTTCTCCTTGGTGTTCAGTTTTGTGTTGTCGGGATGTAACCTTCCCTATGGAGAATTATATCACAGCCGGGTTCAAATCTCAAAATTCAAACTTTTTTTATCGATGTTCTTTTTTGTTTTCCTTAGCCACTATAGGCATTTATTTCAGCCATAAGGTCGCCGAAAAGCTTCTCGTACTGAGGGATGGCTTTTCTGAAAATAGTAAGTAATTCTGATATCTCAGAAGAATTTACCACGAGGTTTGCCGAATAGGAAAGGGCTTCAAGGTCATACAGGGTGGAGAAGCCGGGGCCAATGAGGATGTAAAAGATAAAACGACGTTTATGCATAGACATGTCACGCATAAACTGGTGGAAGTCCGATGTGCGCAGGCCACTTTCTTCAAAGTTGTCGTGTAAAATGACACTGGCGTAATTGGTGAACTGTAATTTTTCCATGGCCTCTTTGCCAGACCTGACAAAAGTAGCCTGGTAGCCGATATTTTCAACCGCCTTGCAGATATTGTCTCGCTCTGCACCGGGTTTGGCCAGGATTAAGGTTTGAGGAATATCTTCCACGACCTCTTCTTCCTCGAAAACGCCGTTTTTCAGCCAGGTAATATCCGGCGCGGAGGGAGGTTTGATTGTGCTGCCCACGACCACCTCACCCTGCTGGTTGTTGGCAGGAAGATGACTCGCGTCGAGGGCTATGGACTCCTTGCACTTCGGGCAGTTCAGTCTCAGGACACGACCGGGCCCCAGTTGTTCGAGGCCTTTTCTTATTTTGTCGCTGATTTTTAGTGTCTTAGAGCAGTTAGGGCATGTTATCTTCATTGTGATCCTCGTTACCAGCGGTTTTGTTCCTCTTCTTCCATGGCCAGTCCGGAAAGGCTTGATGTCGCCTCGCCTCGTGATGATTTGATGGTATCCAGGCCACGCATAATCTCATTTCTAAATGAGCTGTAGCGTATGGCGGTCGGCTCGGTGATAAGTTCTGATTCGTAGAGTTCGAGAATGTGCTGGTCAAATGTGCGCATTTGTCTGGCGGATCCTGCCTGGATAATTTTGTAAAATGTTTTCTCTTCGTCTTCACCATTAATAATAAGATCCCTTACGCGCAGACTGGTGCAGAGAACTTCCATTGCAGCAATACGACCGCCGCCAATTTTGGGGAGGAGCCGCTGCCCGACAACCCAGCGGAGGGTGTCGGAGAGTCTGTTCCTGATCTGCGGTTGTTCATCCTGGTCAAACATGCCAAGGATACGGTTGATTGTTTGTCCGGCATCAATGGTGTGCAGTGTGGAAAGAACCAGATGTCCGGTTTCTGCAGCAGTGAGGCCAATCTCCATGGTTTCACGGTCACGCATTTCACCCACCAGAATTACCTTGGGCGCCTGACGAAGAGCTGCACGCATACCGGAGGGAAATGAAACGAAGTCATTTCCCAGTTCCCGCTGATTGAATGTCGCTTTGATTTGCGGATGAATATATTCAATGGGATCCTCCAGGGTGATAATATGAGCTGCACGTTTTGTATTGATGTGGTGTAACAGGGCAGCAAGGGATGTCGTTTTACCACTACCTGTCGCACCCGTAAAAAGAACCAGGCCATTGAGTTCACCAGCCATGCTTTTGAAGGAGGAGGGGAAGTTCATCTCATCAATGGTTGGAATCGTGGTCTCCAGTTTTCGCAGGACTGTGGAAAATCGCCCTTTCTGGGTGAATATGTTCACCCTGAACCGGACTTTGTCGTTTAGCGAATAGGAAAGATCGCAGGATCCATTTTCCACCAGGTCTCTCAGGAGTCGCTTGTTGTTGCCGATAAGATTCAGGGCAAAAACTTCCGCTTGAAATGGGGTGAGCTCACCAATGGGAGGCGTTACTGGTACTGGCATTAAGACACCAGCAGATTCCACCTGCAGTGTTTTCCCCACGGTAATGTTCAGATCTGAAACATTTTCGTAGGCCGCGAGCATCGTTGTGATCCAGTATTCTATTTCAGCTTGTTTCATGTGTTCTTCCCTTGGAAAAATATTATGCCTGAATCCTGCACTTGCCCAGTTTAGCGGATATGCGAAGCGGCAGGGAGAAAAACGTGTAGATGGAGCCCCCGGCGGCGATGCAGATCTGTTTAAATTGACAATCCCTGAGGGTGACGATTATAAGAAAAACAGAGCGCAGTACAAAAGTGAACAGGAAAAAGATTGCATTGGCAATCAATCTGTTGTTTTTTTGTAATGGCTACTTGTTCTTCATACATGATGTGAAGGGATTCGGTTACATACCTTTATAAATTAATAGTATATTGTGATCAAAGAGACAAGAAAATCAAATTTTTTTTTAATCAGGAAACAGAGACAGGGTAAAATATTATGACAATTCCATTACGAAGTGACACCACTACTCAAGGCAGGAAAATGGCTGGAGCTCGCAGTCTCTGGCGAGCCAATGGTATGACGGAAGAGCAGTTTGGTAAGCCGGTGATAGCTATTGTCAACTCCTTTACCCAGTTTGTGCCGGGACATGTTCATCTCCATGAAATCGGACAGAAAATTAAAAAGCAGATTGCTGAACGCGGTTGCTTTGCCGCTGAATTTAATACCATTGCCATCGATGATGGTATTGCAATGGGCCATGCAGGAATGCTTTATTCGCTGCCATCCAGAGAACTTATTGCAGACAGTGTGGAGTATATGTGCAACGCGCACACCGTTGATGCCATGGTCTGCATCAGTAATTGCGATAAGATTACACCGGGTATGCTTATGGCTGCCATGCGCCTGAATATCCCGGCTATTTTTGTTTCCGGTGGCCCCATGGAAGCTGGTGTTGATGGTGAAAAACGCTACGATCTGGTAGACGCCATGGTCATGGGCGCGGACAGAGATGTGAGTGACGAAGAGGTGGATGTGGTGGAGCGCTGTGCCTGTCCCACCTGTGGTTCCTGTTCCGGTATGTTTACAGCCAACTCCATGAATTCATTGAATGAAGCCTTAGGGCTGGCGTTACCGGGGAATGGTACTGTTGTTGCAACCCACAGCAATCGCTTACAGCTTTTTGAACGTGCGGCACATCGAATCGTGGATATGGCCGAGGCCTGGTACAATAAGGAGGACAGCTCTGTGCTGCCCCGCAGTATTGCCACCCGTGCTGCTTTTCTCAATGCCATGACCCTTGATATCGCCATGGGTGGATCCACAAATACTGTGCTCCATCTGCTGGCCATCGCCCATAGCGCCGAGGTCGATTTCAGCATGGAGGATATTGACGATCTTTCCCGGAAAATTCCCAATCTTTGTAAAGTCGCGCCGTCATCTCACTATCATATGGAAGATGTGAATCGTGCCGGGGGCATTATGGCAATTCTGGCTGAGCTCGATCGGGCTGGCATGCTGGATAACAGCGTCAGCAGGGTGGAAGGGGAAACATTAAAGGAAATTCTTGCCCGGTGGGATATTGCAGGAGATGCCTGCGGGGAAGAGGCTCGTAATCTCTATCGCAGTGCTCCGGCCCAGAGTGGGAGAAATCTGCTTATGGGCTCCCAGGATGTCCTCTACGGAGAGGCCGATCTTGATCGTGAAGATGGGTGTATTCGGGACGTGGAACATGCCTACAGTAAGGATGGCGGCCTGGCCATACTGTACGGTAATATCGCAGAAAATGGCTGCATTGTAAAAACTGCAGGAGTCGATCCCTCGGTTTTTCAGTTCCATGGAACGGCCAGGGTCTACTCTTCACAGGATGCCGCTTGTGATGCCATACTTGATGGCAGGGTGAAGGCTGGCGATGTGGTGATGATTTGTTACGAGGGACCAAAAGGCGGGCCCGGAATGCAGGAGATGCTGTATCCCACATCCTATCTGAAGTCTGTGCACCTTGGAACAGAATGTGCCCTTATCACAGACGGCAGGTTTTCCGGAGGCACCTCCGGACTGTCCATTGGCCATGTTTCACCAGAAGCAGCAGCCGGTGGAGCAATTGGTCTGGTGCGTGATGGCGATATTATTGAAATAGATATTCCGGAACGTAAAATCAATGTAAGACTCACCGGTGATGAGCTTGATGCGCGCCGTACAGAAGAAATGAGTAAAGGGAAAAATGCTTTTTCTCCCGTTGGCCGTGATCGTCATGTTTCTATGGCGTTGAGGGCCTATGCTATGTTGGCGGCTTCAGCCGATAAGGGTGCCGTTCGACAGCTGCCGGAAGACTAATGTCTGGAACGTATTTTGGCCCACAATGATATTGACACTTGCCCATATCTTCTGTAGGTTAATTACCGCTTGAATCATATTTGTAATTGAGGATATTCATTAATATATTTTTGTGAGGAAAAGGTCATGAGTAAAAACAACATTATCATTGCCTTGGTTGTTCTCTGTCTGGTGGGGACAATCTGGGGTTCTGTACAGGACAAAAAAAGTGAGGGTCTGGAAAGACAACTTGCTGCTATGAAAGAGCAATCTCATGACGCTGCTGCACAGCCGGCTGCTGAGGCCGACAGTGCGGTACTGGAAACAGCACATGCAGAAGTTGAAAAGCTGAAAGCACGGAATCAAAATCTGACAAAAGATGCCGAAGTATTAAAGGCAAGTGTTTCAAGTCAGCAGCATGAACTTGCAAGTTTGAAAAAGGAATTGGCAGAAGCTGATAATTCTGAGGCTCTCCAACTGCTGCAGGCACAGCGTGGTCAGCGTGCTTCAGAAATTGCAAGCCTTGAAGAAAAACTGATTGCTGTCAGAGCTGAACTGGACGAGAAGGCGAGTGCCCTCGCAGCGGCCGAAGATAATGCTACCGGTCTTGAAGAGATGAAGGGCAGTCTGGCAAATAGTATTGATGCCTATAGTGCAAAAAACCAGGAGCTTTCAGCTGAGATCGAGAATTCTGCTGGTCGTGTTGCTTCCCTTGAGAGAGCCCTGCAAGAGCGGACTAAACTTCTTGTTGCTAAAGGAACAGAGCTGTCCCGAACCACATTGAATATGAATGTTTTGCTTTCTAAAATTGCAGCACAGAATAATTCCCTGGCAATTCTTGAAGAAACCCGCATTGCGCTTGAGCAGGAACTTGCCCGCAAGTTTGTCGTGATTGAAGAGCTTCAGCATCAACTGAGTGCCCAGGTTGTTGTTGACGCAGTAATAGAGGAAGTTGTGGAATCCAATGAAGAGCATGTACCTGCACACTGATTTATTTCGCCGCTGCTGAAATGAGAAAGCTGTTTTTGTCCTGAAACTGGATGAAAATAGCTTTTTTTGTTTGTACCCAAGGATTAGTTGATGGAGACACTGGATTGCAGAGGTTTGAATTGCCCGGAACCGGTACTGCGCACAAAAACATACCTCGAGGAAAATAAAGGAAAAAGTTTTTCTGTTGAGGTAGACAATGACGCTTCCCGGGAAAATGTTCTCCGCTTTGCGAAAAGTCAGGGCTGTGAAACGAGTGTTGTACAAGATGGTAGCAATAGTTTTGTCATTACTCTGATTCCCGGTACACGATCCGTCGCCGGTGAGAACTTTCGCAAGGAAGACTATGCATGCGATATTCCTGGTGGGAGAAATCTGATCTATGTGATTTCTTCAGACTCCATGGGAAGTGGCTCCGATGAACTGGGCTGGGCACTGTTGCAGACGTACGTGACCACCATTGAGCAGGTTGCACCTCTTCCTTCGCATATCCTTCTTTATAATGGTGGGGTAAAGCTTGCAGCAACTACCAGTAAAGGTTTAGAGGCATTGCAGAAGCTTGAGAGAAAAGGTGTAACTATCTGGTCCTGTGGCACCTGTCTTGAATTTTTTCACCTTGAAAAGAAACGCAAGGTGGGAAGTATCACCAATATGTATGACATTATGAATACCATGGCGATGGCAGCTAAAGTGGTAAGCCCCTCTTGAAGAGATGACGGGCACGAGTGAAATATCACCGATCAGGATTGTTGCCAAAGATTGCATAGACTGTGGGATATGTGTGAAGGAATGCGCTTTTCTGCAAGAGTATGGTTCACCGCAAACCCTGGCCAGCAGATGGCTGAAACCGGCAAGGCATGATCCTCAGGATGAGAATTATCCCTTTGAGTGTAGCCTCTGTGGCTTGTGTCACGGGGTTTGTCCCAAAGGTCTGGATCCATCTGCCATGTTCCTCGCCATGCGTCGTGAACTTGTGGCGGGCAAACGTGGGCGATTAAAAGCGCACAGAACCATCCGTGCTTACGAAAAACGTGGCAGTTCCTCCCTTTTTTCCTACTACCATTTTCCCCGGAAGTGTCGTACTGTCTTCTTCCCCGGCTGTGCCTTTCCCGGCAGCCGCCCACAGACTTTTACTCGTCTGTTCAAGGTCTTGCAGGAGACGGTTCCAGACCTGGGTCTGGTTTTGGATTGCTGCACCAAGCCGTCCCATGATCTTGGCGATACGGCGCATTTCTCTGCTATGTTTCAGGAGTTATGTGATATTTTGCGAGCACATTCCATTGAAAAAATTCTGGTGGCCTGCCCGAATTGTTACCGTATTTTTTCAGAATATGGAAAAACGTTTGAGGTGAAGACGGTGTACGAAGTGTTGGTTGAAACAGGGATTGTCAGTGGCCGGCTGCACAAAGAAATTACCATACACGATCCCTGCGGTGTGCGCTTTGCTGAGGAGGTCCAGTCCAGTGCCAGGAAGCTTGTGCAGCAACAGGGGCTGACTGTACGGGAGATGCCGCACAAGCGCAGCAAATCCTTTTGTTGTGGTGAAGGTGGTTCTGCCGGGTTCTTACGACCTGATTTTGCAATGCAATGGACAGCAAAGCGGGTACAGGAGGCAGATGAAACACCCATTGTCAGCTATTGTGCTGGCTGTACTCATTTTTTGGGAAGTAGTACCACAACCTACCACCTGCTTGATCTTATCCTGTTTCCTGAGGCCACTCTGGCAAATACAATACGAGTGAGTAAAGCCCCTGTGACCTACTGGCATAGATATCGTCTGAAAAAACGTATGCAGAAAATACTGCCGGCTGGAATCAGCGGGAATAGAAAAAAGCTCAGTTCAGTGCTTTCTTCCTGAGCTGTCCGGGAATATGCTGTTATGTCTGTTCGCAACCTCGCACGAGAGTTTGAAGCCAGAGTCGACAGGAACTGAGTTTTTTTTCTTTTAACAGATGATGGAGTATCTGGCTCGTGGCATCTTTAAATGGAACGTTTATGGCAGGGTAAATTGCATCGCATCTGAGAATATGATACGCCTTGTCCCTCTCCACAATCTTGCTGATTTCACCGCACTCCAGGGAAAAAAGAGTATTGCTCAGCTCACTGCAGAGCTCACCGGCCTTGACGATTCCAAGTTGGCCACCATCTTTGCTGGTGTCGCACTCTGAAAATGTTCGCGCTTCCCGGGCAAAGTTCTCGGGATGTTGGCAAAGCCTCTTATGAATTTCTGAAATAGTGGTAAAGGAAGGATCTACACCGCTATCAGACTGCGAAAAAATTTGAATAAGGGACGCCTGCCGTTGCTCTTCACGCTTGAAATTTGTTTCGTGGTTCTTGTAGTACCTTTGCATTTCGGCAGAGGTTACTGACTCTACTGTGGACGAGATTTTTCCAAGTACTGTTTCCACACGGAGATCGTTGTGCAATGCCTGCACATAGTCTGACAACTTGAGGTTGTTTGCGGCCAGCATATCGTGAAAGGCAGCATCACTCGGGGATTCTGCAATAATTGCGTGGAGGGTCTGCTCGAAAACAGGGGCAGGTACAACAACACAGCAGGCTTCACTGGAAGCCAGAATGATCTGGTGGAGAAGCATTTCTTCTCTGGCCTGCTGCGATATCTGACGGTACTCATCGGCGCTGAGTTCGTCACTGTTCTTGCGGAATTCCTGGACAGCAAACTTCATAAGATGAAAGGAGAGCTTCGGGTCGTCATGTTTACCTTGTCTTTCCAGCTGCATAGGATCCTCGAATAGCAATTGCTGCTTATTATGTCTGCAGATTCATATGTTCGTATAGTATTAATTGTATCGTAAAGCGATTTTGAAATAAAATTGTTTTTTTACTCCTCCAGTACATGGATATTCCCACATGCAGGTAGATAAAGGACGGCTGTTACATGAAACAATGTCACGGCTGAGCAAGTTACAATCGGGTGAGGCAGTGTTGCTGCAACCATATAAAAAAGACAGATCAGTGTGTGTCATTGTACTGGCAAATAAAACCTTCAAAATACTGGAACAGGGATTTGGCCAAAACGAATTCCTGGTGGATGCGAAGAAGATCAGGAAATTCCTTAAAATAGTATGTAAGAGGGAATTTCCACGCAGCAATAAAGTATGGCTGAGAATTCTCAGGCCTGAAGAGGTTGCCGATTTCCCCAGACATCATCATCCACCGATTCGTAGCGCATAACCATTTCTGTCCAGTCCCAGGCGACATCGTTTATGTTGGCACCAACTATATTTATCAGGCCTTCTCTTTGACTCCACTTTTCTTCAACCCGTAATTTGAATTTACGTTCGGCACAGGTAAAGATTGCTTCGAAAGATCCGTTTTTACAGTGAATCTTTCGTGGAAGGTCAGTGATGCAGAGGCCAAAGCGTGAAAAATCTTTCAGCGTACCAGTACAGAATCCGGCCTTGTCAGAAATGTGAACTTCCATGTTGTTACGCACTCGAGAATGCTTTCGTTTATTCATGGTCGAACTCCTGAATGTAGCGATAATTCTGTTAATGAACGTGATTATTCTTTAAGTATATGGCAGGGAAAAAAATTAAACAATAGGCGAAAATACCTAATTTGATCCTGGTAGAAATGCCTATTTTTGTCGCCAAAGCCCCTTAGTTTTTGAGAAAAATTATTGCTTAACGTGTGTTCAGACTTAATGTTCCTGAGTATGAGACCTGTAATTCAACTATCTAAAAAGAGTGTTTTCCTTTTTCTTTTCATTTTCTTTGTCCTGAGTGCTGCACAAAGCTCAGGTGAAGCCAAGGGAAATAGTATGCAACAACAGAAAGCCAATCATCTTATTGAGGAAAAGAGTCCTTATCTTCAACAACACGCTTTTAACCCGGTAAACTGGTATCCATGGGGGGAGGAAGCGCTGGCCATTGCCCGCCAAGAAAATAAACCTATATTTCTCTCCATTGGTTACTCGACCTGTCACTGGTGTCATGTAATGGCGCACGAATCTTTTGAAGATCTGGAGATAGCTGCTTTTCTTAACAGGTATTTTGTTTCCATTAAAGTGGACAGAGAAGAACGGCCCGGTATTGATCAGTTGTATATGGCTGCGACAAGAGCCATGACCGGCGGAGGTGGCTGGCCCATGTCAGTTTTTTTGCTTCCCGACACCAGGCCATTTTACGCCGGGACCTACTTTCCCCCAAGGCCGGCACAAGGACGTCCAGGATTTTTGCAAATAGTCACTGCAGTACAGAAGGCATGGGAGACGGATCGAAAGAGTTTACATCTTTCAGCTGAACAGGTGACTGCGCATATTCAAAAGGGGACTGGTGCCGGCAAGCCTGAAAACATAGACCCGGAGTGGCTGAAGAAAGGCTTTCGGCAGATAGCCGCGGACTACGAAGCGAAGTACGGAGGATTCGGGCAGGCACCAAAGTTTCCACGTCCGGTCCTCCCCGATTTTCTTCTTCGTTATTATGCAAAAACTGGCGAGGTGGAAGCCAGGGATATCGCACTTTTTACCCTTGATCAGATGGCCGCTGGTGGGATGTATGACCATATTGGCGGCGGATTTCATCGTTATTCTGTAGATACCCAGTGGCGTATCCCACATTTTGAGAAGATGCTCTACGATCAGAGTCAGCTGGCATCGCTGTACCTGTCTGCATTCCAGTTAAATGCTGATCCCACATATAAGCGAGTCGCTGTTGAGATACTTGAGTATGTTTTGCGGGAGATGCAGGATCCTGAAGGAGGGTTTTACTCGGCAGAGGATGCGGATTCCGAGAATCCATACAACCCCGGGGAGCACAGCGAAGGTGCCTATTATCTCTGGACTGAAGAGGAAATAGATGCGCTGTTGACGGCCCGGGAGACCATGCTATTTAAGCGTTATTATGGTGTGAAAAAGGCTGGTAATGCCCTCCATGATCCGCAAAAAGAATTCACAGGGCGTAATATTTTATATCAGGCAAAGGATCTTGTTGAAGTCGCGCAGAAAACCGAAATAAGCGAAAAAGAAGCTGCCCAGCTTCTACAGGCAGCAAAGCTAAAACTGCTCCAGCAACGCGTCATACGGACTCCCCCCCATCTTGATGATAAGATTATTACGGCCTGGAATGGGCTGATGATTTCCGCCTTTGCCAAAGCCGCAATGATTCTTGAAGACCGGCGGTATCTGGCGGCAGCGAACGGGGCTGCTGATTTTATTCTTAAACGTTTAGTGGTGAACGGTCACCTGAAGCGACGTTACAGGGACGGAGAAGCCAAATATTCTGCTGGTCTCGATGATTATAGCTTTTTGATCCAGGGCTTGCTGGATTTGTATACCGCAGATCATGATGTTTCCCGCCTGCAACAGGCCATTGAACTGACAGAGAAACAGATAGTGGAATTTACTGATCCCCGGGGTGGTTTTTATGATACCCCCCGATCCGCAGAGCTTCTGGCCAGATTAAAGGAGGCATACGACGGAGCCGAGCCTTCCGGAAATTCTGTGGCTGTGCTTAATTTATTGAGACTGGCGGCTCTGATCAATAAGCCGGAGTGGGCCGAAGTTGCAGGCAGGGGGATAGCCTCTTTTGCCACTACGCTTTCC
Source organism: Desulfocapsa sp. (assembly GCA_029935315.1). Taxonomy (GTDB): domain Bacteria; phylum Desulfobacterota; class Desulfobulbia; order Desulfobulbales; family Desulfocapsaceae; genus Desulfocapsa. The sequence goes on along the minus strand of JAOZKN010000003.1, from coordinate 29,076 downwards.
AGTTATCCGCCAGCCATGCCCCTGTTGCTCAGTGCAATGGACTTTCAGCTGGATAAGCCAAAACAGATAGTGATTGCCGGTGAGAAAGGCAGTGATGATACCCGTGCACTGCTGCGGGAGATCCATTCCAGGTTCCTCCCTAATACTCTACTGCTTTTGGCTGATGGCGGGAAAAATCAAAAATTCCTTGGGGTTCACCTGCCCTTTCTTGAAACTGTTGAAAAGAGAGAAGGAAAAGCCACAGCCTATGTGTGCGAAGACTTTAGTTGTAAAATGCCGGTGAATACGCCAGAAGGACTGGCAAGGTTACTTGATAATTGATCCGGCTGGTGACCAGGGATATGCTTGTCGTGACAATCAGTTAGTAGGAAGTCTGAAAAAGGGGGGGGAGGGGGCTGCGATGGAGAAGTCTCTCCTGATCTTCCAGTAACACGGAAGATCAGGAGAGGGTATTCGTTATTAAAGGACTATGGCTTTACGGGGAGGTCATGTGGGTCCACATGGCATTCCAGACAGTCAGGGAATCGTTTATGTACAGCAGCACCATGGGGTTCATCATGGCAGTCCTGACATCGTGGAATCTGGCCATGGGTAACATGGCAGCTTGCGCACTGCAGATCCGTATGTTTGGTGTGGTTTGCCTGTAAGTTGTCATATATTCCTGTATGACAGGCAGCACAGACTGTATTTGACATTTCTTCGGGATACGGAAGAATGTTCATTGCACTATGTGGCTGGTGACAGACAAGGCAGTCTGCATATACCTGCTCAGCAGTATGGGGTTCATGACAGTCAAAACAGCTTGGGCGAACACCATGCTTTTCATCACCGTGACAACCGGTACATCCCACATCAACGTTATGTTTGCTTGGGTAGGTTTCCATTTCCTTCCCTTCGGTGTCGTAGTGGCATACCTCACAGGCAACAACGTCTTTACCCGCATTGTTTTTGATATTTCCCTGAACACCTGCAAATGGAATGATCAAAGGCGAATGGGGATCCTGATGACATTGTGCACAATTTGGAAATGCCTCACCATGAGGCATTTCATGACAGGTCGCACACTTTGGTAATATTTCGTTATAGTTGTTTTTGCTGGGAATGTTGGCGTGCAGTTGATCATGACAGTCAAGGCAGTCAAAGCGATGCTTTGAGTCACTCTTCTGGAGCCTGGTGTATTGACCGTAGTGACAGCCACCACATTCAACAGGACTCAGGCTTCTGGGCAACTCCATATACAGTGGTGCCTCAGATGCCTGTTGTTCAGCTGGCATTTGAGCTGTTTCGCCACTGCTCTGAACAGTTTCTACCATGGCTGCCTGGTCAGCGTCAGCCGGTGCTGCCGTATCCTGTTCCTGATTGGCGCAGCCCATAAATGCTATCGAGCATGACAGGACTGTAAGTCCTGCCAGTACTCTGAGTTTGTTTATGCTCTTCATTGGTCTTTTTCTCCCTTTTTCACGCATTAGACATCAAGGTCATGTGGATCTTTATGACAATCCAGACATTTCGGAAACTTATCCATCATTGATTGCGGATGAGGCACTCCGTGACAAGTTTGACATGCAGGGATAAAACCATGTGTGTCTTTATGGCAGGTTGCACATTGCAGAGCAGCATGCTTGCTTGCGCCATCAGCGAGAAGAGTAGTCAGGTCACCGTGACAAGCGCCACAATCCTGATTTGGGATACTCTCTACGTAGGTGACATTCGTTGGCTGATGGACAAGGTGACAAGTGATACAGACGGCATATGTCTGCCCGTCACGATGCGGCTCATGACATTCCATACAGTCTGGAATATAGCCGTGTTTGTCATGGTGGCAGGACGCACAGTCAAACTCACCATGGGCACTGGGGTTGTTTTGTACTTCACTTACCTGAGTGGTATGACAAGTATTACATACTGCCACATTGTCCTCACCGAAAACGATACGAAGGGGTTGGTGCGGGTTCTGGTGACATCCCAGGCAGTTAGGCACTTCGTAATGTGCTTCTCCCTCGTGACACATGGAACACTGAGGGATCATGTCACCTTTTGGGATTCCAGGGGGATGGCCACCAACGTGACAATCAAGACAAGCGACTTCTGAGAGATGCTTCCCACCGTCGGCCTTATTGTCATTGGCAATCTGTGTGTGACATTTGATGCAGTCGCTGTCTTCCAGTTCTGGATCGGCGGCCCAGGCAGTACCTGTTGAGATAACAAAACTGACGGCCAGCAAAAAGGCTGCCGTGAAGATGGATTTTTTCATAACTCCCCCTAAAACATTTCATGTATTGAAATGATAAAATTTTTCAGAATGTCACCCAACACAGGCCTCATTCTGAACTGTTATATTTACTGAAAAAATGTATACGTCTTTACATAGATGGCAGCATTTCTTTACACACAGTGTGTGATATGAAACAGAGCATGCTTATCATCGAAATACACACATCGGGGCAGGATAATCCAAGAAACCGTGTGGGTCAACCTTTCAATGAATGTTCATTCATAAAAAAGAGCGTTCTGGTTTAATTGTCCTGAAATTGCTCTTGTTTACAAGACTCAGATGGGCCGATTTCACTTCGTTTAGAAGGAAAAAATAGCCTTTTTTTGCAGAAAAGAGTAATAAAGTGGAATGAACAGAGAAGTTGAATGCCAAATTTCCTTGCCCCCAAATATCTCTACTCTTCGCCTGCTGCGTTTTTTTAAATGCTTCCCGGTTTTTTCTCTCCTGTGTCCCATTTTGCTCCTTTTTTTTTCTGCATCCTCTGCAGAAGCCATTGAACTACTGGTGCCCGATGATTATTTTAGCATTATGGAGGCCATGGAGGAGGCCTACGAAGGAGATACCGTTCTCGTCTACCCCGGGACCTACTATGAACGTATCGTCCTCAAAGAGGGCGTGAATCTGGTAAGTTACGACGGTGAAGACGGCAATGCACTGGTTGATGGCCCGGGTCTGAAAAAGGTGCTGCGCCGAACGCTCAGGACGATTATCGATGGCAGTGAGCTTGAAGAGGCCGGATACCTGATCCAGTTTCCCACGGAAGCGGTTGCCCCCATGCGGGTCGATGGATTCACTTTTCAGAATATGCCCAAATATATTTCTGGTATAAATTTATTCCTTATGGAAATTCGCGGCTGTTCTCCATTGGTTGAAAATAACATTTTTACCGGCAATAAAAGCTGGGGAGCGATTTTGGCGACCGGTCTTGGTGTCGGTATGGGGCCGGCGCTGGACGCAGTTGCCCGGCCCGTGATTCGCAATAATGTGATCTACAAAAATTATTCCCTAGGTATTGGAAACGGAAGTAATTCCGAGGCCCATATCATCGATAATGAAATTTTTGACAACGAGTACCCGGAAGGGTGGGATGATGATCGTGTTGCACCAGGAATTGGTGTTCGGGAAATGGCGAGGCCGATCATTGAAAATAATGTGATTTATGCTAACGGGGTCGGGGTTGGAGCGATTAACTTCTCTTCTTTTGAAAAACCCCTGCTAATTCGGGGAAACACCTTGTTCAATAACAGGAGAGCCGGTATTGGATTGAAGGGGCTGGGTGGCATGGAGACTGAAGCTGATGCTGTTGTGGAAAACAATATTATTTATGGAAATATGACATCTGCTATTCTTTGCAAAAGAGTGGATAACGTCAGGATTCGTTATAATACTATGTTTGATAACCGCAAAGCCGGAATCGCTTTATGGAGTGTTGATCATATTGTCATTGAAGATAATGACATTCATGGGAACCTGACTGCTGGTATTCGTATAACTGATATCAAGACTGCCGTTATTCGGCGCAATACCATTTATCAAAATGTTACAGCAGGGATTGATTTTACCTCCTGGGAAAATGAATAAAATATATCGTCTGCTCCTTACGGGTACTTTTTGTGTTCTCCTGGGATTTTTTCCGGATCGTTCTTTTGCGGCAACACTTTATTTTCCGCAGAAAACACTTTCACTGCAGGACATTGTAAGTAAAGCGGAGTCTGGTGATACTATAATTGTTGCACCGGGTACCTATAAGTTTTTTTTTGATAATTTGCTGATTGTCAATGATTTGCTGATATTAAAAAGTGCTGCAGGTCCCGAACAGACGATCCTTCAGGGTACAGGGAGAGGGCCTGTGGTCAGTTTTTCAGCAGGGAGTAAGGCTGTTTTGGAAGGCTTTACCATTCGCAGCATGTCCAGTCCCCGGAAGAAGGACTTAAAGGGCGGGGGGATTTATTGTGCCCCGGAATCTGCTCCCGTAATAAGAAATAATGTGATTACAGGCAATGAAGCGGTGTATGGAGGAGGTATTTATTGTGATATACTTTCTACCCCAAGAATAGACAGAAATATTATTGAAGGTAATAAGGCAATTGTTACCGGTGGTGGCCTGTTCTCCTATCGTTCTTCCGCTTTGCTTACGAACAATCGCTTTATCGCCAACGAGGCCGTGAATTCTGGTGGGGCAATTGCCGGTTACCGTGATTCCATTCGCGTGAGGAATAATGTTATCTGGAAAAACAGGGCAGCCTACGGAGGAGGGCTTTCTTTTGACCGTGCTGCACCCGATATTGCCAACACGACCATCGTTGAAAATATTGCAGATTTTGGTGGCGGAATCGTGGTTGACAAGGGTTCTGTTCGCTTGACAAATATTATACTCTGGCATAATACAAAAGATGATCTTTTTCTGAAACAGGTTGGTCCTTCTGCCCGCCCGGTGAATTCAGTGATTGGGGATGGTACTTTCCGTGGAATGAATGGAAACCTTGCGGCAGATCCATTGTTCGTCGATGCAAAAGCAGGTGACTTCCATCTGTTACCGGGGTCTCCAGCGATGAATGCAGGAAATATAGACCCGTTTTATGAGAATGTTGATGGATCTGTCAATGATATGGGGGCCTATGGTGGTCCCGGTGCTGTCATAACTCAAAAATGATACCTGGCAATAATGAATGATATGAAAAAAAGAAATTTGAACACTCCCCTTGCTGTTACCTGTCTGTTTCTTTCCCTTACTGTCTTCGGTGAATTGGGTGTTGCTGCTGAGCTGCAAGTACCAGCCCAGCATTCAAGTATCAGCAAGGCCTTGGCTGCGGCTGTTTCCGGAGATACCATTAAAGTTGCGGGTGGTACGTATTTTGAGCGTATCAAGATGAAAGAAGGGGTGATCCTGGAGGGAGGCTGGAGTGCAGATTTCTCCAGGCGGGATATCACCACGCTTGAGACGATTATTGACGGTATCAAGGCAAAAGGGCCGGTGGTGCATTGTGCCGATGGTGCCGTCCTTGATGGATTTACAATTATCCATGGTACATTACTGCAAAACGCTGATACCTCAGAAGGTTCCGGGATTTATTGTAACCAGAGTTCACCAACGCTACAGAATAATACTGTCAGGGACAATGAACCTTCCGGTATTTTTTGCAGTACAAGCTCTGCCCTTATAGTAAACAACCGTATTTACGCAAATGAACAGGCAGGTGTGTACCTGCAGAAGGGCTCTGCGCTCACAATCAAAGGAAATCAGATCTGGGATAATGGGTTCTCGGCAATTGGCAGCGGTAAAAAACCTGTATCTACGTTTGAGATTGTGGAGAATATCTTACACAGTAACAAGCGTTCCGGTATAAATGTGCAGACTGCCACCGGGAGTATTGTCAATAACCTTATTTATGACAATGCGCGTGCAGGAATTCGTAGTGTACCAATGCCTGTTGAAATTATTAATAACACAATTGACGGGAATGACTGGGCCGGAATTCTTATTGAGGATCCCACAGCAGTTCCAACGATCAAAAATAATATAGTTAGTCATAACATTGATGCTGGTATTCGTGGCGCCGGCAAGGGGTATGACCATAATTTACTTTTTGCAAACGGTAACGGTGGAGACTGTGATCCGCATTACCTCTGGTGTGTTAAGCCACAGTTCGGAGGGTATGAAGATGAGACCAGTTACCAGAAAACAAGAAATATTATCGCAGACCCTCTTTTTAAGGACAGGGCGGGGCACGATTATCACCTGCAGGCACGTTCTCCTGCAATAGACAGTGGTGATCGTAAGCCTGAGTTTAATGATGTTCATTTCCCCTCTTCCCTTGGCTCTGAGCGAAATGATATGGGCTTTTATGGCGGCCCCCTGGCCAAAGCCGAAGAGAGAACGGGGAACAGTTCTCCGCAAGCGGTCATTGGAGCGGTACCCCAGGCGTTTGTTGGAAGTCGGGCAGTCCTTGACGGGAAAGAGAGTCTTGACCCCGATGGAGATATGTTGACATATCAGTGGACACTTACTCAGACTCCTGAGGGCAGTGCTGCAAAACTGCGCAAAGCAGACAGAGTGAAAACTGCATTTAAAATTGATAAAGCTGGTGACTATATCGCCAGTTTGCTTGTTACTGATTCACAGGGCGTAGCCAGTGAGCTCCAGACAGTGCAAATACATGTACCGATGAATCGGAAGCCTGTGGCAACTATTGCTGAAGTTATTTCTCAAATGAAGGCAGGAGATACGCTCACAGTCTATGGAAATGCCAGTAAAGATCCTGAAGGAGCCCCGCTCAGTTATCAATGGACCATGATCTTTAAGCCAGCAGGCAGTCAGGCGAGTCTCTCCAGCAGTAGTGGGGACAGCAGTTCGTTTCATCTTGATGTGGATGGCTCCTATACTGTGCAGCTGGTCGTGAACGATGGCGAACTTGACAGTGCAGCAGTGGCGATCAATATCAGTACCAGGAAACCCGTTACTGCGGGAATTCGCCGTGTTCCTGAGGAATATCCAACTATTCAGGCCGCTTTGGATGCTGCAAGCCCCGGGGACGATATCATCGTTCAGGAAGGGCGTTATGCCGAATTGCTGGTTATAGACAAAAGCGTTAATCTCATTGGAAAAAACTGGCCGATTATTGATGGTGGCCGTCAAAAAGGGAATAAGAATACCATTGCAGTTTTTTATCTTGGAGATCGTGCAGGAAAAATTGAAGGTTTTGTGATCACTGGTGGTGGTAGTGGTGAGCTGGGCCATGGGATAAATATTTGGGATTCGTCACCGGATATTTTTAATAACAGGATTACCGGGAATAACCACGGGATGGGCATACATGGCTCGCCTGCCCTGACGAATAAGGCAAAGGTACATGGAAACCTGATTTATAACAATGACGTGGGGATTGGAAATGGGAAGGACAGTATGGCCCATATTTACAATAACCGGGTGTATGAGAATAATATTGTAGGGATTGGTTGCCGGGGAAAGGCACGGCCCAGAATTCGAGCTAATTATATATATAATAATCGTCTGGGAGTTGGTGCTCGTGAGGTGGCCTCTCCTGTAATAGAGGGTAACCACGTTTTTAATAATTTTGATGGTATTGTTATCAGTCCATTGTCTACCATTAAACGTTTTGCCTTCGATGATATTATTATCAAAAATAATCTTGTTGTCAGAAACGACCACCTTGGGGTGAATGTAAGCTCTTTTAATCTGAGTAATGTTTTTATTACAAACAATACCATTGATTCGAACAATCCCGGGAAGATAAAAATCAGGGGTGGTGGGCTTGTTCTGGGGTATCCGCAACCGGCAGGATTTACAGCAGTGGTCGAAAATAATATTATCAGTAATAATCTTGTTGGCGGGCTTGTTAACTATATCGGCCCGGATCTGTTTCAGGAACCTGGAGCTATTATACAGAACAAACATAATAATTTGTGGAACAATACGGTGAATTATCTTGATACTCAGGCGGGTGCATCAGCTCTTTCCAGCGCCCCTGCTTTTGATGGAAATGGAAGTGCTGATATTACGAGTTATTTTGATGCTGCAGTAAAACAAGACGTCACAGACCCGGGTTATCAGTACCAGAAGAATGATTTTGCTGAGTTACCTGAAGAGTTTGCAGTTGTATCTGCAGTGCCTGCCGACGTACCCGTTGAGTCTGCTGTGCCTGCCAACCTGCCTGCTGAATAGTAGATGTCTCCTCGGGAATTACCGGGGAGAAAACAATGGATGATAGATTTTCAGGGGCGATGAGGAGTGGCTTGCCTGCCAATATTGGATCCCATTACATGTCTGCTGAAAGTTGATGGCCAGGTGCCGGAGAAGGTGCTGTGGCAGAGTTTGACTTCCGGTTGAAATGCTTTGTCCTCTTGTCTCTCAATTTACGTGGTACTGCATGTGCAGCGGGTAGATTTTTTGCCTCTGACACACTGGAAATAGAGAGATTGTTCTTGACTGGAGTAGTAAGGCTACGCTATTTTGCTTAGCGCAGAAGTTGTTTTGCGGATTGTTTTTTTCAGCACAACCTTAAAAAATGTGAAATGTGTAGTGAACGGAGAGTTTGATCCCATGGAAAACACCCCTCCCCAGAATGAATGCAGGGTATTTCTTGTTCAGCCCAAGGGTGCCCGACGTGAGGCTCTGGCTCTGGCCGGAGTGATTGCACTGATTGTGTTACTCATGGGGATACGCTTTACCCAGATGAATTCAAGCACGTCCGGTGTGCAGTTACGCCCCTACCAGATTAAAAATCTGCACTTAAAAAGCCAGGCCCCCACCCTCTATCGTTCATTACTGGGTGTTGTTGCCGATGTGCTAACCCTGCGTGAAGAGAACGGAAGCTGGCCAGGTATTGACACCTTGCAAGAAGAGGTCTTGCCACCTTTTGCAAATATCTTTTTACCTGTTGATCTGCGGGGTTTTGTCTGGAAACGATACCAGAGTGATGGCTGGGTTGATTATTACGGAATAAATGTCGGCGCTGCTGCGGCCAAACAACAGGGAGGAGATCCCCTGGAAAACAGCTTTATTCTTCGTATTATTGATCTGCAGAGTGAGCAGCATCCCCACCCCCATTTAGGGAAGGATAACAATACGCTCATGCGTTTTACTGCGCAAATCTGGGTCAATCCACAAACTGTTGATTACCCGGGAGAAGATCTTGCAGAGCGTGGCTGGAAATGGATTGTTGCAGAAAATTCCATGGCGGGAAACACAGAGATGGAGCTTTCTGAAGAACCCGGTCAGTGAAGGGTGATCCGTTCCTGAAAAACTGGAACGGAGATGGCTTCAGGAGATACATACGATGCCAGAAAGAGCTTATACCAATAACGATAACTCATATAAAGAGCATAATAATAATGAATAAAATCGTTTTCTTTTTTCTCAGCTTGTTACTGACAGTACCTTCTGCAGGCCTGTCTGCAACGAGTGGCTGTGATTTGACCATTGGTGTTTCCCTTCACCCCTATTACTCATGGGTTGAGAATATTGTTAGGGGGAACGCAAGAGTAATGCCTCTGATCCCACCCGGTTCTGATCCCCATACCTATCAGCCAATGCCCGCAGATCTTAAGCATTTACAGAATCTGGATGCTTTAATTATTAACGGACTCGGGCACGATGAGTTTGTGGATCCAATGCTGAAGGCCACTGACCTGAAAGGGCTGAAGATCATTAACACCAGTATGGGCTTGCCCTTGATCCCCTCTTATGCGACGCATTATGATTTTGAGGGAGAAGGTGAAAAAAAAGTTTCGTATAACAGCCATACCTATCTTGGGATCACTGTTGCCGTACAACAGATACAGATGATTGCCGCAGAACTCGGTAAATTGTGTCCTGATCAGGCGTCTGTGTACAAAAAGAACAGCCGGGCATATGTGAAAAAACTGCGTAAGATGCTGGCTGCAACCCTTGCAGAAATTGATAGTATCGATACTGCTACTCTGCGCATCGCCACTGTGCATGATGGCTATGCTTATCTTTTTCAGGAGCTGGGGATTAAGGTGTCAGCGGTGGTACAGCCCAGGCATGGAATAGAGCCCAGTGCGCGGCAGTTACAGGATACTATCAAACGTATCAAAAGAGCAAAAGTGAATATACTTTTCACTGAACTTGATTATGAAAAACGATATGTTGATATCATCTTTCAGGAGACTGGTTGTCGTATATACAGTCTTTCCCATGTCTCCACGGGAACATACGATGCCGGGCTTTTTGAAGAGGATATGAAACAAAATATGGCTGGCATCGTTCAGGCTCTTGCTACGGCCTCAGGCGTAAAATGATAACAGAACCCGTCAGTGATAACCTGCTTGAGATTAGGGACTTGTCTCTTACTCTTGGCGGGAACAAAATTCTCAATGATGTCAATATGGATGTGAGGCATGGTCACATTCATGCCCTGATCGGACCGAATGGTGCCGGAAAAACAACCCTGATTCGAAGTATTATGGGTGGTATGCCCCACAAGGGCAGCATTAACTTCCGTTTTAGTGATAACGGACGAATTGGCTATGTTCCACAACTTCTGGAATTTGATCATTCTGTGCCCATCACTGTCTTTGATTTTTTATACCTTATGTTACGTAAATTTCCTCTGTTTCTGGGACGTCGGAGGCCCATGCGCGAGGAAATCCTTGAGATATTGAAAGTTACCGAATGTGCTCACCTTATTGATCGTGGTGTCGGCTACCTGTCAGGTGGGGAATTTCGTCGAGTGCTGCTGGCGCAGGCTTTGGTACCAAAGCCTGAACTTCTGCTTCTGGATGAACCGGCGAGTAATGTGGATGAGGTTGGAGCACGTCATTTTGAGAAGATGCTTATTCAGTTAAAGCAGGAGCATGGTCATTCTATATTATTGGTGAGTCATGATATGCAGACGATTCTCCGTATTGCTGATCGAGTGACAGCAATCAATCGAACTGTGACCTACGATGGTTCTCCCGATGATCTCAGTCTGTCTGCGCTGGTTACTAATGTAACATAACAAGTTCTCCTGAGAGGATTGCGCCGTAGCTTCTCTGTAAAGTTTATGCAGAAAGCTACCGAAAACGCAATCGTCGTTTTACGATGTTGTCAATTTATGGTGTGCTATGGAATATATTTATGATTTAATAAGTGGTTGGGCAGTTTCCGGATATCTGCCGTCCATCTTTGAGCATACATTTATGATTCGCGGTCTGCTTGCCGCCATCATTATCGGGCCCCTGCTTGGAGCCATGGGAACCGTCGTAGTCACGAAGAAGCTCTCTTTTTTCACCCAAACCATTGGGAATGCAGCCATGTCAGGAGTGGCCATCGGCCTCCTCTTTGGTGAACCCATTGAAGGGACCTACGCCGGTTTGTACGGTTTCTGTCTGATTGTCGCCCTGGTTATGACATTCGTAAAAAATCGCTCACGGTTATCGAATGATACTATTATTGGTGTTGTTCTGGCTCAGGTGCTCGGTGTTGGCATTATCCTGATGATTGTCGTCACCAGTCAGTTTAATGTGCACCAGGTCGAGGGGATTCTTTTTGGCAGCTTGATAACTTTAAATGATACCGATCTGATAACTCTGGCCGTTGCCTCCCTGGTGGTTGGAATACTTTTCGCCTTCAATTTTAATAAGGTTATGCTTGGTGGTTTTAATCCGATTCTTGCCAAGGCGCGTGGTCTCTCTCCTGTTTTTCTTGAATATGTTTTTGTCTGTTTGATGACTGTGGTTGTGGTGGCCAGCCTGAAACTGATTGGTGCCTTACTGGTACTGGTGCTTGTTGTAGTACCGGCTGCCGGGGCACAGAATATTGTGAAAAATCTCCGTCAGTTTGTTTGGGTCAGTGTTTTGTTTTCAACTATCAGTACGACTTTCGGTATGGTGCTGTCGGGTTTTCTGCCAATTCCAAGTGGAGCCGTTATTGTTCTTGTCTCCAGCATTCTGTTTTATGGCTCGTTGTTGCTCCGTCCGCTCTTCTCTAAGGGTGGCCTGAGCCAGGGAGAAATATAAATGAAAAGATTTTCCACATCGCAGGAGAGTTGTATGTCTATTGGTAAATCTGTATTTCGTTTTGCTGCCATGGGTAAAGGTAAACTGAGTCTGGCTGCGGGACTTGTAGTCTTATTGTTTGCTGCCTCCATTGCCTACGCCCATGCAACAGTCCTTTGGTGCTATGTTGAAAATGATACTGTCTTTGTGGAAGCTTTTTTCATGGGTGGAAACAAGGTGCAAAATGGCAAAATATTTGTTGTGGATAAAGATGGTGAGAAATTACTTGAAGGCGTAACTGATAAAGAGGGGCTTTTTCAGTTTGTTTCACCAGTGCAGGATGATTTAAGTATTGTTCTGCGAATAGATAGCGGACATGGTGCTGATTTCAAGTTACTGAAACAGGATTTTTTGGATGCCGCCCAGGAGGCAGCGTCTAAGAAAACCCCATAATTGCATCTGTATTGACAGGATAGATGAAACCACTTCATCTATCCTTCCCCCCCCGATCTCCTCCCTGGCAGCAGTATTGCAAATTGCTCATGGCGTGCAGGCAAATGCTCATGCTCCTACTGTGTGCGGTACGGAGGGCTCTGCGAATCAGCTATCTGCTCCATTATTCTTCATACAGTTGATAGTCCAGAGGGTATGGTTCAAAAATATCCATTTCGCTGGCATCGGGTGGCGTTGTTTCGGTGGGCTCTTCAGCCTTGACAGGCTCGGATGCTATTGTTGCTTCGACGGGATCTTCGACTGTAACTGTTTTGGTGGCCACCGGGACTATCTCTTCAGGCTGCTCTTCCACTACAGGCAACGGCTTCAGCACTGTTTTTTGTGCTGCTTCTGCTATGGCACCACCGCTTCGTACTGCCCGCACGAAATAACGACGCCCTTTGTATCCTCCGTTGTATTCAAGTCCGGTATCAAAGCGTATATACCAGGCAAATCCAGGGTGTCCTGAGAAGGTGGTGCTGGTCCAGTACGCTGCAGTACGGGTTGCAGGGAAAAAACTTGTATCAATGGAGGCGGTGTTATGGTCTTCGTTGACCAGAGTCATAAGTTCCTTCAGTGTTGGCAGACGCCAGTCATCAAAGCCAGCCAGTTGCAGTTCTTCACAGTAGGCAAGTGCATTTCCCCATTTCTGGGGGAGTATTTCTCTCTTTTGCCACATAAGTCCAGTGTATTGATCCGTTATGGTCTGGTTGCCATTGTCTCTGAGATGGCCTGTCATATAGGACGGACCACGTACAGCGTATACATATTGTTTTTTATATTTACTGCTGATTGCACCCTGTTTGTCAGGCAGGCAGATGGTTTTCGCTTCAAGACTGGGAAAGACCTGGTTGCTGATGGTCCAGGCGCAGCTCCTTTCTTTGTTCTGTCCAGGTGTTTGTGTCTCGTGGACTACTTGCTGCAGCTGTCCCGGTGCCTTGCCAAAGGAAAAAATAGTTTGCAGTTCCTGTTTGCTTGGCAGTCGCCAGTCATTAAAGCCGGATAAGTTGAGTTCCCCTGTATAATCAATGGCCTCACTCCATGTCTTGAGCAGAGGGTCTGGTCTGCGCTGCCAGGTCAGGCCGGTAATATGATCGGTGACGGTAGCAGTAGCACCTTGATTGCTGGTGGTATAAACCGGTGTATGAATAGAATAATTTGCATCCTGGCCGTAAAATGGTTCACCAGGACCTGGACAGGGAATCTCTTTTACTGTGTTATAGCAGAGCTCCTGGCCGGTATCAGGTATGGATGTGGGATAATGTTCCTGTTTTTCAACATAGTTGCCTGCCGTTGCGGGGACCACGAAACATGCCAGTGTTGCCAGGAGGAACAGTGCGCACAGGGTGCTGCATCGGTTTCGTGCCCGGGGCATTTATCGTACCACGCTATGGGCAACCCCGTGGCAGGCACCACAGGAACTGAACTTTTTCAACATATCCTCTGGGTGTGGCGTCCCATGACACTCTTTGCATCGTTTGATGGTCTTGTGCTGGCCGGGGTGGCATGCGATGCAGAGGAGGGCGGTATGTTTTGTATACTTCCGCCGCAGCATTTCATCCGCCTTGTGGTGACAGAAAGCGCATACCGTGTTCTCGGTATCATCAGGATAAGTAACTTTCAGTGCTTTATGCGGAGGGTGGCATGAAATACATTGATCCAGCGGGTTTGTACTATCAGTTATAAGACCAGATGCTCCTATTCTGCCAGCATGAGGCTGATGACACTCCTGGCAGACAGGTTTTCGGCCATGTCTTGTGTGGTGACACGAGGTACAGTACAGGTAGGTATGTTTGGTGGGGAAGATCTTTATATCTTTGTCTAACTCAGGGTGGCAGACGTAACAGCCCTGGGAAAGGGCACGATTGGCAGGAATCTCAAGTGGAGCATGCGCTTCCTGGTGACAGCTGCTGCATTGGGTCAGTTCCTCCCCGTGGGGATGGGCATGACAGCGGTCGCATTTGGGCAGGATGTCTGCGTAGTTGGTCTTGCCTGTAATGTAGGCGTGGACCTGCAAATGACACTGTCTGCATTCCACATGAGCATGCATGGCGCCTTTTGTACGGAGAAGTGTTGCTATGGAGGGGTGACACTGCATGCACTCCTCTGTCGGCATATCTTTGCTTATTTCGGGGTAGTTGTTTTCAGGTGGATTCAGCTCGGCTGTCAGCGCGTTGCCGGGGAAGAGAAAGGCAGAATACGCCACAGCAAAGAAAAGAACAAGAAGCTGCCTGAGAACAGGAGATGGGCTGTTCTTCGCAATTTCTTTAGCGGGATGTATGGAGGACTTGGATTTCATTCTGCAGGGATAAGGAAGAGATTCGCCCCGAGATTGTCAGACGGAGTATCGTGAAAGTATGCTGAGTTGATCGGCGCGGCAGCACCAATGGCCGGTGAATGCATTTGCAATGTGAAATTATATTGGTCTGGATTGGTAAATTCCGGTACATCAAGAACATCTCCACGCTGCCAGGTCTGGCAGCCTGCATATTGCTTTTTATCGATGAGGAAGGAGAGAGGACTTGTGGACAGTTCACTTGTTGTGGAGGTTTCGCCATTGGCAAAGAGCAGGTTGTAAGAGCTTCCCCAGCACTTGTCAGTCATGATACCGGTGGTGAAATTGTAGGCAATAATATTGTTTTTGATCTTTACATTGCCAATGCTGTCATTGCGGATACCGGCTCCCTCAGCATCACTGCCATTGGCAACGATGGTGTTGTGAAATATCTCCACGTCAATTTGTTCATTACTGGATTCACCCCACAGGCCGCAGGCTATTCCGCCACGATAGTTATTGAATACAAGATTATTACTGAGTCCTATCTGCCCTGTAATGCCGCTATGGATAAGAATTCCGGAGCCCTGGTTGAAGAATATTTTATTTTGATAGGCATCAAGCATCGGTGAAACAGCTTTATTGCTGTAGGCTGCGATACCTGAGGTGCTGTTTTTATAAATTTCGTTATTGAACGCAGTCATATGAACGTTGTCTTCAATTCTAATTCCGGTTTTCTGGTTACGGTATATACTGTTTCCTGAAATATGAAGACGAATTGGAAGGGAAGTGTCTGAAACGGTGTGGATGCCGCCATTGTTGTTGAGAAATACTGAGTTGTTTTCAATAGTTACGCTGGTGTTTGTAGGCGTAAGCTGTTGAGCCGATCGTATCCGTATGCCTCCACGCTCATTCTGGAGAATTTTGTTTCTTTTAATCTGAAGGTGTATGGCATTGTCGGCACTTATGCCACTGTTTTTGTTTTGGGAAAGAGTGCAGTCTGTGATGCGTACCCGGGCAGAGTAGTTGAGGTTAATTCCACCCTGGCCATTCTGATAAATATTGTTTTTCTGAATATGTATCGGCATATTGCCTCGTGTTCTGATGCCGGAACGATTGTTCTGGTAGATGTTGTTCTGGGTAATAATAACGTGTGCTTCCGGGATGGGATTCTTTTTTACAGTATCCAGAGCTATCCGGGGGCTGTTAAAAATATCATTGCTGCAGCCTGTTATTGCACAACAGGAAAGGATGATCCACAGCGTCAGGCAGGGAAAAGGCCACTGCTGACGAACGGCTTCAGGCCGTTTTATGCTGGAGATCAACGAAATATTCATATGCAATTGGCCTAGAAGGATAAAAAAGTAATGCCCAGTTGGAAGACAATGCTTTCTGTCCATCCTGGGGTTTGTTTAATAACCGGAATCTGTATACCTGCTTCAATTCTGATACCATCAGCCACAGTGAATTGCAGGCCGGGAGAGAGGAAGAGGGTGCTCCCTCCTTCTTCAGTATAGAATGATTCAACGGCGACTGGTCCGGCTGTGACTCCACCCCTCATTATGGCATCAGGCTGGAATTTAAAGAGGACAGTATGGAATCGTCTTCTCGCCTCTCCCCGCCAGCGGAAGTTCATTTCCATGGTTGCATTGACACTTGGATTCATACTGTAAATGGTTGCAATATTAAAACGGAACTCATCCCCGATAAGGATTCCGTCGGTGAATTTATATTGTATGTTGCTATGGAAGACAAATGGATCCAACCCAATGGTGAGAGCAAGCCCTGGAGTAATATCAAAACTTTCTGAGCCAAAAGGCACGTAGCGGACAAAATCAAACTCAAATGTTTCTACTCCCACACTGCCGTCATCGTGTTGCACCGCAACACGGGTAATTAAGGGCTCTTTTCCAGTGACTTTTATCTCTTTTCCGGTGGGAATGTTAAGCAGAGTATAGAAAGAAATATGCTGTTTCTGTTTTCCCCAGAGGTGGTATTTGAGGAGTAGTTCCGTATCACCCAATTCTGTATTTGTTGGAATGTCAAGTTCGTTAAAACCGCTCAAGCTAATATCAAGCGATTGAGAAAGTACCTTTGGAACCAGGCCAAGAGTGATATCGTTGGTGATCCCGTAACGCATGGATAACGCAAAAACATTTATAGTTGATGACAATTCTTCCGGAGCGGAAGCGGTCAAAAAACCATCCTCAACTAATCCGGCAATGGTAGAGTGTTGATTGTCCGGGAGGATGACAATCTCATCCGGGTGCAGCATGTCTACGTTAACCGGGGTGGATTCCTGGTCCCAGTGTTTCCATTGGAAGTCAAAAGAATAAGTACTGTCCGGAAGGGTCAGACCCGGTATTCTGGTGAAGATGGCATTGTTCAGCAAATTGTTATTGGAGGGGAGAACATCATCGTAATGGTGGAGTCGTTTGTAGACGTATTGCAGGTTGTTTTTGGCTGCACGTGAGTCAGGATCCAGCTCTAAGGCTTTTGTGAATTCTTCTGCTGCAGGTTCATATTCTCCCTGTATTCTGTAGATTTCGCCAAGGCTGACAGCGGATTCAAGAAATAGTGTCCGGGAGTCGGAACGTGTTGCAAAGCGGTCACTTGACAAAGCCTGGATTCTGGCTTGTTTGAATGCCTGGATACTTAAGTTATATTTTTTCTGATTTTTATACACCTCGCCCAGCCTGTTGTGGGCAGCTACAAATTCATGGCAGAGGTGGATTGCCTGCTGGTAATAGGATACTTCCTGCTCTGAATTGTCGGCAAGACTCAGTCCTTCTTCGAACCATTCACGTGCTTCGAGGCAGTTTTCGGCCATGACATCAGAGGTGATAAAAAGAAGCAGGAGGATATGTCCGGCTATGTAGAGGGTTTTTGATGGTTTCATTGTTAATGGTTATAATAACAAAAGAAAAGAAAGCCTGCTTTTACAATCGCCATCAATAATAGCTGCAACAGCAAAAAACATCATTAACAAAGATACACAAAAAAATGAGGAGAAAAAAGGGGAATTGATCCAGCTGGGCCCATGCTGGTGGAATGGAGCCTTGGGGGTGATACTTTGAGAAAATTTACAGATGTGAACAGATTGGACAGTCCCTGTTTTTTGAGATTTCAAGTGTCTGGAAATGCATGGCAGAAAAATCCATAATCAGCATCTTGTTTTGCAGGGAAGGGGACATCCCGCCCAGGTATTTGATTGCTTCCATGGCCTGCATGCTTCCGGTAGCGCAGGTTATGGTTCCAAGGACAGGTATTGTTTCCTGTTGTTTCGATGCAACGGGAAAGATGCAGGAAAGGCAAGGGGTGGTGGGTGGGGTAAAGACAGTCACTCTTCCTTCCAGTCCCCAGACAGCTGCATGGATCAGGGGGATACCCTGGCGGACGGCACAGGCGTTGAGGGCATAGCGTGCTTCAAAATTATCGAGGCAATCGAGGATAATATCGGCGTCAGCAACAAGTTCATCGACATTGTCTTCGGTGATTTTGGTGGTAAGAGTGGTAAAATGAACAGCGGAATTTAGGTTGGAGAGCGTTTGCACCGCTGAGGTTGTTTTTTCAACACCGATATTTTTCTCAGGGTGAAGAAACTGGCGGTTTAGATTACTGATGTCAACCACATCTGCATCACAGACTCGTATATTGCCCACTCCGGCAGTGGTTAAGTTCAGGGCAACAGGGCAACCAAGGCCACCGGCACCAGCAATGAAAACCTTACTGGTTTGCAATTTTTCCTGAGTCTCTGTTCCCCATCCATCAATCAGCAGCTGTCGTTTGTAACGTTCATAATCAAACATATTGTGTTCTCTTTTTTGGGTGACGGTGGAGGATATTTTTACGACGTCTCTGACAAGGATTGACAACAGATACCATTCTTTGACATCAGTGGACAGACTTTCTTGACACCGCCGTGTTTGTTTTGCTCGGCGAGTTTTCCTCTGACGTAATCAATGGTGCGTTTTGTGAGTTTTTCTGACATGCCGATGTGGTTTTTAGGCAGCATAACCTGCTGTACTTCTTCCCTGGTAAAATGGTCTGCCATTTCGGGCCGGTTCATAAGGATGTCAAGGAAGGGCTCTGCATTTTCAATGGACTCCATGGATGTTTCATAAATAAGGGTGTGGGCGATCTGTTTGCCGATTTTTAAGCCGAGAAAAAACATCAGTGCCTCGGTGGAGATCAGGGGGGCTGCCATATTTACATTCTTTTCCACCTTATCTTCATGAATCCGAAGGTCACTGAGGATATCTTTCATCAAAGAGAGTTGTCCGCAGGCAAAAAGTGAGCTGTCCGTAATGGTAACCCATTCAAGACGGACGGAACGATAGTCTCGCTCGTGTTCGTTGAGCATGCCGTCAAAACCCAGAGAGGCGTTGGAGTTAATTAATTTGGCAAGGACAACCACCTGCTCACACATTTCAGGGTTTCGCTTGTGGGGCATGGTGCTGCTGCCAATTTTTCCCATCTGGAAAGGCTCTTCCATTTCCCCGATTTCATTTCTGGCAAGGCAACGAATCTCATCGGCAATTTTTGCAAGGGTTCCGGAGATTATGGCCAGAGTTACCAGGTATTCGGTGATACGGTCACGAGAGGCGTGCCAGGCAACGTTCGGGGCCTGGAGGCCAACTTTCTCTGAGAAAAGATCAAGTAATTCAAAAGCCTTGTCGCCAAAAGGGTCCATGGTTCCAACCCCACCGAACAATTGGCTGACCAGCAGCCGTTCCTTCAGTTCCTGCAGGCGTTCGTAATTTCGCCATAACTCATCGAGCCAGACCCCGATTTTCAGGCCCATGGTCATGGGCAGGGCGTGCTGGGTATGGGTTCGGCCAATGGTGACCAGGTTCATGTGTTTCTCAGCAAGGACTGCCACCTGTTCAATGACGATGGTCAGATCACGTTCGATAATTTCAAAAACATCCTGTATCTCAAGGATCTGGGCAGTATCCTGGATATCCTGAGTGGTCGCACCGAAATGAATAAATTGTCCGGCTTCCTTGTTGCAAACGTGACTCAGTGCATCGAGCAGCGGCATAAGTGAGTGGCTGGTTACCTTGAGCCCGGCACGTATGGCATTAAGGTCCAGTGTCATGATCCTTGCATTATCCCGTATATTTTCGGCAGCTGGAACAGGGATAAGACCCAGTTCTGCCTGGGCCATGGCCAGGGCTGCCTCAACATCCAGCCATCGTTGATAGCGACGAAGATCGCAAAATATTTCACGAGCCTCAGGTGTTGTATATCCAGAGCTGTAAAAACCGGAGTCAACAATATGACTACTTATATTACAGCTGCAGGGGGATGATTGCTTTTGCATAATGTCCTATAACGTTTTTGGGTCAGTCTTTCGCAGCCTTGCAATCTCAGACAGGGTCCCATCGACAATCTGTACCGCCTGGCCGG
The DNA here is from genome assembly GCA_029935315.1 of Desulfocapsa sp. Classification (GTDB taxonomy): domain Bacteria; phylum Desulfobacterota; class Desulfobulbia; order Desulfobulbales; family Desulfocapsaceae; genus Desulfocapsa. The sequence continues at coordinate 9,160 of JAOZKN010000003.1, read as the reverse complement.
TATATTGCTCAGGCTGGTCAAGGGGGGCAAGATCATCTCTTGTGAATAAACTGCCTATCTCTTCGTCTTGAAGAACAGCCTCTTTAAGGGAAATGCCACTGGTTTCAGCCTGCCCTGAGAGTGTATGCAGTTTGTCCAGTGATTTACTTTTTCCCAGGCTCTTGCTCAATTGAAAAAGAAGCCATTCTGTGGTTATCAGGTGCTTTTGTCGGTATAGATTTTCAAGCATTCGATCTTCGCGAACGGTTATACCGGACAGAACATTTACCATGGAGTGTAGAACATTTCCGCTGTAAATGCAAAGTTGAGGAATTGCCAGCCATTCTGCCCAGAGACTGCGAGGATCCCGTTCATGTTCATGGGCCACGCTTTCTGTAATGGTCGCGGCAAGGCCTCTGATATGTTTTGAAAGTGCTACGACCCGTTGACAGATGACGGGATTCTGTTTGTGGGGCATTGTGCTGCTGGCAAGGGCGCCTGCAATGGAAGGCTCAAGTAATTCACCAATTTCTGTTTTCTGGAGTTGGAAAATTTCATTGGCAATTTTTGCCAGGGTCATGGCCATAATGGCAAAGTTAGAAGCCAGTTCGGCAATATTGTCGCGGGAGGTGTGCCAGGAAAGAGGATCATGGCCAAGACCCAGGTTTTCCATGGTCTCTCTGGCAATTTCGATGCCCTGGGGGCCAAGGGCAGCAAAAGTACCGACTGCGCCGCTTAGTTGGCCACTGTTGATGATGGTATAAAGATGGCGGATTCTGTTAATGTGGCGTCGTATCTCTGTGGCCCAGACTGCAACTTTCAGACCGAAGGTGGTTGGCAGGGCCTGTTGCCCATGCGATCTGGCAGCCATGGGAGTTGCACGATGTTTGATACCGAGCTGGAGACAGAGATCCTCAAGGGCTCTTAAATCACGGTACACCAATGAGAGGGTATCACGTAATGCTAAAATTTCACCGGTATCAATAACATCCTGGGTGGTTGCCCCGTAATGGACATATTCACCGTGAGGTGCGTTACAGGCACGCCGCAGGCCGGCAAGCAAAGGCACCACAGAGTTGCGGCTTTTACCATATCCCTCGCGGACACTGTCTAAGTCAATGTGTTTGAGTTTGGCTTTTTTTTCTATCTCAAGAGCTGCTTCCTGAGGAATAACACCATGTGCACCTTGCACTTTTGCCAGGGCCGCTTCAAAATCAAGCCAGCGTTGGAACATGGTTTTCTCATCAAACAGGGCTTCAAATTCAGCCGTGCTATAAACGTGGGGGTTGATAGTATAATCAAAAGGATGAACAGGCATAGTCGCGGGGTGTTTACATTGGGTTGTGTTTAATTTACAGGCTTGGTGTTGAATGACTCCCTTTCGTGAGAGAACCATAAGGCCTGCTGTCAGGATAGATCCTGGATTCAGAACAAATTTGCAGGGCAATTTCCCGTGGCAGAAGTCCTTCCTCCCGGCTGCGCTGGAGTATGTTCATGACAATGGCACGGGTTTTTGTGTCCACATGTTGAATAACCTCATCGGCCGTGGGCAACGACTCAGGTGCAAACAAGCCTTCCATGGATAAGGACCCGCCGCATCCGGCTATCATATCAGGAATGAGGAGGATACCACGATCATGCAAAAGCTGCTGAGCTTCAGGAACAACAGCCAGATTCGCTCCGCAGGTAATGGCACGCACCTGAATGGACCTGGCCACCTGGGCACAGACAGCCTCCTCGATGGCGGCAGGGATAAAAACATCACATGCTACCTTGTAAATATCTTCGCTGTTTCCATATTCACCAGAAGGAGCATTGTCGGGAAGGAGTCCGTTTACCGAATTTTTGAGTAAATAAGGTATATCCAAAGCTTCACCACCGGGATGGATAAGGCTTTTTTCATGGTCAGCTACACCAATTATATTTACACCGGTCTTGTGAAGGAAGTAGGCAGCACCAGCGGCAAGGCCACCAAATCCCTGGATGATAACGGTGGCTTTTTTTGCCGGAATGTCGAGGAAATCAAGGGTTCCGAAACAGGCGGCAGCAAGTCCTGATCCTGCACGCAATTTACCAAGGCTTGCGTGGCTGATAGGTTGGGACAGCAAGTCGATTCTTTCTTTGAACTCTTCGGCCGTGTAGTTTTGGGTATGGGCAACAGCAGTTTTGATGGAGGATATTCCAAGCCGGGAACAGATGGCGTCCAGTTCGGGCATGGATGTGTTCATATCCGGTCCCATGGAATAGCGTTCGAGAATATATGGTTTTATTGCCCGGATAAAGCGGTAGAGTGCCTCTTCTTTTCCTGGCCTTGAAGGGTCGTAATCAATCCCGCTTTTGGCACCATCTGCTCTGATTCCGGCAATTCTCATTTTCAGAGTCATGGTGGCCGCAAGGTCCTTAACACATTGCAGACTGAGTCCTTTTTGTACTCTGAGACCACCGGCACAAAGGTTATGTGCAAGGGAGTCTATCACCAGCCATCCCTTAAATCCTTCCTCGGGGTCAGTATATTCGACAATTACGTCAGATGTTGCAGAGAGCCTGGTTATCATTCACATGTGCCTGGTTTCAGGAGTTGATGATAAGTGGGGTCGGTTTTTCAAGAGCGCCTTCGTAAAAGGCCCTCATTGAGGGATTTTCCATATCAACCATAGATATTATAAAGGAAAAAAGATTACTGTCTTTGGCAAGAACGGTATCAAGTACCGTGGGGGTATCACGAATGGGATCGCCTTCCCAGGGCACGATATGCATGTGATACGTACCAAAAATCTGGAGATTCTGTTTATCACACTGTTGAAAACAGTCCATCAACTCTTCAGGATCAGTGATCCATCCCCGCTGACTGAGAGGGGTTGTAGATGCCACAGCATGCTCTGTCATCATGTTATCCATATAGGTCTTCAAGGGACCCTGATTCCTGGCATTTTTTTTCACTGGAAGAACAAGTTTTACGCGGAGTTCTTTCCCTTCCTGAACGCCGGCAAGGATACCATAGGCTCTTTTTACTTCACTTTCTCCCGGCAGAAAATCACCAGCAAGCTTTCTTTTACAATGGCTTACAATCTCACCCCAGAAGGCATCTGGAAGGACAATCTGCTCAATCTCATGGTGCCAGCTCAATTGTCAACCTCCGGCAATGGGAATGATCAGGGATATTTCGTCACTATCAGTAATGGCGATGTTTTTCCACTCGTCAGGCGTTGCGGCCACTGCTTTTCCGTTGATAAAAATAGAGAGCAGACCAGGTTGGTCATGGATGACCTGTAAACCTGAATGTTGTTTGAGCAGGTCTTCCAGGCTTTCAGAGAGTGTGTTGCCACTGACAGTGACTTCTCGCTGACTATCCGTATGCTTGCGAAACGGAAAGGGGATGATGATGGTTGCCATAAATTATCCTAATTGCTTCTGTACTTTGTTAAGTGCCTGAGGAAGAAAATGAAGAATTTTATCAATCTGGGTTGCAGGAGTCGGTTGTGCAAGTTCACCCGCTACCCGGTTTACCCGTCCGGCAATGCGACACGCTTGCAAGGGGGACAGGCCAGCGTAGATAAGTCCACTTATCATACCGGTGATTAAGTCACCAGTTCCACCAATAGGTTCCATGGTTGCAACCAAGGGCGAATCGATGGTATCGACAATTTCGCCATCTTGACATATATAGTCAATTTTGCCTTTAACAAACATGGTGGGAGCAGCATTATTTCCCGCGTAGGCCCTGCGGATTAATTCAGGGACATCTTCTTCCATGTTAAAAATAAAACCCCGGGTGAAGCTGGGGTGATCAGCTTTTTCATCGGCGAGGAAGGCAGTTTCTCCAAGATCTGGTGTGAAAACAGTATAATAGTGAGAGTCGCCGCCAGCCTTGGCAACATACATACTGCCGGCATCAGCAATCATTATAGGTTTGTTTTCCATGGTGTCGACAGTTTCCAGGATCTTTTTATTTAATTTAAGATCCGGCATGACATAATGAAGCGTCATGACCTCGACATCCATTTCAGGAAGGTGCTCAGCAAGATGTTTATAGATGGCAATACTGCCCTCACGCTTTCCAATATCACCGGCTACCATACCAACAGGGGCATCTATTCCATATTCCTGACAGATAAGGCAGGCTGCAGTCATCATAGCTTCGTTGCCCCTGTTCATGGGCAACTCATGGCCATCGATCTTAATTCCATTGGCGGTTACTTCAATGGGACCAATTAACAGAGGCAGCTTTTCAACTGGAACTGAGCCGGCTAACAATAACATGCATTAAGCTCCTAGGATCCGGATGAGTTCTTCCCGGGACGTATTTAAAGAATAGGCACAGAGTGAGAATCCAACTTCTCCCGGATCGGGGGCATCACTAAGTGTTTTACCAAGCATGGCAGTGGCCAGAAAAGGGACATCGGGACAACCGCCGCCTGAAATATTTACAATTGTTTTCGTTTCTTTGTCAACGGTCATTTTCATGTTTGCCGCTCTGATCATTACATATCTATCATCATATACGGTAGTACGGACAAATTGTAAAGGCTCCATTCCTTTGGAGGTGATGGGAACGACATCCAGTGGAGCCATACCGACACTATTGAGTAGCTCGGTAATAGCGGCTTCAGCTTCAAGTGGGAATTCAACACTTAAGTCACATCCTGTACGGTAGGCGGGAGGGGGGCTGACAACGCGAATTGTATATCCTTCATCGCGGAGTATTTCTTCTACTGAGATAACTGTTGTGGGGTGGGCAAATACCAGTAATCCACGAGTGACTGATTCTTTTTTATCTTCATCTTTTTTTGCAAAACCAAGCTTGTTGAGAAAACCCATGATGCCTCCCTGTCCCGCCTGGGGACAAATGCTTGTAAGTAATTCTGAGTGTGGTTGGTTTAACTATTCAATAACGGCTACTATGTTATACTGCTACCCTTGCGATAACTAAGCACAACAATAAAACAAAAGATCAGACCTGTCAGCACTGCAATTTTTCCGTTAAAGGACGGGCCGGCTGAAGTTGATCGTAAGAGCCAGGTGATCACCATGGCTGCACCGGTGAGCATTCCAAAACAGGTAATCCCAGCATCCACATCACCCTGACCGGCTTTAACCAGCTGTCTGAAGGGACAGCCGTCGATAATGACGGACGCCAGTCCGACGAGAGTCATTGCCAGAAATGTCCATCCATGGCCCATGTGAGAGGCTGGTTGTCCCTGAAGACCCAGATTAAATTGTCCGGTGAGCAGACTGAGGAGCAGGGCTGAAACGAAAAAAGTAATAACTCCAAAGAGGAGAGTTGTTTCGCGAAATAAGAAAAAATTCCGTATACCGCCGGTAATACAGAGTCCAGAACGCTGGGACAAGGCACCAACAAACAGACTGATGGCAAGTGAAATAAGAATGGGTGCGTGTTGGGCTGCAGGCCCAGTTTGTCCCTGATGAATAAACGATGGCCTGAGGAGTAGAAAAACGAGAAGAAGTACTCCGAGGGCCGGGAAAATATAACCATTTAATTGGGGCATGGTTTTCACCCGTTCAAGAACAACGCCTGCCCGGATATATTTTGCTCCCAGCCAAACGCCAAAAAGGAGACCAAGCAGTGCTACTACAGCCGTTAAATCGCCACAGGCCAGCCGTTGAATCAGTTTGATCGGACATCCTATAAAAACAGCGCAGCCAATGATAATAAAAAAGCCAAGGAAAAAGCGAATGATTGGTGAGGAGCCTCCAGTTACCTGAAAACGTCTGGATTTTTTGGCCATAAAAA
>JAOZKN010000003.1:0-3329 GCA_029935315.1 Desulfocapsa sp. | reverse complement strand
ATTGGTGAGGAGCCTCCAGTTACCTGAAAACGTCTGGATTTTTTGGCCATAAAAAAGGAGCCGAGAAGAAAACCGATGAGTTCCGGCCTGATATAGCTCATACGGATATCATCCTGCAGTTGTAAGGCTCCTGCAAGATTTTCCATAAAACAGGATATGCAAATCCCAGAATTTACAGGATTTCCAAGGAAGGAGAGTAAGACTGCGCCAAAACCAAGGGAGGCACCGGCGATAATGGCTACATCTGGTGCTTTTATCCGTGCCACTTATTCACACCCTCCAGCAATACGTCGCTGTAGATAGTAGATATCTTCTAAGGCGACATTGATACTCTTGTCACCGGGCTTTAACTTCTTTTCACGAAGCAGTTTGCTCCTGGTTTCGGAGATAATGTCCATGATCATATCTCCCATAAAAAGCGGAGTGTTTTTGTCAATATAATCAGGTGTTTTGTCAACAGCTAGTCTGTAACTGTGTATGGTAGCTGCGCTCTGCCCCTGGGCATATTGCAGCTTTGCACCATAGATCAATGACTGGCTATTGTCCGGGTGGGAAATTTGGATTTCGAGCAGTTGCTCTTCTGCCTGGCTGAACTTTTTTTCTTCAAGCAACTGCATAACTGGTGCGTAGAGAACAGCATCTTTGGCTATTTGCTGGGCGTAGGCTTGTTTCAGATTCACCTGAGGGCTTACGGACACCACCTTCAGGCGTGTCACAGTAAGGTGATTTTGAATCAGCATGCCTGCTGTGACAACTGTTAAGGCAAGCAGTGTAGTGATAGTGAGCTTATGAATTAAATCCATACGTAAGCTTTTACCAACTGATTCCGGCTTCGCTCACCCGGTTTGTAAGGAAATCGGAGAAATCAACAGTGCCAAGGCTGTCATCCCTGGTTTTGTCTCTCACTAAATTTTTAATTTCCTTTTCGTCGGTGGTACCCCACCAGTTTTTACTCACAGAAATGTCGTCAGTCTGTCCGGCAAGCAGAGAGACATTGTAGTCCTGATTATCACTGATATTGTTGTACAGCAATATAATGTCTTTTACCTTGTAGAAGATGACGCCTTTGCCGTTATTGGTGATATTGTTATAACGTACATTGGCGAGGCCGCCTTTTTTGGCGTAGATCCCAAAGAACTTGTTGTTGTTGATCTCATTGTGAGAAATTGTTGTTGTTGAACCACCGCCATAGAGGATACCACCACCATTTTCAGTTATGGTGTTGTACAGCATTGGCATTACACTTTTATGGGAAACGCTCTTTACGTTTTTCTGGCCAATGGCAACGCCATTGTGGTGGAATTCGGAGTAGGCAATAACGACCTGAGAAGAGTGTGCATGGGCTCCGGTATGCGCGTACTGGATTACACAAAACTCTATAATGTTATCCACACTGCCGAGTAAGTTGATGGAGCCCCAGTCACCTGGATGGGGTTTCTCTTCGGCACTGGTAAATGTTATCTTATTCTTGGGAGTACCCTGAGCGTAGAGACGTCCTCTAATGATAAGCTCGGCTCGAGGAAAGTGATTCAGTTTATCCAGGCTTAACTTTTCGGAGCCAAATTCCTCAATCTTCTGGAAGCGTACAACCGTACCAGGCATGATAGTGAGGGTTGCACCGTGGGCAATTTCTACGTCACCCTTGATCAGAACCTTGCCCTGCCAGATTGTATCTTTGTCAATAACAGACTTGCTGATCACAAGTTCTTCACTATAAGCGGGATTGAGCAACAGGAAGAAAAGCGTAAAACAAGCAGCGAGGGACAGTGTGAGTTGTCTGGATATGTGCTTTGTCACTATCATTCTCATTCGTCAGGCCTTTTTGTTAGAATTTTCTATACGGTGCCATATTGGCGAGTTTAAGATTTTCTCGTATAATGTCATATTCGCTGTCAACGACAGGTGCAAAACCATCGAGCAGCATTCTATCAAGTACTTTCAGTACCTCTCCGTCCACAAGTACGCTTTCATCCTTTTTGAGATTTAATGAAAGTTCTTTTACCTGTTGTCTCAGAGCAGGATCAACGGATTGACTTGCACCAATTGTACAATAAGGCATGGCCTCACTTTCAGCAATAATGTTGAAATCGTCCATGGTGAATATATGCTCATCCACCATACGATCCAGATCTATACGAGGCGCTGCGCCCATATCGTATTTACCATAAAATACACCATAGAGTACTTTGTCATGCTTGGCGGAACCGGCAGGAATGGAATAGCTGGCAAGATCAACATCCGGGTCAAAACCATTTTGGAGCATAAGGGAGAATTGAGCCATGTAGCCAAAAGGAGCCATTGCAGGGCCAAAAAGCATGGTTTTACCACGCATGTCTTCGATTGTTTCGATACCGCTGTCTTTGCGGGAGATAATGGTGCCGGTGGCCTTGTAACCATTACGACCTCTTATATCTACTCCCAGAAGATCTGCGTTAAATCGTTCTTTGAGGATGATGGCAACAATGGAATTGACGTGGAAAAAATCAATTTTATCGTTTTTCATCAGATCTTCAAACTCGAAGGTGTTGGCAAGGATCATTTCGACTTTTCGGCCTGTCTTTTCACCTAAGTACGCAGCGAAGGGGCCAAATCTTGCTTTAGACAACTCGTAGCTGTCACATATCATAAAACCTATGCGGATGGGGTCTTCGTCACTGGCAACCGGAGTGTTTTCGTTGCTGTTGCAGCCTGACAGTACGAACGTTGTCGCGCAAAGGATAAAGAGCATTATTTTCTTCATTCTTTAGCTCCAGGAGTTGCGGACGGACGAAGAATCTTCACTTCATTATCAATCCAGGTCTTGTCCAGGTCGTCTGTTGCCAGAGATTTTGCTTTTTTCATTTCTTCTTTAGCAAGTTCCGTCTGCCCAGAATTATTGTGCGCCACTGACAGATGCACAAGCAGGTACATATCTTTTTCATTTATCTTCTGTGCTCTCTCCAGGAATTCGAGAGCCCTGTCGTTATTTCCCTCTTTCAGAGCCACCATACCCATGCCGTCCAATGCGTTGAAGTTGTGTTCATCAGCGACCAGGACGATTTGCAGTTGTTCTTTGGCATTGGCCATCTCACCAGAGTAGAAATAAGCCATGGCAAGATTGTTTATAGTGTCCAGGTCATCAGCATTCATATACAGCTTCATTTTGTATTGCAGAATCTGCACTGAAAATGGAAGTTTAGATATGTTGCCATGGGCGGCAGCAGTTCCTGCCATAAATATGACCATGATTAGAGCTAAAAACAGTTTTTGCATTTTTCCCCTCTTACTTAATGAGTGTCTGCACAGGAGTGTCATTCAAATTTGAATTAGATCAGATTTTGATCTTTTAA
>JAOZKN010000254.1 GCA_029935315.1 Desulfocapsa sp. | reverse complement strand
AGCGAAGTGTTGAAATTGCCCCCGGCAACATGCAATACCTGCAGGCAATGGCACAGGTTTACCTGGCAGAAAAAAACCTGCCTCAGGCAAAAATTATTGCTGCACAGATGATCTCGACAGATCCCCAAAATCCACTGGGCAGGCAGCTGCTTGATTTCATCAAGAGAAAAGAATAAACTGAAGCATGGCTGCAAATCATACAATAAGCAGACACAAACTCGTGAGAATTTTACTGCTCCTCAGCGTATCTCTGTTCTATTGTCTGCAAACTTGAGCTTCAAACCCAGACTGTGCGTAGCATTACATATGCCCAGGCCGGTGATCGTTTTAACTCTCTGGAAACTTTACTTTATCAACGATAAGCAAAAACCATGTCACGATACTCCTGTTACCTTTGTTGCTTCATTCTGCTGCTAAGCAGCGCTTGTGCTTTTCGCGACCTTGAAAAAGATTTGCTGGAGTTCGACAAAACTTCGGGACTCACCGGTCAGATTCAAGGAGATTCCCTGCCTGACACCTCGATTATCGTGGCACTCTATAAGCTGGAAAAACAAGGACCTGAAATTTCACAATACCTGTTCGCCGACAAGACCAGACACTTCTCTTTCATCGTTTCCGATGGGGAATATTACCTCTCAGCTTTTGAGGATGGCAATTATAACCTGATCCATGATGACAATGAGAGTTACGGGTCCTACGGCAATCTGAAAAAGATCACTGTGAATTCATCGGATACAACTGCTGCAAACATAAAAACGATACGAGCTCTCGATATACAACTAAACCTTGACAACACTCACCCCTCCATGCTGGTACATGATGTCACTGACGGTGAGTTTGTTTCCACATCGTTTAAAAAGCTTGGCGTGGTAACAGATTTTGACGATCCGCTGTTTGCGCAAAAGAACGCATCCCTTGGATACTGGCAACCCCTCAGTTTTATAAAAACATTCGGTAGTGGAATCTATTTTCTTGAGCCCTATGACCCTGAAAAAATTCCAGTCTTATTTGTACACGGGGGCATGGGCACCCCTGTCGGCTGGCAGGAAATTATCAAACAAATGGACAGGGAGCGTTATCAGC
>JAOZKN010000017.1:26312-33965 GCA_029935315.1 Desulfocapsa sp. | reverse complement strand
TTCAATGATGAAAGCGGAGACGGTTTTGCGCAGATAGATGAGACGATCAGCTACAGCTTCGAGATTAGCAATACCGGCAATGTAACCCTGACTAACGTGACTGTGAGTGATCCATTTGTTACAGTTATCGGTGGCTCCCTCGCCTCACTTGCCCCAGGTGTATCCGATGATACAACCTTCACAGGAACGTATGCGGTTACCCAGTTGGATATTGACGCGGGTCATTTCCTGAACACTGCTTCTGTGACTGGTAAAGATCCAGATGATACTGATGTAACAGACAGTGATGAGCACGATGAGATTTTCGACATTGAAGACACTCCCGAATTGATCGATCTGAGTCTTGTTAAGAATATAAGTATCGGTCCGTATTCAATAGGCGATACCGTCACATTTACTCTCATTGTAACCAATGAGAGTAACGTTGATGCCACAGGTGTATCTGTGGAAGATGTAGTACCTACTGGTTACGGTAATATAACGAATATAAGTGGAACGGGTACTCTGACAGGCGACACCGTCACATGGCACGGTCTCAGTATTGGCAGCGGCACCACAGTAAATCTGAGCTTTGACGTGGAAATCCTGGCTAGCGGAGATTATGTTAACATTGCCCAGATCATTGCAGCCGATCAGGAAGACGTAGATTCTGAACCCGATAACTACGATGGAACCCAATCCAGGCTCGAAGACGATGAGGGTATTGCGACAATTGGTTCACTCAAAAAATTCCCATGGAACCTCTTTATACCCGCTATATTAGTTAAACAATGCCCTGACGAGCCACTCTACTGCTATATGGTTTCTGACCGGGACAATGAAACCTCATCTTCTGAGGGATCAGAAAATTCCGCCTTGTTAAAATACACTTTTTCTGAAGACAAGTTAGAGTTGGTGGGTCGTTTAGGGGTTGGTAATGTGGAAGCAATGACGCTGTCAATGGATGGTACTGTCCTTTACGCTGTTGATTCACACAGGTTCGGCATCATTGACACCACCCCAGGTCACACCGCATCATTTACCCCCATCAATCCCGATGGATTAGGCACTGGCAACGGTGCTATGGGACACGTAGACTTTACGGATATCGATGGCATCTCTTTTGATCCTACAACAGAAATTCTGTATGCAACAAATCGCCTGGCCAGCTCAGATCTTCTGCTGCAGATTAATCCTGTAACGGGTACATTCGTAAAAGATGCATTTGGCACCGGAATTGATTATGTGGTTATCGCCAGTAATGCTGAAGGTGCTGCCTGGTATGATTTGGACGACATTGCCATCGATGCGGATGGAACGATGTATGGCATTGCCAATGCGCAGGGACTTGACGACCGACTGGTTATAATTGACAAGAATACAGGTGATATTAAAGATCCGGTTCTTCTTATGGTTGCGGATCTTCCCTTAAATGATATGGAAGGCCTTACTCATTACAGTCACAATACTTTTTACGGGACAACAGGAATCGAAACGACTGAAGGACAGGGGCAATATAAAAACAGTCTTTTTAGGATAGAAATGAATCCTCTAAGAGTGGAGAAAGTTATCAGTCTTGATCAGGATTTCAACGGATTTCGCCCCTATGATTTTGAGGCAACTGCCTGCCGTGTGTGCATACCGGGAAGGTAAAAATTCATAAATCCCCTATGGTCAAGGAGCAATGAAAACAAAGAAGAAACTCTGTAGTATTGGCCTGCTAATTATGTGTCTTGTGGGCGTGAGCAGTGCAGGCACCGCAGGTGAAAGTACCTATTCCAGTGACGGGATAGTTGTTCGGGCCTCACTACTCTACAAAACGGGGCAGGATACTCCGCTCACCGGCATTGTCACACACACTTCGGGGAAAGGGGTCTTACAGAAAAAGACATCTTACAAAGATGGCAAAAAGAATGGTATCGAACAGCGTTTTCACAGCTCTGGTACTGTCGCCAGTGAGACCTCATATAAAGAGGGCCAACAAGACGGTTTCTCCAGAATCTATAACGCGGCAGGGATCTTACTGTGGGAGATCCCTTTTAAAGAAGGGGAAAAGCACGGTGTTGCAAAAAAACATAACCAGACGGGGATACTGATGAATGAAATCTCCTTTCAGAAAGGACAGATAGAAGGTATTGAAATAAAATATTATCCTTCGGGGCAAGTTAAAGAGAAAATCCCCTACAAGAATAATGAAATGAATGGTATGCGAAAATACTACTCAGAATCAGGAGAACTTGAAAAAGAAGTTCTGTATAAAGAAGACCGACCAATTACAGCTGACCAATAAACTGTAGCTGTTCATGTTTTCCCTGGACTATGCTCCAGCCTGCAATAACGAATCCACCCTGCCCAGTGCAGGAAACTCCCCCCATTTTTCCTCTGGCCTTTGAATCAGTTAAGGGCATGTAAAGAAATAACATGGCCAATCTACATCTTGTATTCGTGTCATCTTTAAATGTTGTTCAATCGGAAAGTCCTCAACGTAGCCAGCTACGCCTGCGGCTTTCCTTAATCACAACATTTAAATACAACACAAACCCAAGCGAAATTTCAGCCATGTTATTTCCTTACAAGCCCTAAGGGTATTTTAAAGAATTAACATCTTCATTTAATATCGAAACATTTGTATATATCTGTAGCAGGCATTTAACTGATATTTCATGAACAGATAAAGATCCCGAGAAAATTGTAGAATGAAAGTTATTATAGCAGAAAAGCCATCAGTCGCACGTGACATTGCAAAAGTACTCGACATTAAGGCCGCAAAGAAAGGGTACATCGAGGGCCGTGGTTGTGCAGTCACCTGGGCTTTTGGACATCTGGTAACACTTCAGGAACCGGGCGAGTACAATCCGGCACTGAAACGCTGGTCACTGGAAAGTCTGCCTTTTGTACCGGACGAGTTCAAGCTCAAACTGATCAGTAACCGGGGCGTTGATGAGCAATTCCAGATTATTAAGAATCTGTGTGAACAGGCCGAGGAAATTGTGTGCGCAACTGATGCCGGGCGCGAAGGAGAACTTATCTTTCGCTATATTCTGGCGCTAAGCGGTTGCGAAGACAAACCAATTCGTCGCCTCTGGCTGAACTCCCTCACACCCGATGCAATCCTTGCAGCTTTTAAAGATCTCAAAGACGGCCATGACTACGACCCACTCTATGCTGCTGCCCGTTGTCGCAGTGAATCCGACTGGATCGTTGGTCTCAATGCCACTCGCTTTTACACCGTAAAGCATGGTCGGATTGGTGGAGGAAATGATCGTGTTCTCTGGACCATTGGCCGTGTGCAAACCCCGGTTCTGGCGATGATTGTAGAGCGTGACGACACCATCCTTCAATTCCGTCCACAACTGTTTTGGGAACTCACAACCCGCTACAGGGACGTGACGTTCAAGTATACGGGCAAACGCTTTGAAAAACCGGAAAAAGCACAGAATCTCCTCAACAAAATAACAGATCAGCCTTTTGAGATCACCACAGTAGTAGGCAAAAAGAAAAAAGACCAGGCCCCGCAACTCTTTGATCTCACGACACTGCAACGAGAGCTTAACAAGCTGCACACTATTTCAGCAGCCGACACACTGAGCGCCACCCAGAGTCTTTACGAAGCCAAACTTGTCACCTATCCACGGACAGATTCACGTTATCTCAGTGAAGATATGAAACCGCGCATCCCAAAAATTCTGGCACAACTCAAAACTCTGCGGCCCGAACAGATCTCCCCTGTGGATTTGACGAAACTGCCATTCAGTAAACGAATCATCAATGACAAAAAAGTAACCGATCATCACGCCATCATTCCCACAGGGATGATACCGGGCAGGATCGGCACCAATGAACAGCTGGTGTACGATGCAATTACAACCCAGTTTATAGCTGCATTCTATTCCGTTTGTCTGAAAAACATCACCACGGTGAAGGGTGTCAGCCAGACAATACAGTTCCAGGCCAGGGGAACACAGATTGTCGATCCGGGATGGACCGTTTTATTTCCGAAAAAGAAAAAATCAGCCGATGGCCAAACACTTCCCGCCTTTGAAAAAGGAGAAAGCGGTTCGCACGAGCCGTCTTTGCGCGAAGGAAAAACCATACCGCCTAAACATTTCTCAGAGAATACACTCCTTGGTGCAATGGAGGCCGCTGGAAAATTTGTTGAAGATGACAGTTTACGCGAAGCACTGAAAGAACGGGGAATAGGAACACCTGCAACGCGTGCTGCCATCATCGAGACCCTGCTTCGCCGCAACTATATCCGGCGTGAGAAGAAACAGCTGCGCTGCACAGATATGGGGCGCTGCCTGATTGCACTTATCAAAGATCCATTACTTAAATCACCGGAAATGACAGGGGAATGGGAGGAAAAACTCAAGCAGATTGAACGGAATGAACTGGATCCCAATGATTTTATGAACGGTATAGGAACCTATATTCGTAAGATGATCCAAAACAGCACATCCAGACAACTGGATACTTCACGCTGGGGAAAATGTCCGCTTTGCGGCAAGGAGGTTATTAAAGGCCACAAAGCCTTCGGTTGTTCAGACTGGAAAGAGGGCTGTCCATTTGTTCTGGAACCTGACTGCAAGGGAAAGATGCTTACTGCCAGGCAGATCCAAATGCTCCTGCAGCAGCAAATCCTGCCCCACCCCATTCGCATCGACGATGAACTTCGCCTGCTTATTCTCTCCACCCGGGGCATGCTCACAGATCTGCGCCGACCTTCTGCCGATCGGCAGAAAAGAAGTACAAAAACAGATCGGCGTTCACCTTGACAGCTTTTTAATACCAAGCCGTTGCTGGCCATCAGTACTTATAATTTGAAAACGACCGCTGCCCAGGAGCCGAGGATTCCACTTACATTCAAAGCGTACTTCCTCCCCGACTTTGACTACTTTTGCGCGTGCGATTCTCATGGGTATTTCAAGGCCAAGTCCGCCATTAATCGAAATATCATGGATATTCACAGCTATTTTCCTGCCTTCTCGCGTAACCATGGTCGCCTTTCCACTCTGCAACTCTCTTCGAGTAAGGCGCCGGTTAAGCTGACACCTTGTAATAGCCCCACATTTATGACATCGAATATTTCTATTGCGTATATTTGGCTGTACCGGAAGATTTCTTCTGGCTTCACACATTTCACATTTGAATTGCATTCTGTTATTAATAACCCGAAAAATAATCATTTTTCCCATACTGTTTATTCCATTGAATTATACACAATCATTACGTTCTGTGTGAGATGCTAAATTAACTGACATTTTACAGAAGAATACCAATTGTCATGATAAAAGATACAACACTCAGACACATATTTCAATAGGCATATTAACTAGATAGTCGCACAACATACCACATTTACATAGGTATATTTACCTATACCAGACTTCGGTACAATTGGAATTATGGAATTTTTCCAGAGAAGGAAAAGCTACTGAAAAGAAGAAATACACTCGAGTTGGCCTGTGAAACTTTCCGTTCATCAGCAGAAAGATGAGCAAAAATTGAGCAGAACTCTCTTCTACACCATCTTTTGAATACCAAGCCGTTGGCCATGGCTATTCATCACTTTAAAACGACCACTACCCAGTAGACGAGGGTTCCACTTACAATTAAAATGAACCTCCTCTCCCACTCGTATTGTTTGTGCGAAGACAGCTTTAAGAGGTATATCAAAACCAAACCCAAGTCCGCCATCTGCCGACATATCGTGCATATTTACTGCTAACTCTTTGCCCTCTTTTGTAATCATAATTGCATTTCCACTCTGAAGCTCTCGTGGAGCAATACGCCTGTTAAACACACACTTTGTGATGGCATCACATTTATGGCATCGTATATTTTTGCCGCGAATACCTGAACGTACCGGCAAATTTCTTTTGGCAGAACACGCTGCACATTTAAAACGTATCCTGTTATTGATAACCCGAAAGACAGTCTCATTCCTCATACTGTTCCACCCTATTAAATTACAGCGCAGCCACGACTTCTTGATGCAGAGCGCTACGTTAATTGAAATGTACAGTGATGCACTAATCGTATCAGTAAGAATATATATCGTATTTTATTTTTTTCAACGCTTCCATGGTCAGATAGATGGGTTATATTCATCTTCATATCGGTATATTTACCCACACGGAGCTCGTTACAACTGGAATGACACAGGTTTTTTCTCGGGTAAGAGTTTGCAAAAAAATATTGTGATAAAGAGAAATTATTGCATATTGTTTTACCTTACTCAAACTGTGCCTTGAAGGCTGCAAACTCCAGTTTCAGGCTCTGTAGTTCCTGATTTAAGATATCCATCTGTTCCTGAAGCTCTTCTATCTGTTCATTTTTCTTACGAACAATCACGGTGGCAGTTTCGGGTTGGGGAGCAATTTCAACTGATACGTCTTCTGGTTCTCCACTTAACAGGTGCGCATATCGAGATTCTTTACGGCCCGGTTGCCTGGGAAGTTTCCTCACCATCCCCGTATCTTCAAGGCTGGACAACGTTTTCTGTACTTCATCAAGGCTTTGAAAAGCATACAACCGTTCGGTACGACTACGAATCTCACCAACAGTCTGAGCCCCCCTCACTAAAAGGACACAAATAACAGCCTCTTCCCGAAGAAGGAAGTTTAAATCCTTTGAAAAAATCTGCTCGTATTTTGGCACTCTGCTGCTGTTGCTTTGCCTGGTCAGTTTCTGCTCTCGTAAACCGTCTAATGCTTCAACAACAGTTTCTTCGTCGTAGGAGACAACAGGCTTGCGGTTGGATTTCTGATTGCAGGCGTTGGTAAGTGAATTGAGCGAAAGAGGATAATAGTCAGGGGTTGCCATTTCCTTTTCCATCAAACAGCCAAGAACCCGAACTTCGTTATCCGTGAGTAATATTTCCATGTTTTTTTACCTGTGTATGTTTTAAGCAATGAAACAAAAGAGACTGTTATAGAACCAATCTTTTCTGTCTGTAGACTGGCTCACGTTTTATATGCATGATGGCGATATCGGGAATTGTATTCTCACCATTTTAAGACAGAACACCATATGGGAATTTGTGAGCGAAACAACAATAAAAAAAGGGTGCAGCAGCCACTCAGCTAAAGGTGAACCAGCCCATGTGTTTCTCTATCCTATTATAATACACGATGATCAAACGCACCCAAAGAAAAGTGTCATTGACGACATAAAACAAGCCTCCTTCTGCCACATCCTGCAGCACAGAGGCAACAAAAAAGCAGTAGTAATAGCCAATGGCCAGCAACGGGTAGAAGAAGCGCTTGAGGCAGGTTGTGATGCCATCGAACAGGGATACGCCATGGGCGAGGATAACCTCAGGGAAATGGTGAAAAAGAATATACTGTGGATTCCCTCCGTGCTGCGGGCCAGGAATTCCCTGGACGCTTCCAGCGCTGGCGGGGACGTGTGTTGCCGCTTCTCACAGCGCTATGTGGCACCGGGACAACCGATCCCTGGTGCGGAAGCTTTCTGAAAAAAGATGCTCAACAAGCAACTGGAACAACTGCGTTCAGCCAGAAAATTGGGCGTGACAACGGCTATGGGAACAGGTGCCGGCAGCATTGGTATACTTCATGGGGAATCGATGGCAGAAGAGATAAAACTATTCCTCAAGGCTGGCTATTCACTGGAGGAGGCTATCTGCAGCGCATCAGAAAATGGAGCTCGATT
>JAOZKN010000017.1:14989-26212 GCA_029935315.1 Desulfocapsa sp. | reverse complement strand
CTGGCTATTCACTGGAGGAGGCTATCTGCAGCGCATCAGAAAATGGAGCTCGATTCTTCGAAATGGGAAAGCTGGGAATGCTCACCGTCGGACAACAGGCAACATTCCTCATTGCCAGCCAGCTGCCCAGAAAGCTCTCCTATCTGGAAGGCATCTATGTTGACGGTACTCCCAGCAACACTTACAACAAAAATCCAGGCTAGGCAGTGATTTCTTAGTCCTTATGGTGCAGGCCTGATGTTGTTGATTATTTTATTGCTTTGATGCAAAAGTTGTTACATCTGGCTCAGGAAATCGTACACCTCTTGACCTAACGCCTCGCGTTATCACTTCTCTGCAGTACACAACAGAGCAAATAATGCGGGTGTAACGCTTATTAGCCGCAGATCTGTAACAGTCATATATGGGATAGCTCATGTTGATCGCAATGTGTAGATGTAAGCATCGACCATACTTCCTTCTTTGAGCTTCACCTTTGCCCGCACGCGTTCGTAAGCATCACCTTCAAACTTATCAAGGCCCGCCCAATGGTCTGAGAGGTTCTCCGAAGTAAAAAGAAAACCTTCAACCACCCCGCCATCTTCGTTAAGATCAATCCCGGGGTAACCGAGTTCTGCCCCCCAACCTTTATGCCGCAGATTTCCATTTACAGTGGCAGTCTCCCATGAACCTCCAATAGCTTCAAGGACATGCTCATTTGGCCGACCTGGACCCAGAGTCCCGTATACAAATAGTTGTTCTATCATTGTTCCTCTACGGCAGCGTGATCTTTGTCAGAAACAAAGCAGCCTTGGCGATTATTACCACGCTGGATGATATGGACCTGTATGTTTGACAAAGATATTCTTGGAAGAATATGTCATTACATTCACAAATTAGATACTTTGGTTGGTGGAAACAGCCGGAACAATTAAAGCAGATCAAGCACTCATTCAATAATCAAGGCTACCATCCGGATTTTCCTTCACACCCACCACCACAATCCCTGCATCATCAGCTGCACGGATCATAGCATCAGGATCAAAGAGCAACGATTGTCCGGCTTCAACAGCCAGGACCGCGCCATGAACAGCAGCCATGGTCTCAATGGTTTTGATGCCCGTGGCCGGAAGATCAAAACGAAAATCCTGTCCGGGTTTTCGTACCTTCACAACCACAGCCTTTTCTTTGGCCAGCCTGCCACCTCGTTCAATGCAGGCATCTGTTCCTTCAATGGCCTCCACTGCAACAACGGAACAATTTCGTACCACCACACATTGACCGATATCCATGCCCCCTATCCCCCGGGCATTCCTCCAGCCAAATTCGATATCCTTTTGCTGATCTTTATCAGGTTTTCTCTTGCTCAGTACGCCTTGGGGAAAGAAAAGATGCTGCAGATAGCAAGTGGATTCCAGAACGTTAATACCTTCCTTTTCAATCACTCCTGCCACCGCTCGCAAAATGGCATCGTCCTGTTTCTTGTCGATCTTGTTCCAGAGAGTCAGGCCCTTAAGATCGGGGAGGATATCCTTGAAGATACGGGTCTTGGTGATGGCTCCCACAAAGACGGTCTCCCCGACACCCTGCTTATGGAAATATTTAAGCAGTTTTCCGAGCTGACCAAGTTTCACCCAGCAAACTTCATCTGCAGCATCGGCCACTTCCTTTGAAGTTTCATTCTGGTGGGCGATAAGCACTGTTTTGCGTCCTGCTTTTTGGGCTGCCCGGATAAAAAGGAGGGGAAATTGTCCGGAACCGGCAATGATGCCAATTTTAGAAGGGTCAATGGTCATGGGAACAAACGCTCAACTGCTCTTGGTGCGTCTCACCACACCACGCTTGGAGGCTCGAATAAAATCCACCAACTCATCAACGGCTTCATTTCCACCCAGTTCCTGTTCCACCTTATCCAGAGCATCATTGTGAAGCAAATCAGAATGGAACAAAATTTGATAGGCCTGCTCTATTTTTTTAATGGTCTCACGATCAAACCCATTTCTGCGAAGCCCAACTTTGTTGAGCCCGGATATTTTCATTCCGCCGCGCTCCCCCGTTACCATGGCATAGGGAGGGACATCCTTACTTACAGCAGAGCCGCCGCCAATAAAGCAAAATTTCCCGATTCTTGAAAACTGATGGGTTCCAGTCAGGCCTCCAACCGTTGCATGTGCTGCAACTTCTGTATGACCACTCAGCTGGGCGGCATTAACAATGATGACATGATCTGCGATCTGACAATCATGGCCAAGATGAGCATAGGCCATAATCATGGTATTATTCGCAATGACAGTCTTGCCCCCGCCTTTAATGGTTCCCCTGTGAATGGATACGTATTCACGAATCTGGTTATTGTTGCCGATTATCAGTTCAGTGGCTTCGTCCTGATAGCCAACATCCTGAGGAGCCCCTCCAAGGGCAGCAAAAGAATCTATCCGGTTCTCTTCGCCAATGGTACACGGGCCAGAAATCCTGACATGGCTTGCAACACGTGTCCCCTTCCCAATCTTTACATTTGCCTCTATCACAGAAAAAGCTCCCACCGTGACGGTGGGATCAAGTTCGGCTTCCGGATCGACTACAGCACTTGGATGAATATTCATGGTTCCCTTACCCGAATGATGCCAAAAGTTCTGCTTCAGCCACTTTTTGCTCATTAACGTAGGCTTCTGCTGCCATTTTCCAGATTCCGCGTTTTCTTTTCAGCAGTTCAACCTTGTAGATAATCTGGTCACCGGGGCCAACAGGTTTGCGAAAACGAACCTTGTCGATACCAGCAAAATAAATCAGCTTTTCACCCACATATTCTGGCGTAGTACAGAAGGCAAGAACACCTCCAGCCTGGGCCATGCCTTCAAGCATCAAGACTCCGGGCATCACCGGCTTTTCGGGGAAATGCCCCTGAAAGAACGGTTCATTAATAGTTACATTTTTCAACGCTTCTATACTCTTATCAGGTTCAATGGAGAGCACCCTGTCTATCATCACAAAGGGATACCTGTGGGGTAAGAGGCGTAATATTTCAAGTATATCTAACTCTTCAGCTACAATTGCATCACTCATGGTATTCGTCTCACTTGTCTTCTTTAAATTCTGCTATTTCTTTTTTCATTTTTCGTAAATCACGTGCCATTTGCGGCAACTTGCCATACTGAATGGCGGCACGGACAAAAGTTTTTATGGGAAGCGCCGGCGAGCCACCAACTGTTATCCCCGCTTTCTGGTTGTTATGCACTCCACTCTGGGCCCCGACCATTACTCCGTCACCCAGGGTAATATGCCCGGTAAGGCCTGCCTGGCCCCCGAGAACGACATTTCTGCCAAGGGTTGTCGAACCGGAGATTCCAACCTGAGACACGAGTAAACAGTTTTCCCCCACTTCCACATTATGGGCAATCTGGACAAGGTTATCTATCTTGCTGCCAGATTTGATATGGGTGACACCGTAGGCTGCTCTGTCAATACAGACGTTGGCTCCAATTTCCACATCATCATCAACCTGTACAATACCAACCTGCGGACGTTTTGTGTGAAAGCCGCGTTTGTCTGTGGCGTATCCGTAGCCATCACTCCCCAGTACGGTACCGGAATGGATAGTTACCCTGCTACCGACTATGCATCTTTCTCCGATTGTGACGTTGGCCTTGATAACGGTATCGGCACCGATCTGCACCTCATCACCGATAACTGCTCCGGATTCGATGCTTACCCGTTCACCAAGAATGACCCGTTCTCCGATGGATGCCATTGGAGCGACTGTTATTTCTCCGGGGATTTTGGTGTCAGTCCCGACCCAGGCTCGTTCATGTACCCCTTTGGCGACAAATGGCCTCTCCAGGAGCAGGCTATGGATTTTAGCGGCGGCCAGGTAAGGATCCTGCACTCGAATCAGAGGCACATCCGCTACCTCGATTGCCATGGGAACGATCACGGCGCTGCCTTTAAAATCTGCAAGCTTTTCAACCTGTCCGGCCTTCACCAGAAAGCTGATATCCCCGGGACCTGCAGTCTCAAGAGGGGCAAAGCCGGTTACTTCAGTCTTCGTATTCCCGGAAAGCTCGCCTTCTGCGAGTTTTGCCAGAACATCTAAACTAATTTTTTTTGTTTCCACAGGCATATCCTTTACAATATATATTAGTAGAGTACATATTTTTTTCTTTTTTCGAGAAACTGTTCAAGATCCGGCTGCCATCTTTTTTCAAGACTGATCACAGACTCGCCCGCTTCCAGGGCTTTACGCAAAGCCGAATCCCCTAAAATAAGATCCATGGGGAGACGCTCGTATTCATACTCGTAGGGTGGTTCTTTATGGGCATACTGCTCCGGATACAGACACATCACGGCCTGCAGCAGAGCGATGCTTGTCCGGTAGGGCAGAAATGTGTCGGGATTCGTCACATGTATCTGAAAACCGACACATGGCTCCTCTGCCCATTTTCCGGAAGTTGGCTGGAACACAAGGGGTCTCAGGAAACAGCCGGGTAATGCTGTCCGGGCAAGATACTGCAAAATTGCATCATGCTCCCAGAAGGGAGCACCAACAAACTCAAACGGTAAGGTGGTTCCCCTCCCTTCCGAACAGTTCGTTCCTTCCCATATCACCTGCCCCGGATAGACAAGAGCTGTTTCTGGAGTGGGCATATTAGGTGATGGCAAGACCCAGGGAAAACCTGTCTCCCTGAATAACATCTTATGTTTCCAGCCTTCCATGGGAACCACCCGCAGGTCAGCGCCAATATCGTATTCGGAGTTGATAAAAAGAGCCAGCTCGCCGAATGTCATGCCGTGACGCATGGGAATAGCATACAGGCCGACGAAAGAGCTACAGTCATCCTGAAGCATATTGCCTTCCACCGCGCCACCAATTGGATTTGGCCTGTCCAGTACCACGACTTCCTTTCCGTATTGGGCCGCAGCTTCCATGCAATAGGCCATGGTATAGAGAAAGGTATAAACCCTGGTTCCCACATCCACAATATCTATCAGCAGGACATCAAGGTTTGCAAACATTGATGCACTGGGTTTTCTTCGCTCTCCGTAAAGGCTGAACACAGGCAGGCCGCTTACCGGATCTGTGGAATGATCCGACTCGATCATATTGTCCTGTTTTTCAGAAAAGAAACCGTGCTGTGGCGAAAAGAGACAGGTAAGCTGATCGCCATAAGCATCAAGCAGCACATCCCGTGAATGACGAAGATTTGCATCGGTTGAGGCCTGGTTACAGAGGAGGCCCAGACGTTTTCCCGTCAGGGAGACATCAGAATCCGCCAGATTTTCAAGTCCAATACGAATCATTATTCAACTGTCACACTTTTAGCAAGATTTCGTGGCTGATCCACATCACATCCACGGCGACTGGCAATTTCATAGGCCAGCAACTGTGCCGGAATTGTGTATAAAATGGGGTTCAGTTCTTCATGCACTTCAGGCAGATACAAGACATCATCGGTGATTGTCTTTAGCTGGGCATCCCCTCTGCTACCGAGAAGGATCAGGCGTCCCTGTCGTGCTTTTATCTCTTCCACATTGGAAATTGATTTCTGATAGACGCTGTCTTTGGGGGTAATCCCCAGAATGGGCATCTCTTTGTCAATAAGGGCAATGGGACCATGCTTCAGCTCACCGGAAGCGTAACCTTCCGCATGAATATAGGAAATTTCCTTTAACTTCAAAGCACCTTCCAGGGCAATGGGAAAATTCAGGCCTCTTCCCACAAAGAGAAAATCCCGGCTATCGTAATAGTCTTCTATAAGTTCTTTAATTTCCGCCTGCATGGTGGGCAACTCTTCTTCAATAACCGTTGCCAGACGGATCAGCTCTTTTCCCAGCAGCAGTCTCTGTTTCTGCTCCATGCTTCCGTTCTTTTCTGCAAGATACAAGGTAAACAGAAAGAGTGCTGCCAGTTGCGAAGTAAAGGCCTTGGTGCTTGCCACGCCAATTTCCGGCCCTGCATGGGTATAGACAGTTCCGTGGGCTTCACGGGTCATGGTCGACCCCACCACGTTACAGATGGTCACAATTTTAGAACCAAGATCTTTCGCCAGCCTGATTCCTGCTAGAGTGTCCGCAGTTTCCCCGGACTGAGATATGGCAACGGTGAGCACACGTTCGCTGATCAGTAATTTCCGGTATCTGAATTCAGAGGCAATATCCACCTCAACCGGAATACCGGCCCAGCGTTCAATCCAGTATTTGGCAACCAGAGCTGCATGCCAGGACGTGCCGCAGGCCACAAGAAAGATGCGGTCAATATTGGCAAGATCAGCATCACTTAAATTCATTTCAGGAAGATCAACGCTTCCTGTTTCAGGATTTATACGACCACTCACCGTATCAATAATCGCCTGGGGCTGCTCATAGATCTCTTTGAGCATAAAATGCTTATAGCCACCTTTTTCTGCCATGGCGGCGTTCCAGGAAATAGTCTGCACCTCTTTCTCGACCTGCTCACCGCTTTCCAGTGAGTAGATCGTGTGCTTATCACTGGTGAGCACTGCCAGCTCTTTATCGTCAAGGTAGATTATCTGGTCGGTGTAGGGAAGCAGAGGCGGGATATCTGAGGCCATAAAGCTCCCCTCTTCTTCATGGATGCCAAGTACCAGGGGGCTGTGATTTCTGGCAGCAATCAGGGTGTCAGGCAGACCGGTCCAGAGTACACCCAGAGCGTAGGATCCTTCCACACGCCCGAGAGCCTTGGTCACCGCCGCACGCAGATCACCATCCAGATACTCTTCAATAAGATGAGCCAGCACTTCAGTATCTGTGTCCGAAGTGAAGGTGTGCCCTTTTTCTTTCAGTTCATTTCTGAGGGAGTGATAATTCTCGATGATACCATTGTGGACCACCACCAGCTCACCGCTACAATCACTGTGCGGATGCGCATTTTCTGTGGTAGGAGCACCGTGCGTTGCCCAGCGGGTGTGGCCAAGACCAACATGAGAGGGGGTACCCAGTACCTCTTCCATATGGTTTTCAAGGTTTTGCAGCTTGCCTTCACTTCTGTATTTTTTGAGTTCACCGTCCTGAAGAAAAACAATACCAGCAGAATCATAGCCTCTGTACTCCAGACGTTTCAGGCCTCCAAGAACAACAGGCACTACGCGTCTTCTCCCAACATATCCAACTATTCCGCACATATTCCTACCTACAGGTTATTCATTATTGAAACAATTACAGGCTACTCAACAGAACCAATTTTACAGAATAACATTTCATTTTTCATTATTGCGAGTTTTTTCTTGTAGCCTTGCAAAAAACAGGTATTTTTACTGCTATAGAAAATCATACTGCCCCATCATCTATAAAACAAACATTACAGGCCTCCCATGAGCGACAGACAACGATTAAAAGAAATCATCCTGGAAAAATCCTACAGAAAAGGTGAATTCACCTTAACATCCGGTAAAACATCTGACTTTTATGTAGATGTCAAACAGACAAGCCTCTCCGCAGAAGGTGGATATCTTTGCGGAAAACTCATCTTTGAACTGATGCAGCAGGCAGATGAGCCAATACTGGCCGTAGGTGGCATGACCCTTGGTGCAGACCCGCTGGTTACTGCTGTTTCCATTGCCAGTTTCCTTGAGGGCAACCCCATCCCTGCCTTTATCGTACGAAAAGAGGCCAAAGGACATGGAACCCAGAATTATATTGAAGGCCTCAACAATATGGAACCCGGTTGCCGGGTAACGCTGCTCGAAGATGTGGTAACCACAGGGGGTACCCTTGTAAAAGTTATCGAACGGGTTGAATCGCAAGGTTTTAAGGTTGCCCAGATTATCACCGTTGTGGAACGGCAGGAAGGTGGAGTGGAGGTACTGGCCAAAGCCGGTTACAAACTGGAAGCTCTTTTTACCCGCGAACAACTGCTCAGCTGATCCCATGAAATGTCGAAAATGTTCAGAGAAGCTTGAAGTGAATCGCAGCTGCTGGCGTGTTCGCCTCCGCTGCACCGGTTGTGGCCATGAATATCAGATCCATGAAGTGGCAAGTGACCTTGATCCGGAAACAGAAAAAATCCTGGAAAAATACACTGTCCTTATCTACGACTGATAGTGTCGTGCCCCTCCCTCGGGAGGGGACTGAAAAAAGCCCTCTTTTCGGCTATAAACGCTTTAGCTTCTCAAGCGAATAGACATAATTGCTATTATACCTGGATTTACCTTGTCTCTGGTTGTTATGATCAAAAAAAGTGCTTATTTTTTCTTTTCAAGAAAAAATTTTTAAACAGGCACACACATAAAGAGTTATAGTTCCAACATCTTAGCCAAACTAAAGGAATTACTTATGCTATTGTAGGTACTTATACCTATAGCAAAATTCTTTGCATATGATATTGTTAATAAGGAAAAAGTGAAATTATAAAGCAAAAGACGTAAAACTCTTACAAAGGGGGGGGGATCGCAATGTTTGAAACTGGACAACACGACATGCAAGCACACAAATCTTATGTAAAAACGAACGGTACGGCTTCGATACGCTGTCCAAAATGCTCCCTGGTCAAAAACATTCCTGTGGGCAGATTCCGAGACAGTCAACACACCCTGAAGACCCGTTGCCTCTGTGGTACTGTTTTTATGGTCTCCCTTGATTTTCGCAGACATTACAGAAAGCCAACACAAATATCCGGTGTATATACTACCATCGGTGCTGGCCCTGGTATGGGAGGAGAGATGCAGGTTGACAATATTTCACACAGTGGAGTAGCTTTTTCCCTCTTGGGAGGGCACCCTATGACGGTGGGTCAAAAAGCACTTTTGAACTTTAGGATCAACGACAGGAAGCAGACGGAAATCACCAGGCAAGTGATTGTAAGGCGCATCCATACCAACGAAATAGGTTGCGAATTCGCCAATACCAATGAAATTGGCAAAGATCTGGGGTTTTTCATCCAGCCTTGAGAAAGGCTTAAGCATCAGCTTTCCTACTGACTGATAATCTTCCCCATCATCTTTTGCGCCTCTGTTAAAAATGGTTGCAGAGTGCCTGACTCCAAGGCACTCACCACTATCCCCTCCCGGCTCACACTCTTAAACAATACAGTATCATCTTTCACTTTGTCAGCCTTATTAAAGAGCACAAGACAGGGAATCTGGCCAAGATCCAGTTCCTGCAAAAGATTATCAACGACCTTCATCTGATCACGAAAGCAGGGGTTGGAAATATCCACCACATGTACCAGTAAATCGGCTTCTTCCAATTCTTCGAGTGTTGCCTTAAAGGCCTGGAGAAGATCGGCTGGCAGCTTTCGGATAAAACCGACGGTATCGGTAATAATCACTTCCATATCCAGGGGAAAACGGAGACGTCGACTGGTTGGGTCCAGAGTGGCAAAGAGTTTGTCTTCTGCCACGATATCGCTTTTGGTCAGGGTGTTGAGCAGAGTAGACTTTCCGGCATTTGTATAGCCCACCAGAGAAAGTACCGGCAGATCTTTTTTCCGTCGTCTTGACCTGCGACGATAGCGCTCTTTGCTTACCTTCTTCAACTCTCTCTTCAGCTTTGCCAGACGATCATTGATCCGACGTTTATCGATTTCAAGTTTTGTCTCACCAGGCCCCCTGGCACCGATACCACCAGTCAAACGGGACAAGGCATCATCACGGGTGGAAAGTCTCGGCAGCATATATTTCAGCTGTGCCATCTCAATCTGCAGCTTCCCTTCACGACTAAGAGCCCGGTGGGCAAAGATATCTAAAATCAGCTGGGTCCTGTCAATAACCCGCAGTTCAGTGTGTGTGGTGATGGAACGGATCTGGGAAGGGTTGAGTTCCTGATCAAAAATCAGCAGATTAGCGTCCAGCTGCAAGGCTCTGATCATAATATCGGAGAGTTTCCCTTTACCGAGAATCAACCTGGGGTTAATTTTGCGCCTTCTCTGCAAAACGGTATCGAGCACCACAATATCATCCGACTTCGTTAATTCAACAAGCTCATTCATAGATTCCTGAGCACGGATCTTCGACTGACTGGAAACACTCACAAGAATAGCTCTGTCCTGGGAAGAGTCAATCTTCCGACTCCCGGCTTTACGCACAAATTCACTTTCCAGCGCTCGAATAAATTCTTCAAAAGAGTCTTGCTGGTTTGCAGGATGGACAGGAGAAAGAAAGGCCCAGTTCTTCCCGTCACGGGCATCGGGGAGAAGGTGGACGGAGTAAAGCTTTTCAGGCAGACCGGAGTCGTCCACCTTTAACACCGAGAGCATATCCAGACGCAGAAAGAGAAGATCCATAAGATCTTCATCACTGATATCTTCCCCGGCCAGATGAGTGTGTACCAGACGCAGGCCCTTCAATCGGCCCTGACTACGGATATGAGAGAGGCTGGGAATAACGATCCCCTTAAAATCACCGACAATCACCGCCTCAACCTTCCCGGAACGCTGGAGGAGAAGGCCAATCTGGCGATTCAACTCAGAAGACAGTCCACAGAGTGCACGAGCCATTTCAGGCCCGATTATCTGGTCTCTCTGCCCGCGTTTTCCCGCCAGCCGTTCAAGTAACCGCAGCTGATTTTTTTTAAGTCCGCTGGTATTTCCGCTTACAAGTGCTATTTTGAGCTCTCCAGATATTGTTTAATGGAAACAGCAATGGTATTGAAAACTTTTCGAAACACTTCTTCATCGCGTTCCAGCAGGGTTACTCTAAAGCCCTGAAGCTCTGTGGCAAAGGAGGTTAAAGGGACCACACAAACCCCGGTCGATCCGAGCAGATAATAGACAAAACGTTTATCCACAGATGTCCCTTCAGCGCTGACCAGTCCCTCAATCATCTCTCGAACTTCATTATTTTCAATGGACAGGGTCTGCTCATGGTTCAAAGCTCCATCCTCAAAACAGACACTCATATAGAATGCACCGTTGGGTCGATTCACCAATACACCTTTTACATTTTCCAGAGTTTCCTGGGCAATATTAGAGAATTTTTCATAGCGACGGATTCGTTCTTCCAGATAGCCCTGATATTTGGGATGCTGTACGACCTGAGGATAAACAGTCTGCGGCAGCGTTGTTGAACAAACTTCAACCATTTTGGCATTGAGGATTGACTGGACATACTTGGCGAACATGGGATCTTTATCACCATTATAGACTTCTATCCAGCCGCAACGTGAACCGGGCCACGGCATCTCTTTAGACACACCGCGCATGGCAATGGCAGGAACGTCCCCAATCACATCGGAAAGCGGTGAAGTTGACGTACCGTTATAGACGATATGATGATACACCTCATCACAGATGAT
>JAOZKN010000017.1:9146-14889 GCA_029935315.1 Desulfocapsa sp. | reverse complement strand
ATCTGCGCCCCGCCACGTTTATTGGTTTCTGCTGCAATAAACTCGCGGGTACTGAGTACACCTCTGGTTGGACAGTATCCGTAAGTCGCATCCTGCATCACCGCATCAGAGACAATCTCTTTCATCCACTGGGGAATGTGTTCCCCCTTCATGATGGGATCACCAATGTTTTCCCAGTTGGTGGTTAGCCCCAGCTTCTGTAATTTCGTGCCGACATTCACAATATTTCGAATTTCGTAGGTCAATTCGCCAGCACCTATATGGACGATATCTGTCCGCATTTCTTGTTACTCCCTTCTCTTTTGCTCTACAGGAGATTATCCTCAGACGATTCTGCTAACTTTTTCAGATCAATCGCGGACAACCTTCCAACTATTTATAAATTATTCCAATTACATTCATTATGGTGATTACCACAGGCACACAAGTGAGTCAACTCGGTGTACTTACTTGTCACCCTATTGTCACTATTGATCATATTTCTGCAACTTATTCTGCAATGTTTTCCGTGTAATCCCAAGACGCCTGGCGGCCTCACTTTTATTGCCCCCGGTTTCTTCAAGGGTTTTTAGAATCTGTTGTTTTTCAACTTCTTCCAGAGACGCCCCCTGCACAGGAACTACTTTGCTCTGTCCGCCCTGTTTCTGGATGGGCAGAGGCAGGCTTTTTTCCGTCAAATACTCGCCACGCATAAGGATAACACCGCGTTCAATGGCATTCTCAAGCTCCCGCACATTCCCGGGCCACTGATAGGCCGCCAGTAACTGCAGACACTCAGGCGTAATTCCTGCGACTTCACGTCTGTTTTTTGCAGCAAATTTCTCCACAAAAAATTGTACCAGAAGAGAGACATCCTCTCCCCTTTCACGCAGTGGCGGAACATGGACTGTGACCACGTTGAGACGATAGTAGAGGTCTTCACGAAAATTCCCGTTCCTGACCTCTTCCTCCAGATCACGATTGGTGGCAGCAATGATCCTGGCATCGGTAAAGATTGTTTCCTCACCGCCAACACGCTGCAACTCCTGTTCCTGCAGAACCCGCAGCATCTTCACCTGCATGGCCTGGGATGTTTCTCCTATTTCATCGAGAAAGAGTGTCCCTCCCGCTGCCTGAACAAACTTCCCGTCGCGTTCTCTATCTGCTCCGGTAAAGGCACCTTTTTCATGACCAAACAGCTCAGATTCAAGGAGGCTTTCAGCAAGAGCAGCACAATTCACCCGGATAAAGGGTCCGTCTTTACGTTCTGAGTTTGCATGCAGTTCAGCCGCCACCAGTTCTTTTCCCGTGCCGGACTCTCCTGTGACCAGCACCGTGGCCTCGGTGGGGGCAACGTAGGAGATCATCTCCTGCAGTTCCTGCATGGGGGAAGAAACACCAATGATGGCGGATTGCTTTATCGGCTCGACGGGTCTCGTTTTCTTCCTTTCCTGTTTTTTTTCTTCCACCTCTTTTCTGTCCACCGCCCGTTCAAGGGTCAGGCGCAGACGGTCAAAATCCAGAGGTTTTGTCAGATAATCATAGGCACCGTGTTTAATCGCCTCCACGGCAGCATCCACAGAAGAATATGCCGTCATAATGATCACCGGAAGAGCCGGATTCATGGCGTGAATCTTTGAGAAAGCTTCCATGCCATCCATCTTCGCCATTCGCACATCCATGAGTACCGCATCGTACTGATGTTTGGCCACTGCATCCACAGCCACCCTGCCATCATCAGCTTCAACGCACTTCCATCCCCAGTCCTTGAACATGGAACAGAGCATATACCTGTGCACCTGTTCATCATCCACAACCAGGATAGTTATTTCTTTCGCCCTACTCACTGTTGTCTCCCATGCGTGATTGTTTTTCAGAGCCTGACCTGTACATCCAAACCAGAACGCACTGATTCATCTCAGTTTATATAGCCCACTTACTGTTTTTTTTCATCTTCTACTAAGGGAAAGCAGATTTATTTAAGAAACCCTTTGTTTAGTCTATTGTCCCGACATTAACTTCGTCTACAATTCTTTATTTTGCTTTGACAGTATGAATTAATCAGTACAATCATAAACCCAGGGTTTTATTTTTGCCTGGCAAGGAAGTGTCACCATGTGGTACTGTCTTGCCATTAAAGAAGATTCATGGCATAATTCGCCCTATACTGTCCCCCCTTTAACTTGGAATCTACTATGAAATTTGAAACCACAGCATTACATGGCGCCCAGGCTGTTGAGCAGGACAATCTCTCACGAGCAGTACCCATCCATCGTACCACTGCTTATCTGTTTAAAAGTACCGAACATGCGGCAAATCTGTTCAGCTTAAAAGAGCTGGGGAATATCTACACCAGAATTGGCAACCCCACCCAGAACATCCTGGAGGGACGCATGGCCATGCTTGAAGGGGGTGCAGCCTCCCTTGCCCTGGCCTCCGGTACATCTGCCATTTTCTACTCTATTATTAATATCTGCCAGGCAGGAGACGAAGTAGTGGCAGCCAACAATTTATATGGCGGTACCTATTCACAATTTGATTCCATCCTGCCTCAGCTTGGTATCAATGTGACCCTTGTTGACCCGACAAATCCTGAGAATTTCAGCAATGCGATTAACGAAAAAACACGAGCACTGTACTGTGAAACCATCGGTAACCCCGGTCTTACTGTCACAGATATTGAGGCCATCGCAAAAATTGCCCAGGAACATAATCTTCCCCTGATCGTGGATGCGACTTTTACCCCGCCATGCATTCTCCGTCCCCTTGAACACGGTGCAAACATTGTTATCCACTCACTGACCAAATGGATTGGCGGACATGGTACTGTTATTGGCGGCATTGTGACCGATGGCGGTAACTTTGACTGGACTGATCCCAAATTTTCCCTATTTAACGAACCGGACAATTCCTATCATGGACTGCGCTATGCCCATGATCTGGGGGAGATGAACAAAATTGCCTTTGCGCTGCGTATGCGCCTTGTTCCCCTTCGTAATCTGGGTGCCTGTATTTCTCCTGATAACTGCTGGGCATTTTTGCAGGGCATGGAGACCTTAAGTCTCAGGATGGAACGTCACTCAGAAAATGGCCTTGCGGTTGCAAAATTCCTGCAAAACCATAAACAGGTTGAATGGGTGAACTATCCAGGCCTTGAGGGCAGTGAGAATTATGCAACTGCCAGCCGTTATCTGAAGAATGGCTTTGGCGGCATGGTGGCCTTTGGCGTAAAAGGAGGACTGGAAGCAGGCAAACACTTTATTGAATCCCTGCAGCTTGTTTCTCATCTTGCCAATGTGGGGGATGCCAAGTCCCTTGCCATCCATCCGGCCTCCACCACCCACTCGCAACTGTCCGCTAAGCAGTTGACAGAAGCAGGAATTTCAGAGTCCATGATACGACTTTCTGTGGGAATTGAGCATATTGATGATATTCTTGCTGATATTGGGCAGGCGCTTGGCAATAAATAAAGATTGATGTTTTGCCTCAATGACTGAAAAAATAACAAAACAATATTTCACTTATGGCGATTCTCCCAACGTGCAACTCCTGGAGAGTGGCCTTGAACTGGGTCCCATAACCATCGCTTACGAGACCCTGGGACAGCTTAACGGCGCCAAAGATAACGCGATTCTGATCTGTCACGCCCTGACCGGCGACTCCCATGTCGCCGGACAGTATTGCGATGACCCACCGGACACGCCCCCCGGTTGGTGGAATTTCATGGTGGGCCCCGGGAAAGGCATTGACACGGATCGCTACTTTGTTATCTGTTGTAATGTACTTGGCAGCTGCATGGGGTCCACAGGCCCGGCATCCATAAACCCGGCAACAGACAAGCCCTATGGCCTTGACTTCCCCATGGTCACCATCGGCGACATGGTGGACAGCCAGAAACAACTGCTCAACCACCTGGGTATCAGGCAACTGTATTCGGTTATCGGTGGTTCGGTTGGTGGTATGCAGGTTCTGGAGTGGTGTGTCAGATACCCGGAAATGGTTCGATCCGCCATCCCCATCGCCACAACCATGCGTCATTCTGCCCTTGCCATCGCCTTTAACGAAGTTGCAAGGCAGGCTATCATGGCTGATCCCTCCTGGAACAAAGGAAGTTATTATGAAGGCTCCGGCCCCCACCATGGACTTGCCGTTGCCCGCATGATTGGTCATGTCACCTACCTATCTGATGAGGCCATGCGCAAGAAATTTGGCAGGCAACTCCAAAACAAGGAAGATTTCTCTTTTAATTTTGGCGGAGATTTCCAGGTTGAAAGCTACCTTCGCTACCAGGGATCAAAATTTGTAAAACGATTTGATGCAAACTCTGTGCTGTATCTGACAAAAGCAGCCGACTACTTTGACCTGAAGAATGTTGAAAACACCGTTGAAAGCCTCAACGACCTGAGCCACAAACAATCAAAATTTCTGGTTATTTCCTACACATCAGACTGGCTGTACCCAACCTATCAGGCAAGGGAACTGGTGCAGGCCTTAAAACGAAGCAGGCAGGACGTAAGCTTTTGTGAAATTGAGGCGGACTGCGGACATGATGCTTTTCTTATTGAAGACTCACGGTTAACTAATCTTATCAGAGGATTTCTGGATGGTCTTGCCACTGCCTGAGCATTTACGATTTGATCTTGCTGTCATTGCCTCCTGGATAGAACCGGGCAGTCGAGTGCTGGATCTCGGCTGTGGCAACGGAACCCTGCTCGCCTGGCTGAAACAGCATAAACAAATCCAGGGAACCGGAATTGAGCAGGACAAAAGAAAAGCAGCAACATGTATCGAACGTGGACTGAGCGTCCTTCAGGGGGATATCAAAGAGGAAGTTGCTGATTATCCCGATGCGGCTTTTGATTTTGTTATCCTGAGCCAGACCCTGCAGCAGGTTTACCAACCGGATGTTCTCCTCAAATCTCTTTCCCGCATCGGTAAACAGGTGATAGTCAGTTTCCCCAACTTCAGCCATTATCGCATTCGCATGCAAATTCTATTCAAGGGTCAGGCGCCCAAGAGTCGTCAACTCCCCTATTCCTGGTACGACACTCCTAATATCCGGGTAATCACCCTTGCGGACTTTAGAAGATTTTCCAGGGAAGTTGGATATACCATCGTTAAAGAATGCGCCATCAACACCCATGACGAAGAAAGAAGTGGCCGTGTTGTCGCATTTTTTTCAAATCTACGCGCCACCTACGGGATTTTTCTTATAGAAAAAAACACATAGGCTTTCCCCATTCAACTATTATATTCCTTACATCTTGACTTTATTCCCTCTAAGGATATAATAATGAAAACTGTTACTACCAATTACTCAACGGAGGGACTCCAATGGCAGACAGAAGAGATTTCATGAAATGCGGTTTAGTTGCTGGTTCGGCTTTACTTATCGGTGGTGTATCCAGTGCAGGTGCTTCAGCCGCGCCTTATACAAATATCATCTACACAGCTGACAACCCAGGCAGATATGGAAAAAAAGTAGGCAGTCATCTTCCTTCCATAACCGTTGAGGGAAGTACTGTTACCGTTTTCACCAAGCATGGCATGTCCGAAAAACATTTTATCGTCAGACACACTCTTGTGCTTGCTGACGGAACTGTTATTGGAGCAAAGGTTTTCAGTGGAAATGCCCCGGAAGCAAAATCAAGCTTTGAACTGCCCGCGGGATACAAGGGCAAGATTTTCGCCACCAGTTTTTGTAATCTCCACGACTTATGGCTAAACGAAGCAACGGTGTAATCCAGTATAAACACCACACAAT